>JAHJSN010000114.1 GCA_018830445.1 Alphaproteobacteria bacterium | reverse complement strand
GGCCGCAACCGCTGACGATTTAGGCGAGACATGAAGGCCACTAGCGAAAACAATGGCTTAGTGTGGCGTTCAGCGCGCCTCAATTGACAACTCCTGTGCGGCACCAACAGGTCAATTAAGGCGCGACGCCACACTAGCCCCGCAACAGCCACACGATCACAACACCGACCGCAACCGCAGTCCAGCCGGCCATCTGCAGCGTATTCTTCGGCGTTTCGGCGGCAATTTCGAGAAGCCGCCGGCCCATGTCCGGCGCGACCGCCCAGACCAGCCCCTCGATGACGAGTACAAGCCCCAGAGCAACGATAAGATCGTTCATTCTGGCATCTTTCCGCAAGTATTCAGGAAGCGGCAGCCCGCACTGAATGCGAAAACGGGACCGCTTATTTATCACGGTCCCGCTCCACAATCAGCCTCAGTTCGGCGGCGAGGTCTTGCCGCCGGGATTGCTGAAGAACCGGAAGAACTCCGAATCCGGCGAAATCACCAGTCTCGTATCCTTTGATCCAAGACCGGTTTCATAGGCCTGCATCGACCGGTAGAAGGCGAAGAACTCGGGATCCTTGCCGAACGCTTCGGCGAAGATCCGGTTGCGCTCAGCATCCCCTTCACCGCGCATTTGTTCGGACTTCCTGGTCGCTTCGGCCTTGATGATGGTCGCCTCTCGATCCGCCGTTGCGCGGATCCGGTTGGCGGCCGCATTACCCTCGGAGCGGATTTCGGTCGCCTCGCGTTCGCGCTCGGTCTGCATGCGCCGGTAGATCGCTTCGGAGTTGGCCTCCGGCAGATCCGCACGCTTGATGCGCACATCGACCACCGTCACACCGAGCGTCTCGGCTTCGCTGTTGACCTGGGCGAGGATCGTTCCCATCAGGGCTTCGCGCTTGTCACGCACCACGTCCTGGAACGTCGCCGCACCGAGCACGCTTCTGACCGAGGCTTCGAGCACGTTGCCGAGGCGCTGGCGCGCAATCATCTCCGACCTCACCGTCTGGTAGAATTTCAGCGGGTTGGTGATGCGGTAGCGCAGGAAGGCATCGACCACGAGTCGCTTCTGGTCGGACACGATGACTTCGAGCGGCTGCGAGTCGAGATCGAGAATGCGCTTGTCGTAGAACACGACCTCCTGGGCCACCGGATACTTCCAGTTGAGGCCTGCATGGTTTTCGAACCGGCCCTGGCTGTCGAGCTTGTACTCGTTGATGACCCGGTCGACCTTACCGAACGTCAGCACGATGGCCTGTTCGGTCTGGCGCACCATGAACGCGGACATGTAGAAGCCCACAGCGGCAAGCCCCAGAAGGATTACAAGAAAAGCGGAAAATGCACGCATGGCTCAGCGACCTCCGCCTGTTGCTTCGGAACGATTGCGCAATTGATCGAGCGGCAGGTAGGGCACGACGCCGGACCCTCCGTTCTTGCCATTCGAATCGAGGATGATCTTGTCGGTATCCTTGAAGACCCGCTCCATGGTTTCCAGGAACATGCGCTTGCGGGTTACTTCCGGCGCCTTTGCGTATTCCGTGTAGACCTGTTCGAACCTTGAAGCCTGACCGAGGGCTTCCTGAACCGTCTGCTGCTTGTAGCCCTCGGCGGCCTGCAGGATACGCTCGGCTTCACCGCGCGCTTCCGGCACGACCTTGTTGGCATAACCGCGAGCTTCGTTCTGGATACGCTCCTGGTCGGCTTTCGCCGCCTGCACGTCTCGGAAGGCGTCGATCACCTTGCCCGGCGGGTCCACCTTCTGCATCTGCACGCGCACGATCTTGATGCCGGCATCGTAGCTGTCGAGCGTGTGCTGCATCAGGTCGCGCACTGCCACCTCGGTCTTCTGACGATCCGCCGTCAGGATTGGCTGGATGTCGCTCTTGCCGACGACCTCGCGCATCGCGCTCTCGGCGACTTCCTTGACGGTCGACTCAGGGTTCTGGATGTTGAACAGGAACTTCTCGACACCGGCCTGACCGGTCTTCTCGTCCTGTTCTTCGGACTTGATCCGCCACACGACGACGAAATCGACGTCGACGATGTTTTCATCGCCCGTCAGCATCAGGCTTTCCTGCGGCACGTCCCGCGTCAGCCCGCCGCGCGTACCGCCGGCGGACAGCATCCCCAGCTCGACACGGTTTTCGCGCGTCACGCTCGGCTTGATGACCTCTTCGATCGGGTCCGGCCACTTCAGGTGCAGACCGGGACCTTCCTGGCGCACGTATTTTCCAAACCGCAGGACGACGCCGAGTTCATCGGGCTTCACGATGAACACGCTTGCATACGCACCGACGATTGCAGCGATCACCAGGGCGATCATAAACATGGTCCACCCCGGCAGGCCGCCGGTCGGCATGACCTGCTTCATGCGATCCTGACTGCGCTTGAGGATCTCTTCCAGATCGGGCTGCTGACCGCCGCCGCCCTGATGGCCTCCGCCGCCGCCCTGTCCCCAGGGTCCGCCGCCACCACCGCCGCCGCCGCCGCTTTTCCAGCCGCCGCCATTTTGATTGTTCCAGGGCATACGTGAAGTCTCGCCTCGATTTGTGGAAGGATTACGCGGAAGGCTTCGACAGCTGCTAAACCGCCGCAATACCGCGTTGAACACCGGTTCCAGAACGAAACCGGACCGCGCTCATGCGCTTATAGGGCAACACGGCCTGACAGCAAACCGCTGTAACGGCATTTGGTGTGTGTCCGGTCAGCTTCAAGAGCATGATTTTTGCGCCGAGACCGGTCTCATGCCGCTTTGTCCTCAGGCCAGACGCGCTCCATGACCCGCAAAGTTGCGTCGAATTCGTCCCTCGCGCCCCGTTCGATGGGCTCTTCGCTGACGATCCTCCAGCCGGTCAGGTCGAATACGGGAAAGGTTGTATCCCCATCGGGTTCACCATGAACGGCGGTCAAATAGATGCGGTCCGCCGCATCGATGAGCGCCTCGTAGATCGCAGCCCCGCCGATCACCGCAACCTCGCCCGCCCCCCGCTCTCCGGCAAGGGCCTGCCCCAGCCTCAAGGCATGCTCGGTATCCGCGGCCACATGCGCACCCTCGGCCTCGAACGCGAGATCCCTCGTGACGACGATATTGTCGCGCCCATCAAGCGGCCGTTTCGGCAGCGACACCCAGGTCTTGCGCCCCATGATGATCGGCTTGCCCATCGTCAGCCGGCGAAACAGCTTCAGATCCGACGACAGCCGCCACGGCAGACCGCCGTTACGCCCGATCACGCCGTTGTCGGCCACCGCGACCACAAAGGCGACCGCAACGCCACCATCGCGTTGCCGCTCAGGCGGTGCATCCGGGGCCGGGGACGTTAGTGAACTCGTGTTTGTCATCGTATCTGTTCATCGCTTCGCTGACGGCCTTCAAACCGCCACCGGCGCCTTGATGTGCGGATGCGGGTCGTAGCCGGTCAGTTCGAAGTCCTCGAAGCGGAACCCGAAGATCGAATTGACGTCCGGGTTGATCCGCATTTGCGGCAGCGGGCGCGGTGTCCGCAACAACTGCTCTTCGGTCTGTTCCAGATGGTTGAGATAAAGGTGCGCATCGCCGAACGTGTGGACGAATTCGCCCGGCTTCAGCCCCGTCACCTGCGCCACCATCATGGTCAGGAGCGCATAGGACGCGATATTGAACGGCACCCCCAGGAACACGTCCGCCGAACGCTGGTAGAGCTGGCAGGAAAGCCGCCCGTCGGCCACGTAGAACTGGAACAGGCAGTGGCACGGCGCCAGCGCCATGTCGGGAATATCGGCCGGATTCCACGCCGATACGATCATCCGCCGGCTGTCCGGATCGCGCTTCAGCGTTTCGATCACGTCGCGGATCTGGTCGACCGCCGCCCCGTCGAGCGTCGCCCAGGACCGCCATTGCTTGCCGTAGACCGGCCCGAGATCGCCGCTCTCGTCGGCCCACTCGTCCCAGATCGACACCCCGTTTCGCCGTAGATACCCGACATTGGTATCTCCGTTGAGAAACCAGATCAGCTCATGGACGATCGACTTCAAATGCAGCTTCTTCGTCGTCACCATCGGAAAACCGTCGGCCAGATCGAAGCGCATCTGGTGCCCGAAAACGCTGAGTGTCCCGGTCCCAGTCCGGTCCGTCTTGCGCGCGCCGCTATCGCGCACCCGCGCCATGAGATCTAGGTATTGTTGCATAGCCGATAACCTAATCCGATTCGCCGGAATGCACTCTCGGCCGGATAAGTCTCAAAACGCCGTCCCCGGCAACCCTTCCGGCATGTCCATCACCGATAGCGCCAGAAATATCAGCCCGTTATAGAGCCCGTGACAGATGATCGGCACCCATAGGCTGCCCGTCCTCCACAGCACCCAGCTGAAAATCAGCCCCGCGATGAAGACATCGGCAAGCCCGGTCATTGTGTAGCCGGCATGCAGCGCCGTCCAAGCCGTATTGGTCAACAACGCCGCCCCCCAGAACCCGACAGCCGAATTCGCCAGCGCCGATTGCAGAAAACCGCGAAAAACGAGTTCCTCCGACAACGGCGCGCCGAACACCGCGACAATCCCGATCAACCACCAGTATTCCCCTTGCATCAGCGGCCACATCGGCGCGAGATCGGTGAGAATATCCTCACGCGCAAACGTCAGGGCGAAGATCGTGAATGTCCCGGAAATTAGCGAAAGAAGCAGGAATGCCTTCAAGACGGTGGCCGCACCGCCGGGAATCGCTCGCAGCGCCAGCACGCCATCACGGTCGCCGCCGAACCATCCCGCCACCCACCAGATCAAAAGGACCGAGACGAGCTGAATGACGAGTTGCCCGGCAAGCATCACCTGCTGCGGCATCTCCCGATCGGTTTCCAGCCAGTCCAGGGACGGGTCGCTCAGCACCCCGCCGGCTAGAAAGAAGGCAATCCCCAATCCTACCGAAAGCCCCAGAACCGCAAGCACCGCCAGCACGCCTGGAAACGGCGTCCACTCTGTTTGCGCATGATAAAGTGCGGGTTGCATACTCGCTGGACTGATCGTCGCGGTTGACATGTTCCCTCGCAATTTCGACACCTATCCTCAGCTGGAGATGGAAACGGACTTCGAAGAGATGGCTTCCCAGGACACTTCGCCCCCGAAATCGGCCACTTGGCGCGAGACGTTTCGCGGCCTTTACCACGGCCATGAACCCGGTGCGCGCAGATTCCGTTACGGCATACTGGCCTTCGACATCTTCACTATTCTCTTCTTTATCGGCTCTTCAGCGTACGAATATGAACTTTGGGTCTTGATCGCCGACGCGGTCATCGCCGTGTTCATCGCCGTCGACTTGGGCCTTCGCTGGTGGATCGCATTTGACCGGCGCAGATTCCTCCTGCAGCCGGCCACCTGGGCTGACTTGATCGTCATTCTCAGCCTTCTGGCGCCGGCGTTGCTTGGCAATTTCCTCTTTCTGCGCGTGCTGCGGGCGCTGCGGCTATTACGCTCCTACCGCGTTCTTGCCGATCTCCGCCAGGAGTTCGGTTTTTTCCGCCGCAACGAAGAGGTCATTCAGTCGAGTATCAACCTACTGGTGTTCGTCTTCGTCATGACCGCGCTGGTCTATGTCACACAGCACACGACCAATCCGGGCATCGCCAACTATATCGATGCGCTCTACTTCACGGTAACCGCGCTCACAACCACCGGTTTTGGCGACATCACGCTCCAGGGCACCGGCGGGCGCCTCCTTTCGGTGATGATTCTCCTGCTGGGAGTGGCGCTCTTCCTGCGCCTGGTGCAGACCGTGGTCCGCCCGGTGCGCACCATTCACGAGTGCCCCGATTGCGGACTGACCCGCCACGACACCGATGCCGTCCACTGCAAGCACTGCGGTCGCGTGCTGCATATCACCACAACCGGAGGCGACTAGATCCTGTCCGCGGCCTTTCGTGGCGCTGAAAACAGTTGCATCAAGGACGAACCCCCAACCCATTCGCCATACGGCACTTTTTTTTCGCGCGCCCCCGACCTATATTGTGCATGCCGGTTCGCCGGCTATGGCGATAAACGCGGCCGTAATAAGCCATTCGGACCCGGGGGCGGTACCCGGCGCCTCCACCACATGCCCGCCGGCGCATCCGTGCGTTGCGGGCATCTGCTGGGGGCGAAATAGGATCGACGAGGGTGTAAAGGGTTTAGCTTTTGCCCGGCATGGTACCGCCGTTATCGGACCACCATAGTAGTTGCAAATGACAACTATGCTGAGGCTGCTGTCGCTGCGTAATGCAGTGCCTAAAGCTTCAAATTAAGCCCTTTCCCCTAGCAGGGTAAGGCGCGGTTCGGAGGGCACCGGGCAACAGAAGCCCTCCACTTCGGCTTGACCGGGCTCCCCGGTTTCGCCAAAGACAGTGCAGAACAGCGGACTGATAAGCAAAGCTGAAGCCCACCAGGGCAAATCCGACGGGCTTCAACGTTTACGCGGGACAGGATGACGAGCGACACCAAGATCGATTACGAGGTGCTGTCCCAGGAAGCCATGCGCGGCCTTGTCCGAACGGTACTGCAGCGCATTGCCAAGTCCGGCCTGCCCGGCGAACACCATTTCTACATTTCGTTTGATACCAACGCGCCCGGCGTCTCGATATCCAAGCGCCTGCGCGAAAAGTACCCCAACGAGATGACGATCGTCCTCCAGCACCGCTTCTGGGATCTTTCGGTTTCCGACGAACGCTTTGAGGTCAAACTCACATTCGACGGCATCCCCGAGCGCGTGGTGGTACCTTTTCCGGCCATCAAGGTGTTTTTCGACCCATCGGTCCGCTATGGGCTTCAATTCGAGGATCCGGAGTTCAACGCCGACGCTGTCGACTTGTCGGTATCTTCGCTCGACCACAACTTCACCGAACCCGACCATATCCCGATGCCCGGTCAATACCCCTCCGAACCCGCCACCATTTCCCATCTCGCCCGGCGAAACGGTGAACTGGTTGAGGATCACCAGTCCGAATCCGGTCATCGCGGAACCGCGGCAGAAGAGCCCGCAACGGTTACGAACGAACCCGTCGATGAGGCGGATGTCGAACACGCCGGAGCCGAAATCGTCAGCCTGGACGCCTTCCGCAAGAAATAGACTGAGTCGTTGCTCGCCCCCCTTCCTACGACCAAAGCTGACCTTCCGGACGGTGGCGCACCACGCTTCAGCCGGGCTATGACTGTGCCCAACAGAAAACAGTCTGCACGAGGGCACCGATGACCGACGCCAAAACCACCCGCACCGAATCCGACACCTTTGGCCCCATCGAGGTCACAGCCGACCGCTATTGGGGCGCCCAGGCTCAGCGCTCGCTCGGCAACTTCAAGATCGGATGGGAAAAACAGCCCGCCCCGATTGTCCGCGCTCTGGGGATCGTCAAGCGGGCCGCCGCCGAAACCAACACGGCTCTCGGCAAGCTGGACGCAAAGCTCGGGCAGGCCATCGTTGCCGCGGCCCAGGAAGTCATCGAAGGCAAGCTCGACGCACATTTTCCCCTCGTCGTCTGGCAGACCGGCTCCGGCACCCAGTCCAACATGAACGCCAACGAGGTGATCTCGAACCGCGCCATCGAGATGCTAGGTGGCGAAATGGGCTCCAAGACACCGGTCCACCCCAACGACCACTGCAACATGAGCCAGTCATCGAACGACACCTTCCCGACCGCCATGCATATCGCTTGCGTCGAGGAAATCCACCACCGCCTGATTCCCGCACTCCACAAGCTCAGGAACGCTCTTAACGACAAGGCCCAGGCCTGGAACGACATCATCAAGATTGGCCGCACTCACACGCAGGACGCCACCCCGCTGACGCTTGGCCAGGAGTTCTCCGGCTACACCCGCCAGCTCGAAAACGGCATTGAGCGCATCGAGACGACGCTGCCGAAGCTCATGGAACTGGCCCAGGGTGGCACCGCCGTCGGCACTGGCTTGGCCGCCCCCGTCGGCTTTGCCGAAAAGGTTGCGGAGCAAATCGCCAACATCACGCAACTTCCATTCACGTCGGCCCCGAACAAATTCGAGGCACTTGCCGCTCACGACGCGATGGTGATGACCCATGGCGCGATAACGACCGTTGCCATGAGCTGCTTCAAGATCGCCAACGACATCCGCTTCCTTGGTTCCGGCCCGCGCGCCGGCCTTGGCGAACTGGCGCTGCCGGAGAACGAGCCGGGCTCGTCCATCATGCCCGGCAAGGTCAATCCGACCCAGTGCGAAGCCATCACCCAGGTCTGCGCCCACATCCATGGCAACAACGCCGGCCTGTCGTTTGCCGGCAGCCAGGGTCATTTCGAGCTCAACGTATACAACCCCATGATGGCCTACAATTTCCTCCAGTCCGTGCGGCTGCTGGCCGACGCTGCCGTCTCCTTTACCGACAACTGCGTCGTCGGCATCGAGCCGCGCCTGGAAAACATCGCGGCCGGGTTAAAGAACTCGCTGATGCTGGTGACCCCGCTCAAGGAGAAGTACGGCTACGACCGCGCCGCCAGGATCGCCAAGACCGCCCATAAGAACGGCACGACGCTGCGCGAAGAGGCCATTGCCGACGGCATTCCCGCCGATGACTTCGATGCTATCGTCCGCCCCGAGAACATGATCTCGCCCGGATAAGGGGAAGGAACCCGCAGTGCCTTCCGGCCCCGCCTTTTCCCTTCGACACGTTTCAAGTTCGCCCTGTTGTTAAGCGACGCTCAACAACAAATCCCGGCATCGAGCAGACAAACCCAATCGCCGAAAACTTCGAGGCGACGCCCCGGGGCCGGCGATCATCGGAAAAACTGCCGGAAACATTCTTAAAAAAATAAATTTATTGCGCTTGGTAAACTCACTTTCGAGGGAAATAACCATTCTTCAACGATCCCAAAGCCCCAGAAAATGGTAGATCTTATTTGGTAAACAAAAAATATCTAGGATTTCCGGCCCTCTCAGCGGAGTCTTGGATTCGCAAAAAATTTGAAGCAATTCCGACGCATTCACCCATTTGTGAAGCAATCAATTTTACGAAATACTTCCGCAAAATCTCGGCAAAATATCTCACCGCCGTAAAACCGGCAGCAGCAAACCTTTGGCATAAATTGAACACACCAGGGCAAAATGTGTCGAAGGAAATATAAAAATGAACCGGGCTCCAGATCTACTGAAGAACTTCCGTCGCAAAGAAGACGGTCAAATCGCAATCGCCTTTGCTCTCGCATTGGTACCGATGCTCAGCGTCGTTGGCGCTGCCATCGATATCGGGCAGGCATTCACATATAAGAAGCAACTCCAGGAACTGACCGATGCGGCCTCTGTCGCCGGTGCGCGCCTTCCGGCCACATCGAATGACAACCGCATGAATGCGATCGTCACCAACTTCAACCAGAACGCATCCGCGAAAAACCTCGTCGACTTGCTGCCGGAGTTCAAGGCCAACAACGCGGAAGTCAGCGTCAAGGCCACCGCGACGAGCCCGACATCGATTCTCAAGCTGATCGGCGTCGAAGGCATCCCCGTCGAAGCGCAAACGCGTGCCCGCTCGCAGGTTCAGAACGGCGGCGTCATCTGCCTCCTGGCGCTTGACGCAGACGCCGAAGAAGGCCTGCACCTGCAGGGTATCAACAAGATGTCGCAGCAGGACTGCTGGGCGTGGGTCAACGCCACGTCTGACACCGCCATCAATGCGGTTGGCGCATCGACCGGCAAGGCCCAGGGCTTCTGCGTCGCCGGCGGCGTCATCGGGGCCGACCATTTCGCACCGCCTCCGTTCCGCGGCTGCGATCCCTATGCCGACCCGTTCGCAGGTAAGTTCACCGGCGCGGCGGCTCCGTTCGTCGGCGAATGCACCGAATCCAACCTGAAGGTCAAGAACACCTACAAGGTGCTCTGGCCCGGCACCTACTGCGGCGGCATCAACATCGGTGTCCACGCCGAAGTGCTCTTCATGCCTGGTACCTACGTCTTCAAGGACGGACCACTCGACATGGACGCTCAGTCGTCCGCTCTCGGCGTCGGCGTCACGATGTACTTCACCGGCTCCAACACCGGCATCGACATCAAGAGCGGCTCGAACCTCGTCCTCCGCGCACCGACCAGCGGCTCTCTTGAAAGCTTCGTCTTCATCCAGGACCCCGCTTCGAATCCTGGTGCTGTGGTCAGCATCCAGGGCGGCGGCCACGTCAAACTCGAAGGCGTCCTCTACGCTCCGACCTGGAACGTCTCGATCGGCGGCAATGGCGAAGTCAACCAGGAAGCCAAGTTCTGGACGATGGTCGCAGCAAGCTTCCACATGGAAGGCAACGGCCAGCTCTATATCAACTCTGACGCTGAAGCGATCGGCATGAAGAACGTGATGCCGAAGATCCCGACCGGCCCGCTCATCATGAACTAAGGGCGAGCCCACGACAAAAACTCGAGCGGCCAAGCACAGGCAAGCAATAAAGCATTCGCACCTGAAACAGCCACCTTGCCGATATGGCCGCTCGTACCACTGTTCTCTTCGCCCACACCCGCACCGCAATTGAGACTGATCAAGACAACGGCGACAAGAACTCCAAAAAACGCCAAATCTGCAAACTTCGACCAACAAACGAAAAGTTCAACAACGAACGCTCTGCCACTCTCTCCTGGAATACTCGGGGCAGGTCCGCAACCGCGGTCCTGCCCTTTCTTATTGTGAGCCGACCAGGTCCGACAGACCCGGCAATCAGGCCCCGCCAGCAGGGCGCCCCCGGCTTGGGCTATGACGCTCCCCTGCCGTGTCGGTCAGCCGGGTTAAGTCTGCGACACAGCAAGCCCTGGCAACGCCCTGCGAAGCAACGTAAGTATATCCGCTTCAACAGGTACCCTGCCGCATGAGCCTGCGCGCTATCGGCATTCGGTCGGCGCAGATCCGCTGGCACCTGCCACCACATCCCGCGTGAAAGGCCCAGAATGTCCGACTTTGACGGCGTTGTTGCCGCCCTCCGTGACGCTTTGACGGCTCGCGAATACACCGCACTGACGCCCGTGCAGCAAGCCGTACTTGCCCCGGATCTAGCCCTGAGGGACGCCCTCGTCTCGGCGCAGACCGGTTCCGGCAAGACCGTCGCCTTCGGATTGGCCATCGCCCCCGACCTTCTCGAAGGCGCCGAGAGATTCGATCGGGCCGCTGATCCGCTCGCCCTCATCGTTGCTCCGACACGTGAACTCGCCCTCCAGATCAAGCGGGAATTCGACTGGCTCTATGCCCTCACTGGAGCCGAAATCACCTCCTGCGTCGGCGGCATGGACATGCGAACCGAGCGCCGCGCCCTGGGCCGTGGCGCGCATATCGTCGTCGGCACACCGGGACGGCTTCGCGATCACATCGAGCGGGGATCATTCGTTACGACAAACCTGAAGGCCGTGATCCTCGACGAAGCCGACGAGATGCTCGACCTCGGCTTCCGCGAGGATCTTGAATTCATTCTCGGCGCCACACCGCCGGAGCGCCGCACCATGCTGTTCTCCGCGACCGTTCCCAAGAGCATCGCCAATCTCGCCAGGATGTATCAGCGCGATGCGGTGAGGATCTCGACACAGGGCGAAGAACGCCAGCACGTCGATATCGAGTACCGCGCCTTGACGGTCGCCCCCAACGAAAGCGAGAACGCGATCCACAATGTGCTGCGCTATTATGATGCCAGCAACGCGCTGGTGTTTTGCACGACCCGGCTGACGGTCAATCACATGACCGCGCGCTTTCGCAATCGCGGTTTCTCAGTGGTCGCGCTTTCCGGCGAATTGAGCCAGAGCGAACGCACCCATGCACTGCAGGCGATGCGCGACGGCCGCGCCAAGGTCTGCATCGCCACCGACGTCGCCGCCCGCGGTATCGACCTGCCGGGCCTCGAACTGGTCATTCATGCCGATCTGCCGACCAACGCCGAAACGCTCCTGCACCGCAGCGGCCGCACCGGCCGTGCCGGCCGCAAGGGGGTCAGCGCGCTGATCGTTCCACGCAACCGGCGGCGGGTCGCCGAACGGCTGTTGCGCGACGCCCGGATTGTCGCAGGCTGGGCGCAGCCGCCGTCCGTCGACGACATCCTCAAAAGGGATAACGAACGCCTCCTCGCCCACCCTTCGCTCACCGCGCCGCTCGAGGAGAGCGAACGACCGCTCGTCAAGGATCTGTTGGCCAGGCACGGAGCAGAAGCCGTCGCCGCCGCCTTCATCCGTGCCATTCAGGTCGACAAATCGGCCCCCGAAGAATTGCAGGAGATCGCCAACGTCGAACCGCCGGCCGGTGATCGGGCGCCGCCTGCGAAACGCAAGAATGATTTTGAAAACAGCGTCTGGTTCTCGATCTCGGTCGGACGCAAGCAGAACGCCGAGCCGTCCTGGCTGCTGCCGTTGTTATGCAATGGCGGCGACCTTACGAAACAGGACATCGGCGCGATCAAGATACAGCAGGAAGAAACCTTCGTTCAGCTCGACGCCGCATGCGAAGAGCGTTTTCTCGCAGCCATCGGCCCCAACAACACCTTGCAGAAGACGATCCGCGTCAAGCGCCTCGACACCCCGCCTCAGTTTGGCGACAGCCCGCACCGGCCTTCGTCCGGCAAACCCCCATTTGGCCGCAAGAGGCCCGATGGCGCTGCAAAATGGAAGAAGCGCGGCGATTCCGAGACGGGTCCGCGCAGAGCCGACAAGGCGACTCACGAAAACGCCGTCGCTGCCGAGGCAAAGCCCGGTGCAGAAAAGCGCTTCGAGGGCAAGAAGAAGTCGAAGTTCAAGTCGGGCAAGCCGGGCAGCGGCAAACCATTTTCCGGGAAACCCAAAACCGGCAAGCCGAAGGACAAGAAGTCGAAAGCCCCCAAGGCAGAGCAGTCGACCTGAACCGCCGGATCGGGTAGGAGGCGGGATTGCTCCCGCCGTCCTCCCACACCACCGTACGTGCGGTTCCGCATACGGCGGTTCATGATACGCGATTGAGGCGACGGTACTCCATCATCAATGACGGCAGACCGAGATTTGCGAAGAAGGT
>JAHJSN010000113.1 GCA_018830445.1 Alphaproteobacteria bacterium | reverse complement strand
TTTGATTCCCGGGTGGAGGTCGTCAAATGTTTGTGAATCCAGAACACAATCAAAAGGTTGCCTAGTCTTCTGGGCTGAGTGTTCCGGGCTGACATTCAGGTTCCCGGCAGGGAACCATATGTCAGAGTCGGAACACTAGCCTGGTCGGCCCACCGATCGACCACAGCACTCCCACCCTGATGGGCAGATGGTTTGCACGAATTCCGGACCATCCCGTTTTGAGCGAAGTCGCGCAACCCTTCGCCGGCCTCGACGGACCTCGGCCGAGCCGGATGGACAACTTAATGAAAGTCCACGCTTGGACGCAAATTCGCCCGGCCCGGCCTGCGGCCCACCAAAGCCGGGGACGAAAATGGCTGCGCTGTTTTGCTTGCAATTAGCTCTTCCGCTCCCACTTGCGTTGTTGATCGTGAGCGAGTAGAAGAACGCTCCCGCGGCACCGCCGCCCCGAAACGGGCGGCGAAGAAGCGCCTTTTCCGCGGTCAGCACCGGTAGCTCAGCTGGATAGAGCACCAGACTACGAATCTGGGGGTCGGGAGTTCGAATCTTCCCCGGTGCGCCAATAAAATCAATGGGTTAGCTCAAAAATCACCCTCCCGAAAAAACCGAAAATTGACTGCGGCTAACGCCGGGCTAACAGCATGCTGCGAATTGCTTCGCGAGCCTGACGGGTTTCTGAGGGTCGGCAGCCCAGATTCCGGCTAACAGTTAGCAATTCGTTCTCACTGAAAAATGGGGCTGAATGGCCATCGATAAACTGCGATCCGGCGCCTTGGCGGACAGGCCGCGAGGGGACGCATGCAGCCGATGTGATAATGTATCTTATGGGAATTAGAGTGTGTCCGGAGAAAGCCGACCTCGGTCTATCGTTCGATCGAGTGTCGGCAACCATATCATGTCAGGTCCGCTGCACACCTGAAAGCGGACGGTCTTGCGTGCCAAAGTGAGAGGCCCCACCCTCTAGAATTGGGTCTGGCGTTCGTTTTCACGAATCTGGGCAGCCAGCGCTGCAGCCGTCGCAGTAGCCCGCACCTTCGACTGTAGCTGGCACTCCCAGGCGACCAGCACCAGCCAGCCTTGGTCTTGGAGCTCGCGACGGACGCGTCCGTCACGAACTACGTTGCGATCGAACTTGGCTTGCCAGAATGTCAGGTTCGACTTTGGTGTCGTTGCAATGTTGCATCCCTTGTGTCGATGCCAGAAACAGCCGTGCACGAACACGGCGGTTTTGTACCGCCGAAATACCAAGTCAGGCCTTCCGGGCAGCTGAGTGCCATGTAGGCGGAAGCGCAGGCCTAGCGCATGCAGCTCTTTTCGCAGAACGAGCTCCGGCACGGTATCCCGCGACGGAATGCGCGCCATGCGTGCCGACCGCTCTGACTTGCTCAAGAAATCAACCACGACATCTCACTGCTACTCACGCTTCGGTCTGGCGATCATTTCATAGAATGGCAATCCCCGGATGACCTGTCCAGGACTGTCGAAGGACTTGAACAGGCAATGATGATTGGGAAGTTGCTTCACGCGCTCGGCCATTTCAGCAGCAGTCCCAGACAGACCTAGCGCTGCAAGTTCAGCCGGCATCACGTTCGGCACCTTGTGGACGAACCATGTCAGCAATGGTTCTCGGTAGTCCGTTGCATTGACCTTGAAATGCCGAAGATACTGCGATGCCAGAATCACGCCACAACCGAACTCTCGCCCTTGCAGAAGCAGCTTTCGAAGCACATCGAACTCATACCGCATGATGTTGTCCGCCTCGTCGACCAGGAGATATGAGTCGACCGCGCGCAGCTGCGGACTTTCTCCGAGGAAGGGCCGCTTCGGAAGCCGCAGCATGTTTTCGTAAAACATGTTCAGCATTACGGCCACGAGCATATTCTTGCTGCGGTCGTCCTGTCCAAGCGCATCCAATGAGATGACGACCACCCCGTCCAGGAATTGGTCGAACGCTACTGTTTTCCCAGGATCACGTTCGAAGATCTCCATGTCGACAAGGTCATCGATGATCGCCATCGGCGAGTCCGACTTGCCGTCTAGCAAATCCGAGTAGGCGGCATGGACATCATAGATCGTTGGCGCTCGCTGTCCCGACGTCGCATCGTAGGCAGTCCGGACCGCACGCTTCAGCTTGTCCCGCTGCACCGGCCCGATGCCAGCATAGATTTTCTCAAGCACGTCCGCAAAGAACCTGAAGCGATCCAGCCAGGGGACCGTAGTGTCCTCCATGTTCCGCGTATCGAAGAGGTTGAGCGGCAACCTGTGGGGCCTGACAACTCGCGCACCGGTCGCCTGAACAAAGTCCTGGGTACTGTAGTCCCGCTTGTAGTCGAAGATCATGACCCGAGGACGTATCCCGCGATTGTCATTCGCCGACGATACAATCTGGTGCACTATCGACTTAAGCAACTGTGTCTTACCCGTACCAAGATCACCAACGACACCCATGTTGAGTTGGTTGAGACGCGTGTCAGATATCGCCAGCGAAAATTCTCTCGCCTCGAACGATCTCTCGGATCGACCAACCGCAAGCCGAATTCCATTGCCGGGGCTAGGCAAAGGTTGCGGGCTCGCATCGCCTTTTAAATCTCGCCCGCTAGCAATCGGCGGCTGAGGCGTCAAAACAGGCTGGGGGGCGTTCTGCGCTCCACCCGAGGCGGGCTTTGAAGGCACAATCGGTCCCACGTCATTGCCGTCAGTGCCGGGTTTGGGACCCTCGTCCGCACCGGACCAGCCGGCCGGCTTCAATTGCCAGTCTCCCACCTTCGACCTGACTTTGTCATAGAATGCTGCCGCGTCCTTGGCGACGATCCGGCCAGAATCTTCCAAGGAAATGACAATTGTTTCTTCGAAGCCATCGAGGTCGCAATCACGCGGTTCGCTCAAAGGGCTGCCATCTATGACGATCAACCGGCCCCGCCGATCAATGCTGACACAATCAGCGTCCTCGAAGATGGCAGTGGCGATCCTCTCGTGGAACTCGGCCCATTCGCCAAGCTGGCCGCCGAGATCCTGATGCTGGCTATAAACTCGCATACCGAAGCCAATGATCGTCAAGAGCAAGTGCTGGTACGCCAAGCGCCATGCGGACAACGGTCCCTTCTCGGCTGACATCCGCCTCAAGAGATTTGCGAGTGCCTTGGCCTGGGACAGTGCGTCCTCAACATCCCCGTTAGGAAATACCGAGCTAAGTCGCGATTTCACTTCAACCGGCGTTATGTGAATACGCACTCGCGCCTGATCAAGCGTAATGCCAACAACGACCAGATCTGGCCGGGAAAGTGTGAGGTCGACCTTATTCTCATGGAGGGAGCGTGACAAATCTTCCAAATAGCCACGGAACGGATCAACCGGCACAACAAGAACGATTTCCTTCCGTGTGCCCTCGCCACCAAGGACAGGCAAGAGGCTATTGACGCCCCCACCAATTCGAAACCTGTCCTGCAAGAGCCGAGACGCCACGAACAGGCCGAGGTCCCCTGTCGAGCCTGTGTCGTCGCCGGACAAACCTCTGATCGTGGGAATTCCTCGCCGCGCGATTTCGAGCAGGATATCCCGAATCTTCGCATCATCGAGATCCGCGCAGCCAGGCAGGCGCTTCAGGACCTTGCGCATGCCTTCCCGATCTGACGCCTTGACCTTCGAAAGAACATAGTAGCCGTTCGTATCTCCTGCCCTCTGCGAGTAGGATGGCAGGTCATAGTCCCACAGGTACGAGTCCTCGAGCCATCCCCCGAGGAAGCACGCTGGATCAACAGACGAAGACGAGATCGCGACAAAATCCGTCTTCCGTTCCTCCAGCATTTCCGAAATGGCGTGGACGTTGGGCGCGAAGCGCAATCCCATGCTGCGATCGCCGCTACTTTCCAGCAAGAGCATGCAAGCCGATACTTTGTCCCCAAGCGCATCGCCGCTCACCGCGCCGGCGCGGCCCTGCCGGGACTCGCTGAGGAAGTAATTTGGTAGCTGCTTGCGCACGCGGTGCCGAAGCAATCCTCCTGCTCCGAGCGGCGAGCGCATACCAGAATCCGAGATTTCTGGTTCTGAAGAATCCAGCTGCGCGATTACGCCCAGGTCCAGCCCTACGCCATCGGGAACTTTTGTAAACCACCTCACATTGTTCCGAGTGTCATCGGAAAGATTTCCAACCGTGGCCTCGTCGGGCTGCAAAGCCTTATCACGTGAATCATAGACGTCGAGCCGCCGCGGTCCAGGCGATTGCCGACGGCCCAATCGTTCTGGCTCGACGTATTGCTCCTCCGACCAGTCCATCAGCCCTTCATTGCACGAGTCTGTCATACCTCCAGCACTGCTTACGACAACGCTGATTGTAGGCTTTGCGCACAGCACGTTCGAGACGTCGTTGAGCGCGCGTCTCACTTGGTTCGCACTGAAGCCGGTGGAGATACCCCCAACCGTGATCCCAAGTTCAGGCCCGAACGGGCTCAGCAGAGATCGCTTGCCGAGATCGCGCAACCTGTCTCCGTTCCAGAGCACGGACCAATAGTCCGAGTTGCTTTCGACTGAAAGAAACGACACTCGCTGAACGCCCTCGGGCGAGACCACCGGCAGTTGCATGAAGTCCGGAACAACGCGGGGATCGACCACGCCACCAGCCGGACACGGCCGATCGCCAGTCGCTGATTCATACAACATGCGCTGCGCCACGCTATGCCACGCAAGGCGCAATGGATGAAGCGGAGAAAGCAGGATCGCTTCAGGACTCCTTGATAGTGTCCGACCACCCTGCTCCAGTGAATTCACAGCGATTACGTCAACCCACGACGCTATCTCGGGGCTGGCTCTCAGCCAAGCAGTGTAAGTATCGAGATATTGCTCGATTGTGCCCTGATATTCGGCATTGTTACTCAGCCAGTCGCCGAGTTTCGCAGCTTCGACAAGCCCCGTTTGCTCATCTGCGCTTCGAACGAGTTCCGCAATTCTCTTTCGGGCATCTACAAAGCCTTGTGGAGGAATGAAGCTGCTGGCCGGCGGCCGTGGGTCGACCAGGAACTTGCCGCCGGAAATGATACGACCTTTTTCCTCCGACCACTCCGGTTGCACCCAATATTCCGCGTAGTCCTCTGCCAGCACCAGAGGCAAATACGAACAACCAGCCTGATGCTCCTGCAGCATCCAGCCTTGAAGACTGCTGCACCGCGCGCTCCTATTGAGTACGACAAGCGGCTTGCTGGCTCCCTCAATGCTTCGCCGGTTTAGCTTGATCAACCTTTCGAATTCACTTCGACAGCCGTCCTCAGCGACATCCTCGCAAACAAGGAAAACTCGGCACGTCTCGGACGTCGCCCTGCCACCCTTGTCCGGCCGGTCGAAGACGATGTCTACTTGATAGGACCCATCCGCTTCCACTTCGAACTGGTATACGTCTTGCCGGACCTCGCGAACCGCGAGCTCATCCAGCTCTTCAACCCCGCCCGTATCGCTGCTGGCCGATCCCCAAGCCTTGTCAGCAATGCTGACTCCCGGCCTCAAATACACAAGCAGTTCAAAGCGGCCTGGCCCCGGCAAATTGAGGCTTGTTTCCAAATTCGGCCCCTTGGTGCGGCGCGAAGGAGCCTTCGGCGGCGTAACCTTCCTTGCGTGCCGACAACCCACGAAGATTCCTGGCAGCCAAGTCGCGAGCGATATGACCTTCACGCTTGCCGGTCGACAACCGATGGCACTGGCCTTGTATGAGATAGGCGACTTGTGTTCAGGCGGACAGTCGTCCGGAAAATCTGCCTGACCGTCCACAGCAACACGGGCGGGAAATCCGTTCTTATTCTTTTGTATCGACCGCTCGAGCGTAACGTCCAGGGAACCGCCATCCTCCGCTGCGCCACGGATTACAAGGTCGACCTTGCCTGTGACGATGAGCGGCACGCCCTTTGAGGGCGGCAGCTCCGGTTCACCACCGCGGCACTCGATTTGAATATCGCCTAGGAATTCTGGCTCGTCATCAAGCAGCGCCTCCCACACTTCTACGGTCAAGCCCGACCACCAAGCTGGCGGATCAACGAGCGCCGCGGTTAGCGACGGGGCGTAGTAAGCCTGCGGCGCCCGATCCAGAGCTGTCAGGACTTCACAAGTCATCCTGACGTGATCAAGGCAGGCATCAATCCAATCCTGTTGCTCCGTCGTGGCCTTTGCACGCGCATCCGAAAGCCCCGTTGCGAACCCGCTCGAAAGAGCTTCCGCGACGCCTTGAACGATAGCAAGTTGTTCTTTTGCTGAAAGCTTGTTCTCCTCCATTGGAGGAACGCCGCACGCAAGGCTAATCTGCCGATCGACGTTGCCACGTTCAGCCGACACCTCGAACATGCGCGATACCAAGCGCCACGATCCGCTTCGCGTTGCCTTCTCCTTGTCGACATCGTCAATTGCTTCCAACGATTTACGAAGAAGCTCCCTCGCATCGTCTCCATACCGCGTCGCTGTCGCGTCGACAGCAGCTTCCAAGACTCGCTGGATGAAGGGATCTGCAATCCATTCGTCGAAACTTGCGTTGGTCCCGTTGCTCGTAGCTGCCACGCCAAACTGATCCGTCGTCGAGGACACAGAGCGGATCGCATGATGCCCCGGAGGAACTAGTGCCAGATAGCTTGGCGCACTCGGCGAGTTGCGCATATCCAACAGGTGGGCTTCGTCGCAGCGGCCAGATAACCCGATCGCAGGATTAGGCTCAGACAGACCGAGGGAGGGCACCTGAAGAAGCACCGGCAATCCTTCGAGTTGGATTCCAACCGATCCTGCCAGCTCCTCGTAAACCAGGGATAAGATTTCAAGCGGCGGACCGTGGAAAATCCAGCGGCTCTCGGCACTAGCATTACCGCCATACCGCCGCTCAACCACGTGTTCCCGAATCGTCTCCGCTATCCAACGGACAAGATTGCTCATGACCGCATCCCCTTAGGCAGCGCTGCTATTGACGAATGGCGGCACAAGAAGCATCCCGCTTTCGGCATCCGGGCTATCGAGGACAAGCCCGAGCATCCGAAGCTGCTGGCCAAGCTCGTTTTGCGCGATGTCCCTATGGTTCAGAGAAATGCCGTATGCGCCAAGATGCGATGCAAACCGATGAACCGAACGGGGTCCGGTAAGCCCTGCCAACGAGCAATGGACGATTGCCAGAACTGAAACGGGGCCAGGCGAGCAGATCCACTGGCTTGACCTTGAAGGTCCCCGCTTACGAAGGACATACCCCTGGTCATAGCCGCGCAATCGCTGATCCGCCGCCTGCCGCTGGTACAAAACGTGCCTCGCAAATTCCATCAGGTTTGCGCCAATGCCTTTGCGGCAAAGTAGCGTTCGAACCTCTCGATCAGCGATGTCCTGAATATCCTCCCACACACCGTCGAGCGCCGAGCGGTTCTTAGTAATGCTCTCACACATACTCGCGACGTCGGCGGCGGATGCAATACTTGCCTCGATGCCCGCATCGTGGAGTCTCCACAAAATCGCATTGATGCCGAGGCGCGCCTGGAGATATCTCGACGTCCGGTCCTTAAGCTCGGAAACGACGCCCGTCCCAAACCGCAGATAGCTAAACTGTCTTGGATATATCTGCGCCCGCACATCGGCGGGAACCGCGCCAGCCTTCAGAGCCGTTTGCAAGCATTCCCATATGCGCGCTTGCACTTCGCATAGCCAGGCCACGTGAGCCACGGCCGCGATACGTACCAAGGCTTCCAGCAAGCTGATCCACTGCCGCCGCGTCATCAGTGTCTTTGCAGCAATGATCGCGCCGAGATCGGTCGCGAATTGCCGCGCCGGGTACGCCACGCCATCGAACTCCTCCTTGGGAACGAATTCGGCGCAGTCTGCGTCCGGGACAAATTGCCCCCAGCCTACATTCGTCCAAGCTGAAAGCTCATCCTTCAGGAAGCGAGCAAAGACGTCGTCCTTTGCATCAACTTCAAGCGCAGCAAAAAGTTCGGCCCACCGCTTTCCAGCCGTCTCCGCGTTCGGAGATCCAAGTCGCACCATGCGCCTGACCAATTGTCCCGCAGGCCAAGGATTACCGGCCAAGCGAGCAGATCCCGAGAACTGCGCCGTTTCTCCAACCAGCGGTGACACCTGGATGAACCGCTTCGAAGACTGGTTCGGTAGCTTGGGGCTCTCCAGGACGATCCGGAGCAACGCATGAAGCGCGTCTCCATCGAGCGCCGCACCATCCGGCTTCTCCCGCCTATCCCTCGCCTGAGTAATCTTCCGGTCGAGTTCGCGCCCCCGGACAGGAACAGCTCCCTCGCTCGTATCCTTGAGACCGATTGTCCGGTAGAGGCCCGCGATGAGGACTTCTGAATTCGCGTATTCAGGAGCAGGGCTCAACGAGAGCGGCGAGTCTCTGTACGCTTGATGTGACTTGCCCCACGGTGAAGCCGTAAAATCAGAATAGGTCATGGTCGCGCACCTCGCCGCACCGATACAAACCGACCCTTCTGGCGACTGATCTCAAGACCATCTCCGAGAATGATGTTGGGGCGGTCTTGCACGTTGCGGTCCCTGACTATTGCGCCAGCCATCCTTGCTCGTGTCGTGTCAAGCAAAGCCAACACGCTTCGCGGCAGCGATGCGGGAGACAGGCCCAGTGCCAAGTCCCTGACGGCCTTGAAGAGCTGGAAGGTCAAGGCAATCGGCTGGAAAGATTCACCCAGACCCACATCAAGGAACGATAGCGCAGGTGGAGGCCTTCCGATGTACTCGACCTCGCGGGGGGAGACATTTCTCCGGGAAACAACCAGGACTGCCCGCCCGCGCTGAGGTGGAAGCGGTTGTCCAAACGTCGTGGTCAATGAAACCTCGAAACGATCGCCCCTGTTCAGTAGATCCTCGACCTGATGCGCCACCTCGAGAAGTTCATGGCCGGTTCCATCAGCATCCGCGACAACCTTCTGGAAAGCCTCGAATGTCTCCATGTCAGGGACTATCGCCTGCCGTGCTCCAACGCTGCGCCTCAAAAGACGACTTGAAAAATCGCGCACATACCGTTGCATGCGGCTCGCCGCTGTCGGCCGCTTGCGACGTACAGCCGGCAACAATAGACGCTCGTCAAGTTCGGCAAGCCGGGAAAGCAAGCTGCGTTCGATAGGCGAAACCGCCCTGTGGGAAATAGCGAAGTCTAGCCCGTCCTGGACCGACCTACTGAACCTAGCGTCGAATTCCCT
Source organism: Alphaproteobacteria bacterium (assembly GCA_018830445.1). Lineage (GTDB taxonomy): Bacteria > Pseudomonadota > Alphaproteobacteria > Rhizobiales > Hyphomicrobiaceae > Filomicrobium. The sequence continues at coordinate 5,723 of JAHJSN010000113.1, read as the reverse complement.
GAGCCTGATCCCGTCAGGCGCACCCCAAAGCACGACATTGGCATCCGGCGACGCCAGCGCCGGGTCGAGCAGGTCGACAAAGCTGCCCAACAATCCATCAATCGAGGCTGGGACATAACCTGACTTCCGCGACTGTATGAAGTGATGCAGTCCTAAGGCAGTGTTATCATCCTTCAGTCCGAGTTCCTTGATATCCTGCCCGAGCGAGGAAGCCGAAGCACTGTCCCAACGATGAAAGAGCGCGTGCTGGTACTGCGCAGCCGCCAACATAAAGAGCGCCGAAGAATTCTCGCGGGTTGGCTTGCTGCCAAGCGCGGCCGCCTTGTCAGCCTCAACGAGATCGGCAGCCCAGCGGCAAGGATCGAGAGGCACGCCGCGCTTTCCCACGCCGTTACCAGCCAACACAAATGAGACAAGCGAGAATAGGTCACGGAACGCCCATCTCTTCCCGGAACCAAGTTCGAACCAACGAAGCATCAGCAAGAGTGAGTCGAACTCTCGCGACGCCGAGAGGGTCTTTCGGCTGGTGCAAAAGGGGCAATACGCGCCCGCAGGGCACTGACCGGCTTCCAGCCATCGCGCCTGATCTATCGCCCACCCAAGGATCGATGCACCTGGCCCTTTGCTTGCCCCGGTAGTTTGTTCAACCAGGGTCTCAGCGTCCATTGGCCAGACAGCGATGTCCGGAAATCCCTTCAAAGGCCAGCAAGAAGGCGCCTTCGAAGCCAAGCTCACCGCCTGCACGATTGCTTCAAGAAGCTGCTTGGCTTCCGCATCGCCCGCTTCGATCGAATGGATCAGCGCGTCGTCCAGGACGCCCCTGTTCACGCAACACAGATAGATACTGTCACTGCCAATCGATTGAACGGCTCCGAGCTCCGAAATCAAAAGCTTGCCCGCCGGTGTCCTATCGATCTCGATTGTTGCGTCCTGCACAATTTCGAGCTTCAGCTTCACAGGCTCTGCCGCGAGCACACCGACATCAAGCGAAACTCTGCGAGGAACTTTCCTATCGGCCGGATTGAACGCAGCAATCAAACTCTCGACGAGCCGCCCATTGCATCCGAGCGCGCCGTCAAGCTCCCGTATCGTGCATTCGATCGCTTCCGTCTTGCCGTTGCCAGGTCCACCGACCAGGATGACGATCAAGGGCCCGCGGTCCTTGCCGGGTCCAAAGCTGCGGGCCCAATTCTGAAGCCTTTGAATAAGCGGAGTCTCGATGACTATGCCGCCGGGCCGACCGCTCTTGTCATCGAACAAGCGTCGGACACCCCCGCTTCGACTTCCGCTCCAATCGAGAAGCCCCTGCGGAAACACAATTGGGCCTGCGGCCTGATCAGATACCGGCAATTCGGTCGCCATGTTGTCGCCCCGCTCCCGGCTTTTATGCAGCCTCTTTCTTCCCTACGGACTTGCGAACGCAATAGCACATCAAGCTATCGCCCCACATCTCGGCGAGCAATGGCGGCACCGCATTGGCGACCTGCGTAAATCGAGGCACCTCGCGCGCGCGCAAGTGTCCGCCCGTGGTGTACTTCCCCTTGAATACAAACCAATCCGGGAAAGTCTGTAGGCGCGCATTCTCACGCACTGTTAGCGTGCGCGGCTCGCTATAGTGCAGCAAGTCATCTGGCATGCTCGTAATCGTCGGCGAAGGCTTTGTCGGATCAAGAACGCGCGTTGCCATTTTCTTCAGGCCGTGGCGATCCCGCATCGCGCGGTTGAGCTGCACGTTGAGCCTATTCGCAGCCTTGCATTCGTCGATGATCTTTTCGAACCGTTCGACGATATGTTCCCGATGTTTTGCAAGTCTGGTATCGGAAATTGGTCCGACGTATTGATCGCGTATGTAGACTTGATAGTTGGTCCGGGCCGGTATGGTCAGGAGCGCCTCATAGCCCTTTGAGTCTAGGCACGGTCCCTTTCCTGTCCGAGTCAATTCTAGGTCTGAAATGGCCTGCTTGCTGGTCACGCGAGCCTTCAGGCCGCGTTCCGCCAGGAATCTATCTTTCATTTCATGCAAGCGGCCAAAGGGAGTGACCTCACCGCCAAGTTTGCCGAATTCGCTTTTCAGCATGCCGACGATAAAAAAACGGGGTCGCTGTTGCGGGACACCGAACATGGAGCAACGCACGACATCGGCATAGACGTGATATCGCTTCGAGAGCCTGCCAACGAGTTCTTCAGCAAAATTGCGCCGCGACTGCAGATCACCGCTGACAAAATCATAGGTGATGCCGCGCACATTCTCGATGAGCACCATGCGTGGCTGGATGATATCAACGAATTCCAGATAACGCTCTACCAGTTGGTTGCGCGGATCGGCGTGGCGCCTGCGCCCGGCGCTAGAGAACCCTTGGCAAGGCGGACCACCCGCGAGCAGATCGACCGTCCCGCGCAGCTTAGTCAGCTGCTTCCTGTGCAACGCCTCGAGCGCCTCAATCGTCCAGGGCTTCTTCTCTAGCCACTCTGGCCAGTCGAACTTGTACCGCGCCCCATCGTTGATGAGATTTTCCCTTAGCGTTGCGAACGCGAACCCATCCTTCTCGATCGCGAACAGGCCCCGCCAGCCAGCACGGAGGAGCCCAAGGCTCAACCCACCACAACCAGCAAAGGCATCGACAAAAACGGGTGGCCTCTTTTCGTCTCGCACTCTCGTCCTCGGTTCGTCTGCGCTGCAGCAACCCGTCCAGTTTGCAGACCACTTGCGGAACGTGGTTTTGGAGTCGCTCGCCCACGATAGCATATTAATTTTAGCACGCCCGACGGAAATGTGCGAACAAACGGATAACCGCTCGCTAGGCCTGATGACCGTGTCGAGTAGTGCATTTCGTCTGCAACCGCTAGCCCAACGCCCCTATAAAACGCCGCATTTTTGCTTGACGTGTTGGATGCATTACAGTGTGATTCGTCCGTTGTGGTTGTGAGGATCGGCTAGGAAGAAGTACAGGCTTGAATTTGGCGCGATCATGTTGGGGCGACGCGGTCAACACCCGCTCGCAGGCTGGAACTTTGGCGTCGATCTGCTCGAAACGAATGCCGGCCACACCCACAGGCCGTGTGCTATCGAAGGGGGGCTCGCCGCCTGCTTGTCGAAGGCAATGATCAGAGCAGCAACATCGGGCTCCTCTGCCACTCCGGGCGAGGCCGCAACGAGGAGAGCGGCCGTGATGTCGACTCGGTCCGACAAGCGAGTGAAAACAGTGCCAGCGATCGCTCGAACACGTGCGCGACCAGCCACAGGTAATTGCAAATTCGGTGTCACGTCTCCCCACTGCGTCAGGCCCGAACTGAACGCGCTTCGAGGTTATGCGGGCGTGCGCTCAGCAGCAAGCTTCGCTTACGCCCTATTCTGCTAATGGGGTTACAGCGAGGCGTGCCGGATGAGCTGCCGCACTCACGCCCGGCACCCCAGACCTGCCCGCTGGGCACGGATGCGGAACGTCGACGCAATGCCCCGACAGCAGACACGCTCCACGCCAGCGCCGTGCACTTCATGACGGAGCCGGCGAATGTCGGTTCTTGGGACGAACAGAAGATTTGTTCGGGCGCCACCATGAGTAGCGCCCAAGGTAGCCCTCACGAAGTGCCCTGCTTCGCCTTTAGCCATGCCACGGCCTGGCTGGCCTTGGCGGCGGCGGTGAAGATTGCTTTGGAGTCGTCCTTTAGAAGCTGCAGCCAATTGGCAATGTACTGGGCGTGATCGACGCGGGTGTCCTGCGTGACGCCGGTCTCGGCGCACAGCATGGCAGCACCGATTTCGGCGACGAGTTCTTCGGCGGCATAGGCTTGCTTGCCGAAGCGGCCCGAGAGATCGCGATCGCAGCGGGATGTGTGCGCGGTCCAGTGCGTCAGCTCGTGAAGCAGAACGGCGTAGTAGCCCTCATCCCGGGTCATGGTGTCGGTGCCGCAAAAGAGCGTCTCATCTGGCATCTGGATCTGATCGCTTGATGGGGCATAGAAGGCCCGCTCGCCACCGTGGCGAATGTCGGCGCGGCATGACGTGATAAAGCGATCGGCCTTCTCAATCCGTTCGATCGGACCGAGGCGTTCCGGCCGTCCAGGATCTTCGAAGCCTTCGACTTCGGCGACGTTGAAAACGCGGGAAGCCCTGGCAACGCGGCGCTTGCCATTATCGTCGGCAACCTCCGGGTCGACGTCGAACTCCTTGTAGAAGATGACAAGTTCGGACTTGGAGCCTTTGATGACCTGCGCACCAAGCTCAGACCATTGGCGATAAGTGGCCCACAGCGGGGAAGAGAACCCGCGCAGTTCTGCAGCGACCCACAGGTTGACGGTGTTGATGCCGCTATAGGTCGCCTTCGACGAGGCGTTTTCGGGGATCCACAGCGGACGGCCAGATCGTCTCCAAGGCATCTGCGGTTTGCCGGGATCGGCCTCGATGGCCTTGATGAGGTTGGCGGTGATCTCGGCATAAAGATCGCGCTTCGGGGTGTGGTTGCGGTTTGACATGTTCGGGCTCCTTTCGTTTGCGCCCGCCGATCAGCGGGGGCGTGACGAACGAAGCGCCGCGGGGAATGAGGGCGCGCGGAACCCGAGCGCGCAGCGCCGGGCGGCCTGGCCGAAGGCCAGAGTCCGAGGCTTCAGCCTTGAAGCCTGCCCGCCCCGCGGCCATGGTCGGCACAAATGCCCCACGCGCAGGCGGGCTTACGAGCCGGGGCGCACAAGCAGGTCGCGCAACCAATTACGCGCGATCAGAGAATATGTTGAGATGGCGCCGGTAGTGCGAAACAGTGCAGTCGCAATGAACACAGGCAACGCAGCCACTGTTCAAACGTCGGCTTATGAAGCCCTGCCGACGTGCGAGTTGGGCAGGATGTACCGATTGACCCGAAGCAGTCTATGACGTGCTCGGAGCTTGTCGAGGCATTCGATGGCCGTTTATGCTTCGACTGTGTCGGTATGTGTAGGTTGGCGACTGTTCGGTGACGCCCAATGCTCCCTGCTGCATTTCAGCTCGTTTTTCCCTCGGTGAAGCCATTGTGTAGCCCTAGGCGACTCCCTCTCACCTAGCGATTATGCTAGGCTGCGAGAGGAGCGTTGCGCTTTGAGCGGCGGGAGGGGACAGGATGCTGGCACGCGTCATAGGCGTTCTGAGCGGGATAGTAACTCTTTTTGCATTTTTGTATGGGGAGACGGGCAGCAACATAACGCTCACTCCCTGGAAGATCGGCTTAATAACTGTATTTTGTATTTCCATTCTTGGATATCTGGCCCTTGAGGCTTACGAATACTATCGCAGCAGACCCATCACCACAAAAACTGATGTCGATTTTCACGCATTCATGGCCCGATGGCTGGATCACCCAGGAAAGGTTGCAATACTTAGCGCCAATTTGAGCTGGGGAGACCCCAAAATCGTCCTGCCGAAGCTAGAAAAAAAGGCGGCCAGCGGTGATTTGCTTCTTATAATGGAGAAACCATCTGCGCTTTCTCGCGCCCTTGAATCTAAAGGAGCCACAGTTAAATACTATCAAGCTATAGGCTATGTGCCGCAATCGCGATTTACTGTTGTTCGCTTCAGATCTCCTCACGGTAAGGTAGCGGTGGGGTGGCCGAGAGCTGAACGACCGGGAAGACTCCTGACACTTTGGACCGGCAACATCCCTGACACTATGGCCCACCAATGTTAGCCGGTTTCGGCGCTGAGCGCAGCCGCGCACGTGGCGGAGCGAAGCGGTGAAACCGGCCGTTCAAATCAA
>JAHJSN010000112.1 GCA_018830445.1 Alphaproteobacteria bacterium | reverse complement strand
TATGGTTCCCTGCCGGGAACCTGAATGTCAGCCCGGAACACTCAGCCCAGAAGACTAGGCAACCTTTTGATTGTGTTCTGGATTCACAAACATTTGACGACCTCCACCCGGGAATCAAATGTTTGATCCAGAACACTAGCGCCGTGAACGCACCATGTCTCGCGTCTCCAGACCCATGCCCAGACCGATTGTCGATGATGGGTGTTGACCGGCTGAGACAGAATTCACCCGCCATCGAAAAACCGATGGGTCCAAGCTCGATCGCAAATCAGCAGTGTCAGACGGACCCGGGCGCGGAGCAACGCGACCCGGGCAACTTCAACATCGGCTTGCGGAATGTTGAGCAATGATGCGCCGCCCATGCGGAGGGGCTTTGGCCCGTGAGCCAGAAAATGACGGAGTTGCAGGGCGCAACTTCGAACCCAAAGCCAAGCCCGTAGGGCACGGGAGCAAGGCGACCCGTCGCTTGCTCAACACAAGCTTGGGCCGCGTCCCGGGAGGTGGTGCAGGAGGCGGGGCGATGAGCGGAAAAGTCCAAAGTAGGCTCAGCACTATAGCCGCGATCAGAAACCCTTCGCCTAGGCGCTGCTGATCCTCCAGGAGATAGGAATTGCAAAGTCGTACCGGCGCATGGGTGTAGAGAAAGGCCAGGATGCCGAGCATCGAGATCGCATTGGCTTTGAGAAAGGCGCGTGCCAACCCATGTGCCCGTGGCCAGCCCAGCCGTAGTCCACCGCCCGCAATGACTGCCAAAACCACTGACTTGGCTAGATCGATCGACAGCGAGGCGACCGAGGCATCGACCATGAGCGGTAGCATCCAGAAGGCCATGGCGAAAAGCGCAGCCAGGAGGCACGCCGCACCGCCCCTATTCCAGTCACCCGTGCCGAAGCGCATCAGTACTGCCGCGATCAGCCAGCCAGCGAAGACGAGCAGCGGATACTGCATCAGCATGTGGCGCATGGGGCTCGCCTCGAACCAGCCGCGTGCCAGAAGCGCGAGAGCCAGCAGAGCCAGCCCCAACAGCGTCTGCGTCGGCCGACTCATTGCAGGAAGCTCCGAGCAACGGCGAGCGCTCCGCCGACATCATCGGCGTCGGTGATCGCAACCAGGCGCCCTCGATCATCCACCAGATGGATGCCTGCATTATGTGTGTAGCCGCCCCAGCCGTCGGGGATCACGGTGACACCGAACGTGGCCAGAAGCTCCGGCAAGTCATCTGGATCAGGCCGAGCCACCGTCCAGACGCGACCGTCGGCCTTATGGCGCGCACCGTAGGCTGCGAGCTGTGCCAAGTTGTCAGCTTCCGGATCGAAACTCAGTGAGAGCATTCGCAAACGCGGCGCAAGGCCCTCCGCTTCTGCAGCATCACGCAGCCGGGCAAAGGCCGCACCCGCGCTCTGGCAGATCGTAGGGCAGGTCGTGTAGATGAATTCGATCAGCGTCAGATTTCCAGTATCCGGGCGCAGCGTTTCCGTTTCGCCCGTCATCGTTTCCAGCGCCGCATTGGGGACCGATGGCTGGGTTCGTTCCACTCTCAGCCGTCGCGCGGATTCGGTGGTCAGGGCGAGGCCGCCGTCCGTGGCGATCCACAGCGCCCCGCACCCCGTCGCGGTGACCAAAACTGAAGTTATGAGTGCGGCGCGCATTCTAAGCGTCCTTGTCTCCCGCCAGCCCGCGCAGATAGGATATAACGAACAGCGTGCTGCCGATAATGACCAGCACAGCAAAGAGCGAGGCAATGCCCGCCTGAGAGGTCCACTCGGGGGCATGTACTGCCCAGCGGCGCGGGATCGACATTGCGCCGGAAACGAGGAACATCACGGTGAAGCCCGCTCCCCCCACCAGATACGTCCCGATGGCGAGCCGGTCGAGCCCGCCCATGCGAGTTCCAGTCGGTGCGCTTTTACGTGCATCGCGCACCAGCCAGGCCATGAAGCCGAAGGCCATCGCGATTTCGCCGAGGATCAAATAAATATGGAAATGCCCTGGCACCCACTGGGTGTTGTGCATCACCTTGTTGACGACGATCATCCCGTCGATGATCGCAGGAATCGAGCCGACACTCCAACCTGCCACCCCCAGGACCAGTAGCGATGAAGCCAGATCCCACTTTATCGGTCCAGCCCGCAGATAGAGCAGGAGTGAAAACGCCGTGACCGCCAGCAGCGGAATGCCCGAAAGGTAGGAGACGATCTGCCCCGTCACCAGCGCCCAGGCCGGCATCGCCACGTCCTGCAACAGATGATGGGGATACACCGCGATGACGAAAAGCAGGACGAAACTCCACGAGATCGCAAAGACGCGCGAGGTCTTCCATGGTGTGCCGGTGTATTCAGGAATGATCTCGTACACTGCGATCACGGCCATGTAGATCGAAGCGTTGATGAAGATATGGCCGAAAATATAGATCATATTCTTGGCCAAAAGCGCATCCACCTCGAAGCCCGGCACAAGAAGATTGACCAGGCTCGCCACCAAAACGGCGGCTCCAAAAACGACGCCGATCACATTGAAGATGGTTGAAGCCATGGCGGCCACCACCGAAGCCGGTGGTGCATCCTCGACCCGGCCCTTGCCGAAAGCCAAGGGCCAAGCCATCGCTCCGCTGATGCCGCCATAGGCGCGGATCAGCTGGCGGCCGACTTCCAGATGCATCACGAGGAAGCCGACGCCGATCGACACATAGCCCAGAAGAAATGTCGCCGCCGCGCCACTGGTCCAGAGCCCACCCGACATCGCGGGAAGAGGAAACAGGAAGGTCCAGGCGCCGGCATAGCCGCCGATAAAGATCGCACCGAGGATCAAAACGACTCCCAGCAGGAAGAGCCCGAGGAAGACGTTATAGACAGCGCCAACCAGCGGCACATAGCGGCTCATGAAATACCAAAGCACCGCCGCACCGGTCAGCCCGGCTGTGCCCACCATGCCGGCGCCATGCGCCGTCATGATCTGGTAGAACAGCGCCGGTTCGATTTCGATCAGCGCAGCCTGGTTGAGCCGCATAATCAACCCGAATGTCATCAACAAGATCAGCACGACACCGGCAATGATCATCGTGACCTTCACAGGCCCCGCCTGCGGGTCATATTTTGCTTCAACCATGGTGAGTGTCCTTCAGTTCGCTGCAACGGTGAATTCGGTGATCATGTCGTGATGCGCGACCCCGCAGTACTCGAGGCAGATGACCCGGTAGTTGCCAGGCTTGTCGAAGACATATTGGACACGGTTGACGTAGCCCGGCATCGCCTGCATCTGAAACAGCAGCCGCCCGGACTCGTTGACGACGCCGAAACCGTGGGTCACGTCCGCTGTGTGGACGTTGAATACAATCGGCCTGTCGCGCGGCAATTCCGTCTTGTCGATCTCCCAGAACCACTGACCGCCGGTGACATTCACAGTCTGGTCCGCCGCGGCGGCGGAGACCGAATGTGGCCATTCGCGCAGGGACACCGAGGTAACCACCAGACCGACGACCAACATTGCCCAAATGAGGCCCCGGCGCCGTTCCTCGCTTCGATCGGCAGGCCGAGCCGACCCGCCGGAACGGATCGCAGCGGCAAAGCACAACGCCGTAAGCGCCATCAGCACCAGGCTAACGGCTAGTACGATCATCTGCATGGCTCCCCTCCGAGTAGACTTTAAATAAGTATTATGGATGCGTAATTAAGGCTTGTTTCTCTTGATGTGTCAATTGAAATCCGGTTGATTGGCGCAATGCAAATATCGAGCTTTTCCGATCTCACGTTGCGTATCTTGATCTGCCTTGGCATGCAGAGCGGACGCAGCGTCTCGACGCGCGAGATTGCCGATGCTCTGGACTTGTCGTTCGACCATCTTGCCAAGGCTGCCCAATTATTGAGCCGCCATGGCTTCGTCATCGCCAGTCGCGGGCGCGGCGGGGGCATGCGGCTGGCGCGAGATCCAATCGAAATCTCGATCGGGAAGGTTGTGCGGCTGACGGAAGCTGGTTCCGGTCTGGTTGAATGCCTGCGACCGGGGCCTGTGCAGTGCAAACTCAACCCTGTTTGCTGCCTCAAGGGAATCCTGTCTGATGCCAACGAGGCGTTCTTTGCCTCCCTCGACAACAAGACCCTCGCCGATGCCCTTCCGAACCCGAAGATGTTTCGCCGGCATCTCGATTTCGAACCACCCCCCAAGGCTCAGCCAGAAAGATCATAACTCTGGCGCCCGGCATGACGCCGTCAAACGCCCAAAAACGACCCTGTCAGCAGCGCTTTGCGACCAGAGATCAGGTTTGCGGGCTCGCATCTGATGTCGTCTTCGCAGAACCAGGCCGAGTAAGCGGGCTCAATTAAAAATGAAATGGACGTTCACTCTGGAGTTGCCAACCGAGCCGTCCAGTCTTCAATCCTGCCCGACGCCAGCCGGCGCTCGGCCAGCGACCGCCATGATGGCGGCAGAGTGGGCAGAAGGGCGAGTTCGGCGAGTGAGGTTCGATCGAGTCCATTCCTGTAAAGCAGCTCATGGACGCGCGAAAGCGGCCATTCCGGATGAGGCCTTTCCAGCAATATCAAGTCCGTTCCGGCCATCAGGCTGCCGCCCTCCAGGACTCGGAAATACCAGCCGGTCCGCCCGCTCTCTTGGACGAGGCGGGACATATCTGGTCGCCCGAAGCGATGATTAAGTTTCCAGCAGGGCTGGCGGGACTGACTGACCTGACAGCGCCCTGTACCGAGCGCAAAGATATCTCCAAGGCAGACGTCGCACTCGGTCAACTCATCGATCACCAAATTCTCGCCGAAGGCGCCGGGGTTCAACACGTGCCGCAGTTCCGGCAACTCATCCGCCCATGCTGAATAATGCGCCCGAGGATAGGCATGGATCGCTTTGTCCTTCCCGCCATGATGGACAAGATCGCCCTGATCGTCCGCATAAAGACCCAGTGGGCCGAAGTCCAAGAGCCCAGCTACGGGCAACTTGTCGATGGCGCTCGGCTGGCCCTTGGGACCGAACGGTTTCGCCCTGCCGATCCGAATCTGGCTCACGCGCCCCGCATCGCCAACGATCATTCTTCCGGTGATTCCTCTACGCGGTGTCGAGTCGCCGCCAGGGGGCTGCCGGCTGCCGACAAATTCAATCTGGGCGGGTCCGGGCAGGTTTCCCATTTGGTCCACGGTGAGGCGCAGTATCCGATTGCCGAAAAGGAAATTCAGACGGTAGCGCCCGGCATCTTCAGCTTCACCGCTCTCGCATCGCGAAGTGATAGTGCCAGCGCGCATCAAGGATTGCAGCTTGGCTTCGGTCAGGCCGAACCCCTCGGCCACCAACGCAGCGTCCACCGTAATCTCTCCACCGCTTATAGTGATCGTCGTCATGCCACCACGCGCCAGTAATCGTTCGCCGCCGCGATCGTTGCAAAATGCGTGGCCACTACTTGGGAAACCGCGATCAGAGCATCTGCATCTGCTTCGTATTCCTTGCGCAGCCGGCTACGCACGACCGCTTCGGACTGGGTCTTCCTCACCGCAATGCGGGCGGGCTTCACTGCAAGATCGTAGCCTTCAGTGGGCATGGGAATGATGAGGCTCGGCAGCCGGTTGTCCATTGGTAGCAACCTTTCCTGTCGGGGAGGCGGTATGGCAAGTTCAACGGTCACCATGAGAACCAGTGTTCTGGATCGAGAATCGTTTCGTAGCGCATGGTCGACCTGACACAAATTGAAATGGGTATTTACAGTGCGTCTTTTTGTCGAAATAGCGGGTCTTGTAAATACCGCTTGAGGTCGCTACCGCCAGATCCGAGATCCATTTCCCGAAGACGTTCAGTGCTCATTTCGAGCGCCGCCGCGCGCCGACTCCTGGGGCCGACGCGGCATTTCATGCGTTCTCGAAGGCTGTGTTCGCAGAAGGCGCACTGGATGCGGGCAAGTGCAGCATTCGCCTATTCCGTCAAAACGCCCGGGTGGGTCGACTGGTTCAACGACCGCCGACTGCTGGAGCCGATCAGCACTATCCCTCCGGCGGAAGCCGAAGCCGCCTAGCATACTGCACAGGAGCAGCCTGCAAACTCGCCGCCTGACTCAAACGAAACTGCCTCCGGTGTTCCCGGGGCGGTTCAGTGCCACCTTTCCACGACATCTGGCACCACGAAAAAACACTCCGCTGGCGCTTTTTCAAATTGACGCACCCATTGATTGTGTCTTCGTTGGTTCTTGCGTCGCGAGGACCGGTTGGCGGCATCCGGGAGTGCGATAATGAATTCTTTAAGGAAACCCTATTTCAAGAGCAGCATTTTATTGGCTGCAGCGGCCACGCTGGGGTTAGCGATCGGACTTCTGTCCGATACCGCACGCAGTGAAGTGCCCGCGGAGACCTACAAAGCCCTGGGGCTCAGTGATGACGCTTCGCCCAAAGAACTCTATGACGCGCTCACAAAGCGCTACAACGATCCCGAAGCTGGAGCCGGCACGGGCTCGCTGTCGAAGTTCTGGGAGCCAATTCCCATTTCCAAATATCTCAATCCTCGAGATTTCTACAAGCCGCCAGCCAACCCTGAACTCGATGCAACGCGCGCCCAGTGCGTTGAGTGTCATACAGAAGCTTCACCCGGTTGGGTACATAGCTGGCAGAAGAGCGTTCACGGCAATCTCGATGAGATCCGCAACCTCCCCGAATCCGATTCACGCTTCTACAAAAAGGCTATGATCGTAGAGGTGGAGGGCAACCTGCGATCCATGGGGATGCTGAAAGAAGGTGAACCACTTGAGAACGTCGGCTGCATCGATTGCCATGTCGGCGTCAACAAGCAGTCGGGCCAGCACCAGACCGATCTGAGGATGCCGGACGCGGCAGTCTGCGGAACATGCCATGTCAAGCAGTTCGCCGAGCGCGAGTCGGAACGCGACACATTCAAATGGCCACAGGATCAGTGGCCAGAAGGGCGTCCCTCGCACGCATTGTCGTACAAGGCCAACGTCGAAACGGCGGTCTGGGCAGCGATGGAACAGCGCGAAGTGGCCGAGGGTTGCACGTTCTGTCACACGACCCAGAACACCTGCACCAGTTGCCACACCCGGCACGAATTCTCCGCCGTGGAAGCGCGCAAGCCCGAGACGTGCGCGATGTGCCACAACGGTGTCGACCACAATGAATTCGAGGCCTACATGCTGTCCAAGCACGGCACGGTCTATCAAACTCGCGGCGATACGTGGGACTGGAATGCGCAGCTGGCGGATGCCATCGAAAAAGGCGGCATGAATGCTCCCACCTGTCAGTTCTGCCACATGGAATACAAGGGCAAGTTCTCACACAACATGGTGCGCAAGGTTCGCTGGGCATTCGAGCCGACGACCAAGATTGCCGAGAATTTGAGCCATCCATGGTTTGCCGAACGCCAGGAAGCATGGGTTGAAACCTGCTCGAATTGCCATTCGGAACGCTTCGGACGCGCATATCTCGAGTTCATCGACAAAGGCACGATCGATGGCATCAAGATCACCGAGGACGCCAAGAAGGTTCTGGTGAAGTTGCACGAGGACGGATTGCTGCCGGGTCAGAAGACGAACCGGCCAGCGCCGCCTGCTCCTGAAAAAGAGGACGGACCAGGCAACTTCTTCAATCTGTTCTGGCAAAAAGGTAACAATCCCTCAGCTGTCGAATACGAATACGCAGAAATGTGGGAGCACCATAAGATCAAGCACTTCAAGGGCCTCGCACATGCCAATCCGGGTGGCTACACCTACTCGGAAGGCTGGTCCCAACTCGTGAAGAGCGCGGTCCGCATCAACGACGAGGATTCCAAGCTGCGCGACATGGCCGAACTGAAGGCCACTGTGGCCTCGCTTGCCCCGACCAAGAAAGGCGACATTCTCGATCTCAATTCGCCGATCAAACGCGCCCTGGTTGGCGGTCTTGGCGGGCTGTTACTGCTGGCGGGGCTTGGCGCCTATGCCCTCAACCGGAGGCGCAAAGAGTAATTAAGGTCGGCTCATACGGTTGCCGCCGATCATCCGCCGGGCAGCGGGACGCCTTTTCCCGCTGCCCGGTGCATTTCATCCAGCCGCGTGCATCGAGCGACGCGGGAGTTTACAGCGGGGTACAGGCGAATGTCGCAAGTCGGTGGAAATAGGAAGTCTCGTCTCCTCGCTTTGATTCCCGCCCTCCTCGTCATCCTGGGTTCTGGAATGGTCGCGCTGGCACTGAATGCACCGATTCAGCCTTCTGGACTCCCCTATGAGCGGACATTCGCTGCGGCGTCGAAAGATGCTGCGACTGATCTCACGATAGCGGATACGGCAGTTACGAATGCACTGCAGCGCGGGGAGTGGCGGGTCGCGGGCATGCGAGAGCCTGTCGCAACAGCACTTATCGCAACCTCGAAAGATGGACGGCCTGTCGCGCTCGACTGGCGCAACAATGTTACCGAGCCGGTCTTTTCGGCAGACCTGACGCTGAGTGAAGTCGATAAGGTGATGGCCGCGATCAAGCAGCATGTCCCCACCGAAGCCGTCGTCCTGTCCTGGTGGGATCTGTCGCGAAAGATTCGCGTTCTTGCCGGGCGCGAGGCGCCACTCGACGACCCACTGGCACGCGGATTGATAGTGCCGACATCGTGGGCCGAGGCGGCTGACCGCGTGCTCGCATCCGAGAAGGCCTTCTGGGGTGCCGGTATCGCAAGCAGTGAAGCAGATAACTTCACTCGCTTCATCGAAGCGCTCCTCGACGACGAAGAGACGGGCACTGCAGCTCTCGCCGCGCTCGCTCCGGGCAAGGACATCTATGTCGCTGTCCACCTTTCGGATGCCTGGAAGGTCGCATCCTCCCGCCCCGAGCAGCTTGCAATCGGATACCGCGATTTTCCCACTTCAGGGCAGTCTCACGGAGTCGTCAAAACAACGCGCGAGTGGATAAAGTCCGAAAAGATTAAGGGCGGCTACGCCGTCGAGCCTATCGGACACGCTGTCCGTCTTCATTACCTCAACGATAAGGACAGTTCCGATCTTTTGATTGCGAAGCTTCTACCGTTTTCGACATCGAACCCCATGCGTCTCAAGGGGTTGCAGCTGGTTTACCAGCACCGCGGCTATTGGATTTACAAGCTGAACCGGAATGCGTCCTGAGCGATCGCAGCCTGACGTTCAGGCGCCGAAGCCTAATTATCGCAACACCAGAAAATATCTGGTTACGTCCTCGGCAAGCCAAGGCTGGTCCAAGTCGCGTCGAGGGCATCAATCAGGTCGACGAGCATCGCCTCCGAATGGCAGGGTCCCGGTGTAATTCGCAGTCGCTCAGTCCCGCGCGGCACCGTCGGAAAGTTGATTGGCTGAATGTAGATCGCATGCCGTGCCAGCAGATGATCGCTGGCCTGCTTGGTGAGCACAGGATCGCCAATCATCACCGGCACGATATGGCTGGGCGAGTCGATGAAGGGAATTCGAACCGGGAGCAGCATCTTTTTCAATTGAAGCGCCCTCTCTTTTTGGAGCGCACGCTCATTCTGGCTCGTCTTGAGGTGCCTGATCGAAGCAAGCGCGCCGGCGGCCACCCCAGGTGCGATAGAAGTCGTGAAGATGAATCCAGGAGCGAAGGATCGTATCGCATCGCAAATCGTGCGGCTGGCCGCAATGTAACCGCCCATGACGCCGTAGGCTTTCGCCAACGTGCCATTGAGAATGTCGATGCGATGCGCAAGCCCATCGCGCTCGGTGATGCCACCGCCGCGGTCGCCGTAAAGACCAACGGCATGAACCTCATCGATGTAAGTCATTGCATGGTAGCGCTCGGCAAGATCGCAGATCTCCGCAATGGGAGCGATGTCGCCATCCATTGAATAGACGCTCTCGAACGCGATCATCCTTGGAGTCGATTGCGGCAAGTCAACAAGCCTTGCCTCAAGATCGCCGAGGTCATTGTGCCTGAAGATTTGTTTGGGGCCACCGCCCCGGCGGATACCCTCGATCATTGACGCGTGGTTCTGGGCGTCAGAAAATATGACAAGGTCGGGTATGACCTTTTGCAGAGTTGAAAGAGTTGCGTCATTGGCAACGTAAGCCGACGTGAAAAGTAGGGCGCTCTCCTTGCGGTGCAGGTCGGCGATCTCCCGTTCAAGCGCAACGTGGTATGGGGTGGTCCCGGAAATGTTGCGCGTGCCGCCCGAACCAGCCCCGACGCTATTGATCGCCTCACACATGGCCGCGCGCACGCCCGGATGCTGGCCCATGCCCAGATAGTCGTTAGAGCACCAAACAGTGACAGTCTTGTTGGCTGCACCTTGGTGGAAGCGCGTAAGCGGAAAACTGCCTGAGAGCCGTTCGTTTTCAATGAAGTGGCGATAGCGCCCCTCGAGCTTGAGTTCTTCGATCTGGAATTTCAGAATGCGATCGTAGTCAGGTTGACCCGTACTCCACTTGCATGGCCGCTGAAGGGACCGAGGTTTGGATATTCCCGTTCCTTCTTCGGCGCCGGCCCGGTGCTCCTGTTTCATTGCGATTTTGACCCCTTCTCAGCAGGTGCATTCTGTGGCGCGGCAGTCCTCGTCGGGGGGGCGACTCCGGGCGCCTGCCTCGAAGCTGGTGCGGCTTCGATTTGCTGGAGTAGCCCCGCAACTGCGGCCTTGGCCTCTGGATTGTCGACCACCAGAACGGCCAGCTTCGCGAGCGTTTGACGTGCCGGGGCGATTTCGTGGCGCTGGATGAACCCGATGCTCTTCAGCCAGAGCGCCTCGGGCTTTTCTGGTTCTCGCGAAAGTATTCCATCGACAATTGTCTGGCCGTCTGTGCGGTCGCTCTCCTGGCTGGACCGTATCAGCGCGGAAGCCACCACGAGCTTCAACTTGGAATCACTAGGCGCCATCGACACCGCCCGCCGATAGAGTTCCATCGACTCTTTCTCGCGGTTCATGACCAGATAGCTTCTCGCCAGCATGACGATGTCATCGACACCGACTTTGCCTGTTTTGACGCGAGCTTCGAGTTTGGCAACCATCGCTCCAACATCTGGCAGGTCCGCAGCCGCCTGAACCGGTGTCTGCATGTTTTCATTTTGCGGCCCTTGCGCAGCGTTCTCGAAAGCAGGTGGTGTGCCGAAGCCCGCGGTTGGAGCAGGCAAGGGAACCCGGCCATCGGCATGGGGGTTAGTGTCCCGCCTTATGTCATTGCCATCGAGCATGAGCGTGAATGCCGTGGCACCCACGACCAGCATCAGCGCCAGGCTTATGGCGAGACCAGGGTAAATGCCCGGGGTTGCCTTCGGAGGATCGTCAGCGATTCGCGGTCTGCTCGCTCTGGTGACCGCTTCCTGAGCTTCCGACATTAGACGGTTCCTTTGCTCGATGTAGTCGTCCTCAGAGAGCCGGTCTTCGGCCACGGCGAAATCAAGTGCGACCATCTCCCTGACGAGCCGGTCCTTCTCCTGCTGCCACAGCCCCGCTCCATTGTTGGCGTCTCCCTCGGGATCGGGAAGTGCGTCGAAGGCGCTGCTCAGCAATGGAAAAACCACCCACATTGCGGCGATGGCGCCAAGCACCAAAATGGCGATGAGCATGGTCATGGTTCCAACCGTTCGAGTCTCGTCAGGAATTCTTCCGTTCCACCGACCGAGGTGGCCGGTGGCGCGACGGCCTGGCGTCTTCGTCCGAGGAGAACGAGAATTGCCAACATGCCTGCCGAAAGGGCCAACAAGGGAAATAACCAGATCATCAGGTTCATGCCGCTCGCTGCCGGTTCCATCAGAACGAATGCACCGTAACGTGTGACGAAGAATCCGCGGATTTCGTCATCAGTGCGCCCGGCTGCAACCTGCTCGCGGATCAGCGTTTTCATCTGGTTGGCGATCGTGGAATGCGAATCGTAAACCGCTTCCCCCTGACAAACGGGGCAGCGCAACCCTGAAGCTATTGTCTTCAACCGTTGCTCTGCGCGGTCTTCCTGTATCAGCCCATCTGCGGCGCCGGCCCCACCCAACAGCGAGGATGAGGCAAGCAGTATCACCAGGAGCCTGACCACAAGCCTCATCTCTCTACTCCGATGACAGCGAGGTAGCGAGAGACATCGCGCTCGTTCAGCGGCCCTATGTGGCGGGCGCGAACGATTCCGGTGGCGTCGACAAAAAATGTCTCGGGCAACCCGAAGACGCCGAAGTCAACACCTGTTCTTCCGTCTGCATCGATCGCTGATGGGTAGGGGAATGCTCCAAGGCTTGACAGAAAGCGCTCTGCGTTGGACGCGGTATCGCGATGGTTGATCCCTAGAATACGAACCTGACCCGACCCTTGCAGCTCTCGGCCCAACTTCAAAAGCGTGTCGTGCTCGCTGCGACATGCGCCGCACCACGATGCCCAGAAATTGATGATGAGCGGGTTGCCGGCAAGGTCGCCGCTACGGGTCCTGCCCGCGGCGCTTAAAGTCGCGAGTTCGAAATCGGGAACCGCTCGGCCGACCAGGGCCGAGGGCATGAACGTCGGGTCCCGCCCCAGCCCCAACGCGAACAACCCCAGTAGTCCCACGGTTGCGATGAGCAGAAGCGGTTTCCACCAGGCGTGAACAAAAGTTTTTCGCGTATTGGAAACAACGGTTGTCATATCACACCTCCAACCGGCGTCGTCACTGCATCGACTTGCCGCGAACCCGCCGATTGCCGGCTGGCCGCCGGACGCGGCTGCGATAGCGCAAAAAGCGACCCGACAACTATTACGAGCCAGCCAGCCCAGATCCATCCGACCAGCGGAATGGAATAGGCCCGGATCGAAGCGCGACCCTGCCCTAGTTCTTCGCCGACGACGACATAGAGGTCACCGGCCAGCGTCGAGCGAATGGCCGACTCGGTTGTCGTCATTTCACCGCGCGGATAGTTGCGCCGCTGAGGCTGCATGCTTCCCAGGCTGTCATCGCCCGAAGTGACCTCAAGATTCGCCTGCCGTGCGGCCCAGTTTGGTCCCGCGACAGACTCCATGCCGTTGAAGGTCAGGATGTAGTCACCGATCTCGAACCTTTCTCCAGGCGACAGAACGACCGTTTTTGCTTCCTGGAACAAGCCGGAGGCAAGAATGCCGAAAGCCACACACGTCACGCCGAGATGTACGACATAGCCGCCGTAACGACGCCTGTTCCACATCACCAACGACGCGAGCGCGCGATGACTGCTTTCACCTGTCGTCGACGAGCGAGCGCGAAGCGAGCGCAGCGTATCGGTAATGATCGCCGCCAGCACCATTCCGATCCCGGCAAGGGCCAATAGCGGAATGATGGCGCGGATTCCAAAAGTCAAACCCGTTATAGTTGCTGCGAGCGCAGCCATCGCAGGGATGACCAACAGCTTCTGAAGGTGCGACCGGGTCGCCTTGCGCCACGGCACGACCGGACCAATGGCCATGAGGATGACGACTGCGACCATGATCGGGAGAACCGTCTTGTTGAAGTAAGGAGCCGCCACCGTGACCCGCTCGCCAAGGAAAACCTCTGCGGCCAGCGGATACAGCGTCCCGAAAAAAACTGTCGCCACTGCTACGATCAAAAACAGGTTGTTGAACAGCAGCGCCGTTTCTCGCGATAGCGTCCCTTCGACTCGAACCGGCGAGCGGAGCGTGTCGGCGCGCATCACGAGAAGACTAAATCCGCCGATCGTGACAGTCGCCAGAAACGCCAGAAGATAGAGCCCTCGGGTTGGATCCACCGCAAAAGCATGCACTGAGGTCAATACGCCCGAACGAACGAGGAAGGTCCCCAGGAGCGAGAGCGCGAACGTCGCGATGGCGAGGAACGCATTCCAACCTTGGAACAGGTTGCGCTTCTCTTGAGCCATGATCGAATGGAGAAGAGCCGTACCCGTCAACCAGGGCATCAGCGAAGCATTCTCAACCGGATCCCAGGCCCAATACCCGCCCCAGCCGAGTTCATAATAGGCCCAATACCCGCCAAGCATGATCCCGCTTGTCAGCGACAGCCACGCAAACAGTGTCCATCGCCGCGTCGCGGTGACCCATTCTGCACTTGAGCTGCCCCGCATCAGCGCCGCGATAGCGAAGGCGAATGGAACAACAAAGCCGACATATCCAAGATAAAGCATCGGGGGGTGAATTATGAGACCCGGATCCTGTAGAAGCGGGTTCAGATCTCGGCCCTCGACCGGAGCAGGCAGGAGTTCCGTAAAGGGACTCGACAGGAAGAGAATTAGAACCAGGAATCCCGTTTGCACGGCCGCAAACGTCGCCATGATGTAGGGCATGGATCGCGGATGCGTTGTCCAGTGCAGACATATCACGGCCGCCGAATAGAACGACAACATCCAGAACCACAACAAGAGTGACCCTTCGTGCGCGCCCCAAAGTGCAGTGATGCGATAGATGAGGGGAAGTCGCGTATTGGAATTCTGCGCGACGTAAGCGACGGAGAAGTCGTTGTACACGAACGCCCAGACCACACTCAGGCAGGCGACCGTCGCGAGAACGAAGTTGACGACGAGCGCACGTCCTGCAACGGCAGCAAACGCTGGGTGGCGCATCGAGACACTGGCGAGGGCCAGTACAATGGCTGCGCACGAGAGGATCAACGCCAACGAGGCGGCCGCCATTCCGAATTCAATGATACTGCCGTTCATGCTTCCGCCTCCGAAGCAGCACTTGACGCAACCATCTTTGGCGCATGCGAATTCGGCGACAGAAGGCCTGCAAGTTGGGAAATGCTTTTCTTGATCTGCTTGGGCGTAAGTGCCGCATATCCCAGTACGAGATGCCGCCTTTGGCCATCGTCGTCGCCGAAATACAAAGCGGCACCTGACGAAAACGAACAAACGCCAATGCCCTTGGAGAGCGCCCGCCGCTCGATTTCATCAACATTGGGAAGGCCGTCGGGAATGCGGCAGACAAGGTGCATTCCACCGTCCGCACCGCTCACCGTTCCCGGCCCAAAATTCTCATCAAGCGCCGCTATCAGCGCGTCACGTTTTTCGAGATAGAGTTGTCGCACGCGGCGCAAGTGCCGCTGATAGCCTCCGCTGCTCATGAAGTCGGCCATTGCAGCCTGTTCTAGCCAGGCTTGGCCATTGCTCATCAACGCTTTGAGGCGTTTTGCGACGTCGGAAAGCGGTGGCGGAACAACGATATACCCCAGCCGTAGCCCCGGTCCCATGCATTTCGAGAACGTGCCCAGGTAAAGCACGCGATCCCTGCGATCGAGGCCCTTCAAGGCGGTCAGAGGCGAACCCACGAAACGGAAGTCGCTGTCGTAGTCGTCCTCGATGATATAGGCGTCATTTTCCGTAGCCCATGACAGGAGCGTTATGCGCCGGGGCAGAGACAGTGTCACGCCCATCGGATACTGGTGCGACGGTGTGATATAGACGACGGCTCGCCGCATGCCTGGAAGCTGGGAGACGTCGAGACCCTCGCGGTCCACGGGGACCGGATGAAGCGTCGCGCCGTGGCACTGGAGCACGTAGGCAGCGCCTTGATAACACGGGTTTTCGACGATTGCCGGTGTGCCTTGCTCGATCAGCAACCGGGAGATCAAATTGAAGCCATCCTGGCAGCCCCCGACTATGATGATTTGATCAGGGTCGGCGATTATTCCGCGCGCCGGACCCAGATGATCGGCGATTGCCTGTCTCAACTCCAAGAGTCCCGCAGGATTACCGTATTCGGTGAGCCCCGTGCCGGCCGACTGGAGCCGCCGCCAAATGTGCTTTGACCACGCCTTGGTGGGAAATGATGCCGGGTCTGGACGTCCAACCCAGAAATCGGCGGTCAGCCGGCTACCGTGCGGAGACACGAGCTGGTGGGCATCCCTGGGATGCTGTAGCCTGATGCTCGGGCATGGTGTGCGTGGCAGCCTATGCTCGATGGCGCCGGGTTCGTGACCGTTGCGCAATACCGAGAGGGCGTCTTCTGGAATTTCTGACGCGACGAACGTGCCGACGTGCGGTCGTGTGTAGAGGTACCCCTCTGCGATCAGACGTTCATAAGCGAGCACGGCTGTGTTTCGGGAGACGCCGGCTTGTGCGCTCAGATCACGGGTCGCAGGAAGCGGGTCCTCTGCTTTCAGTTGTCCATCAAGGATCATGGCCCGGATCTGTTCGAAGATCTGGTCTTGAAGCGTTGAACTCCCAACCTCGCTTACCACGATCGGCAACTGCATCTTGTTTGACTTCCCGTTTCCGCGCGCAGTCGCTCGCAAGACGACAAAGGCGTATGCAGCCAATACTGTGGCACCAATGTTGGCTCTCGATTAGCTGAAGTCATAGAACCACAGGCTGCCTGCATGATGGTGCCAGCGCATGAAAAGAATTTAAGGAATTTAAGCCCGCCCTTCTCACAGGGTGGAACGCCGCCATCAGGGTTGCCGTCAAGACCCAAACGCGCCCCAGCTCCAAGGGAATTTGACGGCCTATCCTGAAGCCGAATTCCGTGAGGATTGAGTCCTGCGCTGCACGCCCCGAAAGAGAAGGCCAGTCCAGATATTGTCAATTCTACAAGCAGCCGCCGACGCAATTCAGCGACGTGAGTGGAGAGGGTGTTCCAGTCCAGCCGCGGATTCCACTCGCACATTTTTCGATCGCGCAACGCACGTCGGTGCGTCGAACGAAACGGGCTAATCAGGTAAAATATCGAAGCCCAACAAACAAACAGATTCCGCCCCAGAACGACATGTTCACGAACGACCTGATGATACCGCCATCCTGCTCTAGTTCGATACCCAATTTGCGGCGAACAAAATCTCCCGGCCACAGAAATACCGCTTCAAGAAATCGAAAAACTTGCATTCAGGGCCGTTCCTTAAAGCTAGATAAACGCTCTACCGATCGGCAGATCGATAGGCCAACCGATCGATGACTCTAATGCCGGCCTGCCTCAAGTCCCGCCTCAGAATCCAGCCCGCTCAGATTCACAGATCGCAGCTAGACAGTACGCGTTGGACCTACCATCGCATTATTTCCACCTCGCAAATGGATGCCGATCATTCAAAGTTGTGAAGCAATCGCCCCTTGGGGCCCTACCCGAAAAGGCACCCGCGCGCTCCAAAAAGAAATCGAGCGCAACAACTGTTGCAGGCCCATAAGATGCATCTTGCATGAATGTTACTCGCCAGCCCCGTCAAGTTCAATAAGTTTCTACGACTCGTTGGTCAGTATCACGCTTGTCCTCCGACACCGACGCTTGGCTTGTGAACCTGGCCTCCGGAAACAGGCGCATCCAGCAGCTGATGGTTCCGCTTCGTCAGTTGCCTGAGGCGTCCGGCAGGAAGTCGAAGAAGCTCGAACCGGCCGAGTGATCGCGCCGACATGAACATGGTGGCGTTTTCCACAACGGCGGCAAGAATGAAAATCTCTCCCGGACCAAGAAGTGAAACCGTCGTGCGGCTGGCTCGGGTGGGCGCGAACTGTTCCACAACACCTTATCTTCACGATGTGAAGCTGAAATAGCGACGGACCCTTCGACACGAAGATGTGTATGGTGAGGGAGGAGTGCCCTCTCGGCCCTTTCGACCAGAAGTCCCGACGTCGACTGGAGGATGCCTGAGAGAATACATAACTCTGGATGGAACTCTTCCACAGCGTCGCGTCGCTTATCGATGGTTTCGGTCCGGGATCACGATTGAACTGGCCGACCACACGGCACAACTTGCCGAACACGCCGTGCGCATCAGCAGAGGATTTCGGCTTTCTCGACCGCACTAAAAATTTCTAATCCCGCGGCGAGTTGAGGCACTTGACTTCGGCTAATGAGCGGGCGTCACAGCGCGCGGGTTGCAGTGAAAGCGGATGCATTGTCATGCCAAGCCCTGAAGGCAGCGCCAATCCGCTCGCGAGGACAGCACTTTTTTTCACGCCCCCGACGTCACTGCACTGCATCTTGCGCGCGTTCGGTCCTGCGATCACCGCAGTTCCCCGCACTGAAGCTCTAAAATAGCACTTGCAATACCAGTTCGTTTTACTATTGAATAAGCATTTATAGTACTAATTCCAACAGCGCTTCGTCGCAAGCGCGCGTCAGCGGGATGTAGAGGTGACAACCCGGACTAGTGGCCCGTCGCTCCTAAATCGCTGTGCTAGCCGCAACCGTTGGCAATTTAGGCGCGACGTAACGGCCACTTGAAACATCATTGTCTTAGTGCGGCGTTCATCGTGCCTTCAAATGACGAGAAGCATGCCGCACGGACAGGTCAATTAGGGCGCGACGCCACACTAGTGTAGCGCACCGAACGTTTGGTGCAAAAGCTACACGAGAATCATAGCTTTGCTCGTGTTCCTTACGGCACCGACACTTGGTCGAGAACGTGCTGCAACGGGAACCAAGTGTCGGAGCCGGAACACGAGTGCGGAGAAAGCAAATGAGAAGGCTCTTGATCGCAGCCGCCGCGATAGTCGAAACGACGTGTCTCACCGCTGCCATGGTGCCATCGGTTAAGTTCGGTTGTTCTCCATGCGACTGACAGCCTTCACCGACTACGGTCTTAGAGCCCTTATGCGGCTGGCCACCGAGCCCGACCGGTTACTAACTACCGAGGAGATTGCCGACGAGTATGGCATCTCGCGGCACCACCTTCTGAAAATCGTCCGCGAACTGGTCGAGGCCGGAGTTATTGTAACTCAGCGCGGTGGCGGCGGCGGTATGCGGCTCGCGCGCGCCGCCGACGAGATAAGGCTCGGCGAGGTCGTAAGACATCTTGAAGGGCGACACGCGCTCGTCGAATGCTTCCGTGCCGACGGCGGGGACTGCAACCTGAATCCTGGCTGCCGGCTGAAGAGCCACCTGAAGCGCGCCGAGGAGGCATTCCTCGCTGATCTCGACCGCTCCACCTTGGCCGACTGTGTCGGACGCCAAGCCAGGAAGCCGTCGCGAACGGCGAAGCGACCAAGGTCCACCAAAGTCACGGAGAACTCGTAATGCGCACCCGTCCCGATGTCATCACCGAAGCCACCATCGGTGGGCATATTGTCCACTTCGACGAGCAGGGCTTCTTGATCGATCCTGACGAATGGAATGCAACCGTCGGCGAAGAGCTGGCGCGCCAACAGAACATAGAGCTTACCAGCGATCACTGGGATGTGATCAAGTTCATGCGGGACTACTTGGCTGAGCACGGCATTGCTGCCGACGCCCGGTTTGTTATGCGCTTTCTCGAAGAGCGGTCTCAAACAAGCAATAAATCGGGCCGTGACCTGCTATTCGAACTGTTCCCCTATGGATATGTCGGACAGGCCTGCCGGATCAGCGGCATGCGCCAGCCGCGCGCCTGGAGCACCGGGTGAAGATGCACGTACGGCGGTCATTCACGAGCACCGATCCCCCAGGACGGGTCGCTTGGAACAGGTGCGCGCGCCACCCCGGCTACGTGGCGTTCGACTGTGCGAGCCGGCCAGGCAAGCCCAAGAATGAAGTGAGACTGTGCATTATAGGAAGCTGGGATGACCAAGAGCACGACTGTAATCCTCGTGGCACTGGTGCTGCTCGTTGGCGGCGGGCTGGCCTTTTATCATTTGCACGGCAATGGCCATAGTCATGGGACTGGCGGCGAATTGCAGCTCAATGCCGGACAAAAGTGGGAGTCCGACCAGCCGCTGCGTGCTGGCATGGACCGAATCCGCGAATTAGTGAGTTCGGCCAAGCCAACCGGCCGCGCAGTCGAAATGCAGGCACTCGCCAAAGGTATCCAGCAGCAGGTCGACTATTTAACAACACATTGCAAGCTGCCGCCAGCGGCCGACGAGACCCTCCATGTCATGATCGCGGACCTCTTGGAGGGCGCCGAACTCGTTACGAAGGAAAATGAGGTGGAGCGCGGCATCGCCACTATGCGAAAAGCTCTCGATGCGTATCCCAAGTATTTCAATCACGCAGACTGGCGTGGTCTTGGCGACACTTAAGCGCTGTCGTTTGGATCATGTTTTGATGAAACAGGGACACCATGAAATCAAGAAGCGCACTTGAGTGCCGCGGCTTGCTTTCTTGTTCGGGCGCAACCACGCGCTACTTCGAAGCACAGGGAGCCTGAGCAATCATGAGCACGTCCAAAGCACAATCTGGCTCTGAAACGGCCAAACCGGCTGGCGGACCGCCTTCAACACCTTCGCGCATAGCCTCCCTGATGCAGCGGCCTGTTGTGCGGTACGTACTCTTTGGCGCGGCAATCCTCGCGGTGATGTTGGCGGCTGTTGGGATCTTCAACAACCGACCAATCGGCGTAATCGTGGTGTCGATCGAGCAGAACGTGCCCGTGCGCGTGTTCGGTCTCGGCACGGTCGAGGCCCGTATCATGTCCAAGATCGGCTTCGAGGTCGGAGCGACGCTTGCCGAACTCGATGTCGACCATGGCGATAGCGTGGAGAAAGGTCAGGTGCTGGCGCGGCTGAGCCTTGGCGAGCAGGAGGCCAAGGTGGCAAAGGCTCGCGCCGCACTGGCGATTGCGACGGTCAATATCACAAGGGCGCAGGCAAATCTCGCAAAAGCGCAGGCCGTACTCGCCCAGAAGCACGCGGCCAATCAGCGAAAACAAACCCTCGTCGGTCGTGACATCGTCTCCGAGCAAGTGGCGGAAGAGGCCGTGCGGGACGAGGCCGTGGCCAAAGCCGACGTTGTTGTCGCTGAAAGTGAAGTCGCCAGTTCTCGCGCGCAGCTTACCGATGCAGAAGCGCAGGTTCTGTTCGAGGAAACACTGCTGCGGCACAGGACGCTGCGTGCGCCCTACGATGCGGTCGTGATCGAGCGCCACAAGGAACTGGGCACTGTCGTCAAGGCCGGCGATCCGATCTTCACTCTGATAGCGGCCGGCAGCTATTGGGGGCTTGCCTATGTCGACGAGGCGCGCGCCGGCTTCATCAAAGAAGGCCAACGGGTCGATGCACGCCTGCGCTCGCGCCCTTTGGACACATTCTCTGGCGAAGTCGTGCGCATCGGGCTCGAGAGCGACCGCCTCACGGAAGAGCGGCGTGTCTTTATCAGGGGCGAAAATCCTCCGTCACGCGTGTTTCTCGGCGAGCAGGTGGAGTTCTGGATCACCGTGGCCAAACTCAAAAAGGCCCTGCTGGTGCCGGCAGCGGCCGTGCACGGCTACGACGGACGCCAGGGTACTGTGTGGACGGTTGAGGACAGCAGGTTGCAACGCCGCCTGGTCAAGTTCCGGCATCGTACAGAGGATGCCCGCCTCGAGATCGTCGATGGGTTGCCTGAGGGCGCGCGCGTCGTTGCCAGCCTGCAAAGCGGGCTCAAGGAAGGCCGCTCCGTCCGTGTGGAAGAGGCAAAGCCCCAATGAACCTCGCTTATCGTGATATCTGGCACAATCTCGGCCGCTTCAT
Source organism: Alphaproteobacteria bacterium (assembly GCA_018830445.1). Classification (GTDB taxonomy): domain Bacteria; phylum Pseudomonadota; class Alphaproteobacteria; order Rhizobiales; family Hyphomicrobiaceae; genus Filomicrobium. The sequence continues at coordinate 23,463 of JAHJSN010000112.1, read as the reverse complement.
ATTAACCTGCATCGGACTAGGCTTGCTGCTTGGCGTCGTGATGGCAATGATCGGGATCTATCGCGGCCTTGTCGCTGACGCACTGACGATCGCCCGGGCCCCTGCCGTCGACCTGTGGGTCGTCGAGGCCAATACGCGCGGCCCCTTCGCCGAGGCCTCGCGCATTCCCGGAGACATCCGCGAGGCCGTGGCCCGCATTGCCGATGTCATAGCCGCCGGCAGCATTACCTACCAGACCGTCGAGGCCGAGCACGGGGGAGCGAAGCTACGGCTCTACGTTATCGGCTACGAATTGACCCGCCCCGGAGCGCCGCCGGAGATCTTCAAGGGCCGTCAGATTGCGCGCAGCCATTACGAAATGGTCGCTGATCGAAGCACAGGCCTCACCCTGGGAGATCGTATCCGTCTTGGCCGGCACGTGTTCACCGTCGTTGGACTGACGCGCGATCAGGTCAACTCCGGAGGTGACCCTGCCGTCTACATCACGCTGCCTGATGCGCAGAAACTGCAGTTTGATCTCTCTCCGCCTGCGGCACGTGTTCAACTCAAGCGAGGAACAGGTGGCTCGAGTCGAGACACGGTCAATGCCGTCGTCGCCCGATTGCACTCAAACGCCTCCGCCGACGCCGTCGCCGAAACGATCAAGCGCTGGAAACATCTCGCCGCCATCACCCAGGAGGGGCAGGAACTGATTCTAACCCGCTCCCTGGTCGATCGCGCCCGCCGACAGATCGGGCTCTTCACGTCACTGTTGCTCGTGGTGTCTGCCGTGATCATTGCCCTTATCATCTATACGATGACAATGGAGAAGCTTAAGCAGATTGCCACTCTGAAGCTGATCGGCGCGCCTGACCGCACCATCATCGCCATGATCGTACAGCAGGCGTTGGCCCTCGGCTTCATCGGCTTTGCCATCGGGGCAGCTCTGATCGTGAACATCAAGGATTACTTTCCGCGGCGTGTGGTGCTGGAACTCGACAATATTCTCATTCTTGGCTTGATCGTCTTTGCCGTTTGCCTTGTGGCGAGCGGTCTTGGCATTCGCGCGGCACTGAAGGTCGATCCAGCCACGGCGCTCGGAGGCTGATGTGGGAGTCGCTCCTGAAACCCGCCCGCTCGTCCGGGTAGATCGCGTCTCGAAGCACTTCGGCGAAGGCGAAGCGCGCGTCGATGCACTTCGCGAGGTATCGATCGACATCTATCCGGGCCAAGTGGTCGCGCTGCTCGGTCCGTCCGGCTCGGGCAAGACGACGCTCCTCAACGTCATCGGCTGCATCCTCGATCCGTCGTCTGGCTCGATGGAACTCGACGGAGAGACAGTGCTTGCGAACGGCCACTGGATGAGATCGAACCTGAGGCAACTGAGGCTCGACAAGATCGGCTTCATTTTCCAGTCCCACAACCTGATCCCATTCCTAGATGCTACGGATAACGTGGCTCTCGTGCTGCAGCTGGCCGGCGCAGACGCAACGACAGCCCGCGCCCGCGCGGTCGCATTGCTCGACTACCTCGAAGTGGGGAACCGTCGGAACGCCATGCCGGCCAAGTTGTCAGGTGGCGAGGCACAGCGCGTTGCCATCGCACGTGCTTTAGCCAACCGGCCGCGCATCATCCTGGCGGACGAACCGACTGCGGCTCTCGATTCAAAGCGCGCAGGGATCGTGATGGACTTATTGCGCAAGGTGGCGGTCGACCAGGAGGCAGCAATCATTGCGGTTACCCACGACGAGAAGATCTTTGATCGCTTCGATATCATCTTCAATCTGCGTGACGGCCGGCTCGAGCGCGACGCGCTCTTTTGAGCAGGCCGTCAGCTGCAAGGACAACAGGTTCCATCGCTTTGATCCGGCAGGCACGGCATGGTGCCGCATGTATCGCCCTGGCCGAAGCCGCGTGACCTGCAGGTCACGCCGGGCCAGCCAGAGCCTATTCAACTCAAGCGGATTTGCGCCATTTTCTGCGCGTCTCGTCTTGGTCGTAGCCCCGCTATGATCTGCGACGGTTCGCTTGAAATCGACCCAAATGCGCCTCGGCAGAATCGGTCCATTTGAGTTGAACAGGTTCTAGGCTTCCCGCGATATCGGCTGCGGACCGTTTTCAGTGAGGATCAGGTCCAGCGGTATATCGTGCGGGAGCGGGAAGATCGTCGCCAGCCGGGCCGACTGGAATCCAATTCCGATACTGAATGGCCGCGGCACGAGTGCCGCTAGCGTTCGGTCGAAGTAGCCGCCGCCGTAGCCGAGCCTGTAACCCGCTGCATCCCATCCGACCAGCGGCGCGAGCACGATGTCCGGAGTGAATTGCTCACACTCGGGAGGCGGCACGGGAATCTTCCAGTTGCCTATCGCCATTTTCGTTTGCGGCGTCCACCGGCGGAACACCAGAGGCGCATTGCGCGTCTCGACGACCGGCAGCACGATCGTCGCACCAAGGGCGTGGAGTTCGCCAAGAACGGGCCTCAGATCCGGTTCGCCCTTGATCGGCCAATAGCCCGACAGCACACTGCGAGACGCTCCAGCAAAGCGGACATCGAGTTCAACGCGCAGGACGCTTGACAAGGCTTCGCCGGCCCCACGCCGATCAGCGACGCTGATGCTGTCTCGTTCGCCGCGCAGGCGTTTTCGTTCGGCATGCCGCCAGCGCGCAACATCGATCGCCTGTTGCGGATCGATGGCCCCGGGATCGAAATAGTCCGCTGCGATTTCCCCGGCAAGGCAAGGCGGCGATGCGTACCTGTTCTGACTTGGTGACCTTGTCATCGACACGCTTCCTTGGATCTCGGTGAAACCCATGCCGATTCATCGTCGTGGATTGGGAATGGCAACTTTAGACTATCGTTCCAATCACTAACCGCATTTGACATTGGTTAAGTCCTCCGATTTCAATGCACATAGGATCGCGCCTCATGACCAAGAGGGCAGCAGTGAAACACCGTGTGTGTCAATATGCTTCGGACGCCTCGCGCATCCTCGCGAACATTTTAGCTGGAATACTTCTGCTTTTCCTGTCGTCGTCAACCGGCCATGCGGCATCGGAACTTTTGCAGCGCTACCTTTCCGAGGTACCTGCAAACGCGCTCCTGAAGGGTGCTGAGGCCTACGGGGAGCAACGCAGCGACGTCCCCGTGGCACCAATCCTAAAGGGTGGTCAAACGGTCGGCTATGCTTTCATGACTTCCGATTTCGTCGGCACAACCGGGTATTCGGGCAAGCCGATCCACGTGCTCGTGGCGATCGGGCAAGACGCAGTCCTGCAGGGCGTGAAACTCGTCAAGCACTCCGAGCCCATCGTTCTTGTCGGCATTCCCGAAAAGAAAGTGGCGGACCTCACTGCATCCTACGCGGGACTCGATCTCAGGAAAGAGGCCCAAGCCGGCGGTTCAGCGCACGATCTCAACATCATCTCCGGGGCGACGGTCACCATCATGGTGATCGACGACTCCGTCGTCAGGTCAGGCTTGCGGGTGTCGCGTGCCATGGGCCTGGGCGGATTGAGCATGCCGACGGCGCCAACAGGGCCCGTCGTCACGCTCAATCCTGAGGCGAAGGCGCCGCAGGACTGGCTCACACTGACGGGCGATGGCACGCTGCGTCGACTGTCGCTCGACGTCGGCCAGATCAATCAGGCCTTTGCGGCGATGCCGGATCCGCGCGCCAGGGAGCGGGCGATTGAAGCGGAGCCCTCGACCACTTTCATCGACTTGTATACGGGGCTTGTCAGCGTACCGGCCATCGGCGCGGCGCTGCTGGGTCCACGTGAACATGCGAACCTTGAATCCTGGTTGAAGCCCGGCGAGCATGCCATCGTCGTCGCCGCTCATGGCCTATATTCATTCAAGGGCTCTGGGTATGTTCGTGGCGGCCTCTTCGACCGCATCCAGCTGATCCAGAACGACATGGCGGTGCGGTTTCGCGACAAGGACCATCGCCGGCTCGGCCAACTCGCCCCCGCCGATACCCCGCAGGGTCTTCGCGAGATCGATCTTTTCCGCATCCCGGCGGGCTCGGCGTTCGACCCTGCAAAGCCATGGCGGCTTCAATTGCTTGTTCATCGGGAAGTCGGCCCGATCGATAAGCTCTACACGACGTTCGACCTCAACTACGCATTGCCCAACAATTACCTCCGCACGACAGCGCCGCCTCCGGCTTCGGTTGCGCAATCCCGATCCACGCAAATTTCCGACCGCGAAACTGAGCGGTCTGCGAAAGCCGCACTCTGGCAACGCATCTGGCGCGACCGTTCCCTAGAAATCGGTATCATCGCATTGAGCCTGCTCGTCCTCAGCGGCGCCTTCTTCTTCCAGATGCATCTCACCAAGTCGGCTGAACGCACGTTCTGGTTTCGCATGGGTTTCTTGACCTTCACGCTGTTCTTCATCGGTTGGTATGCGAACGCGCAACTGTCGGTGGTGAACCTGATGGCGCTCTTCAGCTCGCTTCAGACCGGCTTCACCTGGGAAACCTTCCTGCTCGATCCGCTGGTGTTCCTGCTGTGGTTCTCGGTGGCAGCGGCGCTCATCTTGTGGGGACGGGGCGCCTATTGCGGATGGCTTTGCCCGTTCGGGGCGCTGCAGGAACTGTCGAACCGCATCGCGCGATATTTCGGGCTGAAGCAATTAAGCGTGCCGTGGGCGGTCCACGAACGGCTGTCGGCGTTCAAGTACCTGATCTTTCTGGGACTGGCTGGCGTCGCGCTGGCGTCCATCGACGAGGCGGAGAAGCTCGCCGAGGTGGAACCGTTCAAAACCGCCATCATCTTGAAGTTCGACCGGGCCTGGCCGTTCGTCCTCTATGCCCTCGCCATTCTCGGCGTCGGTCTCTTCATCGAGCGCTTCTACTGCCGTTACCTGTGCCCGCTCGGCGCCGCCCTCGCCATCCCCGCGCGCATGCGGATCTTCGACTGGTTGAAGCGCTATCGCGAGTGCGGCAACCCTTGCAAGGTGTGCGCCACCGATTGTCCGGTGCAGGCGATCAACCCGATCGGCGAAATCAGCCCCAACGAGTGCGTCAACTGCATGAACTGCCAGGTTCTCTACCAGTCGAAGACGCGCTGCCCGGCCGTGATCAAGAAACTCAAACGGCAAGGCGTCCTGCCACGCGATGCCGAACCGCTCGACCCGATCGCCGCAGGTGTCGCCAGGAAAGACCAAACTGTGAAAGTGTCAATTTAATCAGCCCAAGGAGAGTGATATGTCCGAAAATCAAAAGCAAGGGCTCGTCAGCCGCCGCACGCTGCTCGCGACGACCGCCGGTGGCGCAGCTGCCGCGACAATCGTCGCGCAGGGCGCCGTGACCTTAACCGACGGCGCCTCGCATACCGCAAGCGCGGCAGCACCCGCAAAGGGACACGTCGGACCAGGTGAACTTGACGAATATTACGGCTTCTGGTCATCAGGACAGACCGGCGAACTGCGCATCCTCGGAATACCATCGATGCGCGAACTGATGCGTGTGCCGGTGTTCAACCGCTGCTCAGCCACGGGATGGGGGCAGACAAACGAGTCGTTGAAAATCCTGACGGACGGAATGCTGCCGCGCACCAAGGCGTTTCTGGCAGCCAACGGCAAGAAGATCCACGATAACGGCGACCTCCACCACGTGCACATGTCGTTTACCGAGGGCAAATACGACGGCCGCTATCTGTTCATGAACGACAAGGCGAATACGCGGGTCGCCCGCGTGCGCTGCGACGTCATGAAGGCCGACAAGATCATTGAAATTCCCAACGCCAAGGCGATCCACGGCATGCGCCCACAGAAGTGGCCGCGCACGAATTACGTGTTCTGCAACGGCGAGGACGAGGGCCCGATCGTCAACGACGGCCAGATCCTCGACGACGCGAGCAAGTACGTGAACTTCTATACCGCCATCGACGCCGACAAGATGACGGTCGCCTGGCAGGTGATGGTCTCAGGCAACCTCGACAACACGGATGCCGACTACGACGGCAAGTACGCCTTCTCGACCAGCTACAATTCCGAAATGGGCATGACGGGCGCGGATATGACCGCTGCCGAGATGGACCACGTCGTCGTCTTCAATATCGCCGAGATCGAGAAGGGCATCGCCGCAGGCGACTTCACCGAACTTAACGGTGTCAAAGTCGTCGACGGCCGCAAGGGCCAGAACAAGAACTATACCCGTTACATCCCGATCGCCAACAATCCGCACGGGTGCAACATGGCGCCGGACAAGATCCATCTGTGCATCGCCGGCAAGCTGTCGCCGACCGTTTCCGTCATCGATGTCCGCAAGCTCGATGATATCTTCTACAAGAACGCCGATCCGCGCTCGGTCATTGTCGCCGAGCCGCAGCTTGGCCTCGGGCCGCTGCACACCGCCTTTGATGGCGAAGGCAACGCCTACACGACGCTGTTCCTCGACAGCCAGATCGCAAAGTGGAACATAGAGAAGGCCGTTCGCGCCCATAAAGGTGAGAAGGTCGATCCGATACTCTCGAAAACCGACGTCCACTATCAGCCCGGCCATAACACCACGATGATGGGCGAAACCCTGCAGGCGGAAGCGAAGTACTTCCTCTCGATGAACAAGTTCTCGAAGGACCGCTTCCTCAACGTTGGGCCCCTCAAGCCCGAGAACGAGCAACTCTTCCTCATCGAGGGAGACAAACTCACGCTCGTGCACGATGGCCCGACTTTCGCAGAGCCGCACGACTCGATCGCGGTGCATCGCTCCATCGTCAATCCGAAGACGGTCTGGGACCGCACCGACCCGATGTGGGAGGACGCGCGAAAGCAGGCTGCCGCCGATGGCGTCAATTTGGAGGACGGGGCCGACGAACCCATCCGCGACGGCAACAAGGTGCGCGTCTACATGACCTCGACGGCGCCGGCGTTCAGCCTCGAGAAGTTCACCGTCAAGCAGGGCGACGAGGTCACCGTCTATGTCACCAACCTCGATGACATCGACGACCTGACGCACGGCTTCTGCATGGGCGACCATGGCGTCGCCATGGAGGTCGCACCACAGGCCACCGCCTCGGTGACGTTCGTCGCTGCGAAAGCCGGCGTCTACTGGTATTATTGCCAATGGTTCTGTCATGCACTTCACATGGAGATGCGTGGCCGGATGCTGGTCGAGCCGCGGGGTGCATGACCCATGGCAAGCTGCGACAGGTTCGCCTTGATGGCTACCGTTGCGTTGGTGATCGCCACCACCCTGGCGTGGGCGGCTGTCAGCTACGCAATGACGCCCAGAACAGTCGCGGCTGCATCCGGGGAATTGCAGCGAGCCATCGCTCAAGCTGCCCATGGCGATATGCTGCTTCTCGCACCGGGCCGTCACGACGGCCCGGTCAGGCTCGACAAAGCAATACGGATTGAGGGCAATGGGCAGGCACAGATCGCGGGGAATGGCAAGGGTAGCGTCATAGTTGCAGTAGGTGATGACATCGTTATCCGCGGCTTGACCGTCTCGGGTTCAGGCAACGACCACCAACCCATCGACTCCGGGATTTTCGTCGCCAAGGGTGCCAAGAATGTGCTCGTCGAGGAGAACAGAATCGTCGGCAACCTGCACGGCATCACCGTTCACGGCGCACACGACACGGTGGTGCGCGGCAACACCGTAATCGGCCGACGGGATAGCCGGATGAACGATCGCGGCAACGGAATTTACGTCTGGAATGCCCCCGGCACGATCATAGAAAGTAACGACGTCCGATACGGCCGTGATGGCATTTTTTCGAACTACTCGAAGAAGAACATCTTCCGCAACAACATGTTCCGCGACCTGCGCTTCGCAGTCCACTACATGTACACCAACGATAGTGAGGTGACCGGCAACATCTCGATCGGCAATCACCTCGGCTATGCGCTGATGTTTTCCAAGAACATCAAAGTGACCGGCAATCTGTCGCTGAAAGACCGCACGCATGGGATCATGCTGAACTACGCCAACAGCTCGATTGTGCGCGGCAATCTGGTGCGCGGCGGCACGCACGAAAAGTGCACGTTCATTTATAACGCGCATAAGAATGCCATACTCGACAATCGGTTCGAAGGCTGTGGCGTTGGCATCCACTTCACGGCCGGTTCCGAACGCAACACCATTTCCGGCAACGCATTTATCGGCAACCGGCACCAGGTGAAATACGTCGGTACGAAAATGGTCGAATGGAGCACGGATGGGCGTGGCAACTATTGGTCCGACCATGCGGCATTCGACCTTGACGGGAACGGAAGGGCCGACACTCGATTCAAGCCGAACGATCTGATGGATCACATCTTGTGGTCCCAGCCAGCCGCAAGCCTGCTTCTGGGTTCGCCGGCCGTGCAACTGGTTCGGTGGAGCCAGCAGGCGTTTCCGGCCATCATGCCAGGCGGTGTCGTCGACAGCCAACCGTTGACGCAGCCCGTCGTCATCGCGGTTGCCGACCGCGTCGCGGCGCTTGAGCGAGGGGTTAGTCCGATCTGGCTCAAGGGAGGCGCGAATGCCGACGTTGACGCTCTCGCAAGTCACTAAATCGTTTCGCGATCAGCGCGCGCTGTCCGATGTGACGCTGTCGGTCGATGCCGGGGAGCGGGTTGCGCTGCTTGGCCATAACGGTGCCGGCAAATCGACGCTGATGAAGATCGTTCTGGGGCTGATTGCCGCTGACAGCGGCACGATTGCGATCCTTGGTTCTCCGCAAGGCAGTCCAGCAGCGCGGCGGGCGACATCGTACCTGCCTGAAAACGTCGCGTTCCATCCAGCCCTCACTGGTCTCGAACAATTGCGCCTCTACCTGCGCCTGCGCGGCGAACCAGTCGGGCAAGCCGTTGACCTGCTGGAGCGGGTCGGCCTCGGAGCCGCGGGCAGGCGAAGGATCGGCGGCTATTCGAAAGGCATGCGGCAACGCGTCGGATTAGCCCAGGCGCTGATCGGTCGTCCACAACTGCTTGTCCTGGACGAGCCGACGAGCGGCCTCGATCCGGTGTCGCGGCGAGATTTCTATTCGATCCTCGATGATCTTGCTGGTGCAGGGACTGCAATCCTCTTGTCGAGCCATGCACTGACCGAAGTGGAGGCGCAAACCGACCGGATCGCAATCCTCAGTAACGGCCTCCTGGTCGCCAACGACTCCCTGGCCAGCCTGCGCCGTCGCGCCGCCCTACCGATCCAAGTCCAGATCGCTACCCGGCCCGATGCGGTCGAAGAAGTTGCCCGCCGGGTAGCCGGGACCCGCGTCAACGGCACACGAGTGGAACTGACCTGCCGGCACGACAACAAGCTGACGCGCCTAGCCGAAGTCGCAGGCCTTGGCGACCTGGTGGAAGACGTGGAAATCGTTCCACCCAGCCTTGAGCAGATCTATCACCACTTCAGCAAAGCGGGGGCGGCACAATGACAGGTATCGCCGCCATCGCGATCTGCGAATTCAAGATTGCCTTGAGAAACCGGTGGGTCGCCATCGCCGTCGTCATCATGGCGCTATTTGCAGCAGTCCTGTCAGCAGCTGGCAGCGCGCCGTCGGGGGAACTTGGCGTCGACAAGTTGTCGCTCACGGTTGCAAGTCTGACCAGCCTGGCGGTCTATCTCGTGCCCTTGGTCGCGCTGCTCATGGCGTTCGACGCGATCTCTGGAGAGCAGGAACGGGGCACATTGCCGTTGCTCCTCACATATCCGGTGTCTCGTCTCGAAATCCTGCTTGGCAAGTTCGTTGCCCACTTGGGCACCCTGGCGCTGGCCATCGCGGTTGGGTACGCAATTGCAGCGTTGGCCGCGCTCGCGTTCGACGGCGAGGCCGTCCAGGGACTTCCCGCTCTCGCCCGATTGTATCTGACCTCATTGCTCCTTGGCGCTGCATTTCTTGGATTAGGCTATGCCATATCGGCTGTTGCGGCACGACCGGGGGCAGCTGCCGGAGCCGCAATCGCTGCTTGGCTAATGCTGATCGTTCTCTACGATCTCGCGCTCCTTGCAGGCGTCGTCGCAGATGACGGCGGCGCGTTCACCCGATCCGTTTTTCCCTGGCTGCTGTTGGCAAACCCGGCTGATGCCTTCCGTCTCTACAATCTGGCCGCCTCGGAAGGTACCTCTGCGGCGACAGGGCTGGGTGGTGCCGCGCAAACAATTTCGCCAGGGCTCGCCTTGGTCTCGGTGGCGGCGTGGTCCGTCATCGCGATCGGTCTTGCCGCGGCTGCATTCAGATCGGTGAAGCCATGAGACATCTCGCAATCATCCCGGTTGTTGTTTGTGCTTCTGTCTTTGCGGGCGCCTGTCGAGAGCAACCTCAATCCGCACAACCAACCCCGATTGCGATGACGGACGAAGCCCTCGGCCATTATTGTCAGATGGCCCTTGGCGAGCACCCCGGCCCCAAGGCGCAGGTGCATCTTGAAGGGCTGGACGCACCGCTGTTCTTCAGCCAGGTCCGCGACGCCATCGCTTACCAGCGCATGCCCGAGCAGTCGCGCCCCATCCGTGCGATCTACGTTTCGGACATGGCACAGGCGCCGAGCTGGAACGATCCGGGAATCGACAACTGGGCGCCAGCCGAAGAAGTCCACTACGTCGTCGGATCGAGGACTGCGGGCGGCATGGGCGCTCCAGAACTGGTCCCATTCTCCGATCACGGGGCGGCCGAGACATTTGCCAAGGAAAACGGCGGCAGCGTTCGCACGCTTGCAGAAATTCCCGATGCCACAGTCCTTGCCCCTGTAAATTTCACCTTGGACGCTGCCGAGGACGCCGGACGCGAGGCACTGCTTCCGGGGCAGCACCCTGATGCCATCGAGGCGCGAGTAAAACCATGAAGTCAACGATCAGCCGTCGCCGGTTTGTGACGATTAGCGCGGCCGCCTGCGGCACAGCGGTCTTCGGCCGCTTCGCGACCGCCTTGCCGCTCACGCAATGGCGGGGCACAGCGCTCGGTGCTGCCGCGTCGATCAGGCTGCGCCACCCCGAGGCGAGCCGCATCATCGCGGCCGCTCGTGCCGAAATTGACCGGTTGGAGAACATCTTCAGTCTCTATCGCGCAGACTCGCAACTTTCGAAGCTCAACCAGAACCGCCGCCTCGATCATGCCGCGTTCGAGTTGCTCGAGTTGCTGGGGCTGTGTGGCAGTCTAAATGCGGCCACCGGTGGACGGTTCGATCCGTCCGTGCAGCCGCTGTGGACGCTTTATGCCGAGACTTATTCGACCGGCAGCGCGCCAACACGCGGTCAGATCGACGACACCTTGCGACGTGTCGGCTGGGGCCACGTGGTTGTCGATAGCGGCGCGGTTTCCTTTGCCCGGCCCGGAATGGCGCTCACCCTAAACGGCATCGCCCAAGGCTTTATCGCCGACAAAGTCGCCGGCTTGCTGCAGGCCGAAGGATTGCGTGACGTGCTCGTCGAAACCGGAGAATTCCGGGCGGTCGGGGGACATCCCGACGGCGGCGGCTGGCCGGTAGCGCTGCGCGGCGGTGCTGGCAATGCGGCGGACCAGCGGCTCCAACTTCAAGACATGGCGCTTGCTACGTCGGCGGTGAGCGGAACGGTGTTCGACCGCGCAGCTCTCGTCGGTCATATCCTTGACCCGGTCACGGGCCAGCCCGCTCCCGCGCGGTGGTCTCACGTCAGTGTGCTTGCGCCCAGCGCTGCCTTGGCGGATGGGCTCAGCACAGCGATGTGCCTGATGTCGGCAGAGGAAATCGAGCGGGTTGTCGCCGCCTTTGCGAATGCGCGCGCCATCTACGGGTGACTGGCCAAGCCATGCGCCGCCCGCATGTGAGCCGGTGCTGAACCGTTTCCAGATCAGTCGGGAGCGCCAATCACCAGCGCCGCGTTCTGCCCGCCGAACCCGAATGAGTTCGAAAGCACGGTCCGGACGGGCGCATTACGCGCAGAGTTCGGCACGACGTCGAGAGGGATTTCGGGATCGGGGTCGTGATAGTTGATCGTCGGCAGGAGCGTTCCCGCGCCGATCATCATCAGGGAAAGGACCGCCTCGATGGCCCCTGCCGCCGACAAGGTGTGGCCGGTCATCGATTTCGTGGAACTGACCGGTGTGGCTTCCAGATTATTTTTGCCGAGCACAGTCTGCAGGGAGAGGTACTCCATCTTGTCGTTTTCCGGCGTGCTGGTGCCGTGGGCATTGACGTAGTCGATTTCGTCCGGCGCTGCGTCGGCGTCGGCAAGCGCGTTGCGCATGGCCCCGATAATCGCTGAACCATCAGGTTTCGAACGCGTCCGATGGTAGTCGTCGGCCATCTCACCGCAGCCGCGGACGACGCCCAGTATCTGCGCCCCGCGCTCGATTGCCGAGCGGCGGGTTTCCAGAACGAGCGCGGCGGCACCTTCCGCCATCACGAAGCCGTCGCGGCTCCTGCAGAACGGCCGTGAGGCCGCCGCGGGCTCGTCGTTGCGAATTGACAACGCTGACAGCAGCGAGAAACGGATAAGCGCTTCGAGTTGCACCGAGCTGTCGGTGCCGACGGCCAGCGCGATATCGGTCTCATGGCGACGAATCGCTTCTGCCGCCAATTGAATGGCCGTCGCGCCCGAAGCGCAGGCCGTCGACACCGAGACCGGCAGACCGCGAGGCTGGAACGCAACACACAGGTGATCGGCCACACTCGAAAACTGGAAGGTTTCGAAGAAGGAGCGGAACTGTCCCGTGCGCGCCGCCGCGAGAAGCCGCTTGTACCCTGACAGGCCGCCCGCAACATCTGCCTCGAGCAGCGCCTGCCGCTGCGGCCATTCCAGTTCGGCGGGCGGTGTGGCCAGAAACAGCGGGCCAGGGAAGCCGGAAGGGTCGGTCATCCGAGCCTCTGCAAGCGCTTCTTCGGCGGCAAAGCGGGCCATTTCGATCGTCAGTCCGGGAGCGGAGCTGAAACAACCATTTTGCGGCGTAACCGTCCCCGCGATGGTGGTCCTGAGGCCGTCGGTCGGGAAGCGGCTGATTGGCTTGATGCCGGAGCGGCCTTCAACGAGTGCGCCCCAGTTGCCCTGTTTTCCCCAGCCGAGCGGCGTGACAAGCCCCATGCCGGTAACGACGACGACGGGGCGGCCCTTCTTGTCTGTGAAACGGTGTGACATCATCAGGCCCTCCCGTCTGAAGTACGTTCCATGACGGCAAGGCCCTCGCCGCGCCAATGCCCGACACCGGTCACCAGCACACGATCGAGCACACTGGCCTGCGGAAATGGAGCTTCTGCCTCACCGCCCCCATCATAGGCGGGATAGAAACCGCCTCGATTGAGGGCGAGAGCCGCAAGCGCAACTCCGAGCGGGAAATGCGCCTCGACAGTATGGCCGAGGCGGCTGCCGTAGGCACGGATCACCGGAGCGAAATGGCGCGTGTCGAGATCGTCAAGGAAAGCGAGTTCTTCAGATGTTGGCCGCGATACGCCGCTTGCTCCCGACAACACCGCGAGCGGTCCTGTAGCAAGGCCCTTCGAGACCTCCACGAACAGTGCGTCGATGCTGTCGCGTATCTCACCCGGCCTGATGCGCCGAGCCCTGTTCGAGGCAATGCCACGTACCTCAGCGTAGGGCTTTGCGCCCCGCGCCTCTGCGTGCTCGCGTGCCTCGACGACGAGGAACGCGCCGGCACTGCCGGGGATGAAACCGCCGCCTGCCTCAAGCCGCTGCCATACCGGCCGATAGGCGTTTGCCCACAGATTGCAACCAAGTTCGTAGCCCAGAAGTAGATCCTCGCGCTCAGCGTTGAGCGCACCCCCGACGAGAACCAGTTCTGCTTGGCCAGCCGCTACCCGGCGCACTGCATTTTCGACAGCCGAAATGCCGGCCATCTCCTCACCCATGAATGTCCGCGACGACGCCGTTACCTTGTGGACGATGGAGATGTTGCCCGCGAGAAGATTGGAAAGCTGCGCGAGGAACAATGTCGGACGAAGCGCTGACGGAAGGATTTCCTTTGCCAGAACGGCGGTATCGGCACGGGTGGCAAGCGCATCCAGCACCTGTGAGTCGACGGCGGTATCGCGCTCGCCACTGCCGGCAGCTACGACGAGGTGGGTGCGCGGCAGGAGCGAAGGATCGCCGGCGATCCCAGCGTCTTCGAGCGCCAGGCCGGCGGAGTAGACGCCAATTCTCTGCCACCTTTCCATCTGTCGCAGATCCGACTTCTTCGGGATTTGCTTCGAAAAGTCGATGTCGGACAGTGGATGCACGCGATAGGGTTCAAAACGTTCGACGTCGAGCGCCGGCCCGGCCTCGGCGTCTGTCATGGCCTTCCAGTGCTCGCGCACGCCGTCACCCAGCGAAGATGCAAGCCCGATCCCCGTGATCCAGATTTCTCTTGGTTCTTCAGCCATTTCAGTCACCCCTGTTCACCCTCACAGGGTGACGACGATCTTGCCGAAGACCTGGCGCTGCTCAAGACGATGGAGACCGGCTTCCAGGTCATCGATGCCGATCATAGTGTCGATCACGGGCCGCACCGATCCCTGACCCAGCTTTTCGAGCGCGCTGCGGATGTTCGCAAGGGTGCAGCCGAAGCTGCCAATGAGCCGCAGTTGCTGCTGAAAGAGCAGGTTCAGGTTGGTTTCGGCCGTGATGCCCGTCGTGGAGCCGCAGGTTACCAGCCGCCCGCCACGCTTCAGCGACAACAGGCTGCCGCCCCAGGTGCTCGGCCCGACGTGCTCGAATACGACGTCCACGCCTTTGCGTCCGGTCAGCTTTCGGACCCGTCCCTCGAAGCGTTCCTCGTTGTAGTTGATGACATGATCGGCGCCGAGTTCTTTAGCCCGCGCTGCCTTCTCGTCGCTTCCCACCGTCGTGATGACGATGGCGCCGGCGGCCTTCGCGAGCTGGATCGCTGCCGTCCCGATGCCACTTCCTCCAGCATGCACCAGTACGGTTTCACCCGACTTCAGCTTGGCGTTGTCGAAGAACATGTGCTCGACGGTACCGAACGTTATAGGTGCGAGTGCCGCTGAAATCGCATCGAGTCCGTCGGGCGCCTTTACCGTCAGGCGCGCGGGTATGTTCATGGCGGTACGCAGGAACCCGTCGATGTGGAAGCCGTAGATGGCATCCATCGTTTCGCAGAAGTTGTCCCGCCCATCGAGACAAGCGGGACATGTGCCGCATGTCTTGGCACCATAAAGCGCCACGATGTCGCCAGGGCTTCGATCCGCGACGGCCTCACCCACCGCGACAATCTCGCCTGCTGCTTCCGCACCTGCAACGAGCGGCAGATTTCGTTTGGCGAACGCCATGCCGCGCCAGCCCCATACATCGATGTGGTTGAGCGCGACCGCGCGAATGCGGACTTGCACTTCGTCGGGCGCAGGCTTGCCGGGCGTGGGAATCTCGCCGACCATGAGGCCACGCTCGCCTGTAACCAGGGCGGCGATAATGGTGCCGTGCGGGGCAAGCGACGCGCTGGCCGTTGCACTGCACCCGCAATCGGAAGCTTGCTGCATCGATGCGTCTCCTCAGTTGGGCTCGGCCGCAAACACGAGGCAGACATTCTGTCCGCCAAAGCCGAAGGAGTTGGAAAGAACGGTCCTCATCGGCACCTCGCGCGCTGCATTTGCGACGACATCGAGCGGGATCTCAGGGTCGGGGTCGCGATAGTTGAGCGTCGGCGGCACGATTCCGCTTTGCAGACTTAACAACGCAATGACGGCTTCGACCGCGCCGGCCGCGATCAGCGTGTGGCCGACCTGGGACTTGTTCGAAGTGATCGGGATGCCGCTGAGCCGCTCGCCGAAGACACGACGAAGGGACAGGTACTCCATGCGGTCGTTTTCAGGCGTGCTCGTCCCGTGGGCGTTGATATGGTCGATGTCTTCGGGATCGACTGCGGCATCCTCCAAGGCTTTGGTAATCGCGCCGATGATCGCCGCCCCGTCCGGCTGGGAGCGCGTGCGGTGGTAGCAGTCCGCCTTTTCTCCCACACCCAGCACCACGCCGAGCGGCTGCGCGCCCCTCGCCGTCGCATGCCGGTAGCTTTCGAGCACGAGTGCGCCGGCACCTTCCGCGATGACGAAGCCATCCCGGCTCCTTGAAAATGGACGAGAGGCAGCTTGGGGTGGATCGTTGCGTGTTGAAAGTGCGGAGAGGAGCGAGAATCGAATGAGACCCTCGGGATGAACGGTGGCATCCGCTCCGACACATAAGCTCGCCTCAGTCTCTCCGCGTCGTATCGCTTCAACGGCGAACTGGATGGTGCTCGATCCCGAAGCGCATGCCGTGCAAACCGACAATGGCTCGCCGAGTGTTCCAAATCGAGATTGCAGCGCATCGGCAATGGCAGCGAAGCGGACGTGCCGCGCGAGGTCGGTGAACTCTCCCGACCGCGCCGCAGCTCTCAAGCCGCGATAACCGGTTTGCTGCTTGTCGTCATTGGCAAGATACAAGCGCCTGAGATGCGGCCACTCTAATTCGGAAGGCGGAGTTGCAACGATGAGTGGCCCCGGGAAACTGCCCGCGCCGCCAATGCCGGCCTGATCGACGGCTTCGGCAGCCGCATACTCTGCGATCGCCAGCGAAAGATCGCAGGCCGAATAGTTTTCCGGAGTATGCCCCGGACGGTTTGGGATGGTTCCGGCAATCGTGGTCCTGAGGCCGTCGGTCGGAAAGCGGCTGATCGACTTGATACCGCAACGTCCGTTTTGCAACGCCACCCAATTTTCCTGTTTGCCCCAGCCGAGCGACGTGACGAGGCCCATGCCGGTGACGACGACGACCGGGCGTCCCTTCTTGTCCATGAAACGCTCGGACATCATCCGACCCTCCCGGCTGGAATGCGTTCCACTGCGGCAATCCCCTCGCCGCGCCAGTGCCCGACACCGGTCACCATTACCCGTTCCAGCGGGCCAACTTCCCCGGACTCCACCTCGATGTCGCCTGCATCATCGAAGGGTGGGAAGAACCTGCCCTGAGAAAGCGCGAGCGCCGCAAGCGCGATTCCGAGTGGAAAATGCGCTTCGACCGCGTGCCCGAGGCGGCTGCCGTAGGCGCGAATCACGGGCGCGAAGTGCCGCTCATCAAGGCTGTCGAGGAAGGCGAGTTCCTCCGCGGTCGCACGCGCGACGCCGCTCGCCCCGGACAACACCGCCAGCGGACCGGTCGCCAAGCCCTGCGAGAGGGTATCGAAAAGCGACTCAAGGCTGTCCCTGATCTCGCCCGGTTGCGACCGCCGCGCCCTGCCTGATGCAACGCTCTGCACCACTGCGTAACCCCTCGCACCGCGCGCCAACGCGTGTTCGCGCGCCTCGATGACAAGAAATACACCCACACTACCGGGGATGACACCGCCAGACCCCGCTTCCATCCGTTGCCAAACCGGCTGATATGGATGCGCCCATAGATTGCAGCCAAGTTCGTAGCCAAGCAGCAGGTCCTGCCGCTCGGCATTGAGCGCGCCTCCGGCAAGAACGATATCGGCCTGACCGGCTGCAATTCGCCGTACCGCGTTCTCGACCGCCGAGACGCCGGCCATTTCCTCGCCTTTCAGCGTTCTCGAAGAACCGGTCACCTTGTGGACGATCTGAATATTGCCGGCGAGCAGGTTCGACAGCTCACCAAGGTAGAGTGTCGGTCGCAGGCCCGTTTGAAGCGCGTCGTTAATCGCCGGCCCGATGGCATCTTCCTCCGCGTCCCAGATCCGGCGGTTTTCCAGGATACGCATATCGAGTTCGGGATCGCGCTCTCCATTGCCGGCGGCAGCTACGATATCGATTCTATCAAGTAGCTCCTTGCGCCCGGCAACATCTGCATCGGCCAATGCCAGACCTGCCGCGTATACGCCGATCTGCTGCCACCGCCCCATCTGACGCAGGTCGTTCTTGCTGTGGATCTGGCTGGCAACGTCAAAGGCCACGAGCGGGTGCACGCAATTTGGAGAAAAACTCTCACACTCCACTACCGGATTCCCGCCAACACGCCTTAGCGATAGGCCGTGATCAACTGCCCCATCGCCCAATGATGAAACGAGGCCGATTCCCGTTATCCAGGCTTCCCGGCCGGACGCCATTACTCGTCTCCTGCGCTGAAGCCGAGACGCAATCCTTCGTTGCGGACATGCACTTCCAGATCCGGAGCAGGAAACGGCACGAGCCGGAACATCAATTCGCCGTCACAGATCGTATCGCCACCGCGAACGATCGATGCCTTGGTCACGGCGAAACCGGAACCGTCGTGGACACGGACGGCAGTGATCGTGAGGGCCTCGCCGGGACGGACGAAATTTCGGAAATTCGCCTCTTTGGCACGGGCAAAAAATGGCATGCGCCTGAACCCTTCGACCGCCAGAATAAGGTAGCCTGAGGCTTGTGCCATGGTTTCCAGAAGCAGAACGCCGGGCATCAACGGGTGGCCGGGAAAATGCCCTTCGAACACGGGGCTCCTTTCCGGAACGGCTGAGCGCACGACAATCGCACACCGATCCCGGTCGAGAGACTCGACCTCATCAAGCATCTGGAAATATTCAAGACGCATGGAGACGGCCGAATGCCTTTCCCTCAGGCCGCGACCGACTGGGCCGCAAGCTCATCGATTCGTTTGCAAAGGTTCCTCACAACAAAGAATTCGGCAGAATCAACCTCGTTCTGGTTGACCTTCTGCATCCAATCCTCGATCGGAACCTTTATCTTGAAGCGCTGATCGATTTCGAATGTGATGTCGAGAAACGCCAGGCTGTCGACGGCAAGATCCTTCATGACGTGGCTCTCCGGCTTGATGTCATCGAGCTCCACATCAGTCGTCTCTGCGATAATCTCTGCAACGGTCTCGAATGTAGAAGCCATGCTTTGCCTCCTGTTTCTGCGGCGAGCGGTTGCACGTTGACCTGCTGAACGAGCCTCGAATATCAAAATTGGCCCGAGTCTGGTGGCTCATGCGAACTGATAGAGCTTAGGTACCAGCGGCTCTCCCGCGCTCTCTTGACTGAAGTCAAGTACCCACCTGCACCTTGCAGCTAATCCACTTGCATGAGCGCAGGTGTTGCCGCCAAACCCGGTGGGCAACCGACGCTTCGGGATCAAGAATGCAGGACCGGGACTCAGTTGCGCGAGACCGGCTGGACGAACTTGGAATCGGCCAGACAGACACCGTGTCGCGCACAATCACAGCCGAGGATGTCGCCGCGTTCGCGCGGCTGTCCGGCGACTACAATGCGCTTCATCTCGATGACGAGTTTGCCGCACGAACAGAGTTTTCAAGCCGTGTCGTGCATGGCTTCCTGCATGCCAGCCTGCTGTCGACGCTGATCGGCATGCGCTTGCCGGGCCGAGGCGCGCTCTACCTCTCGCAGAGCATCGTTTTCAGTGCTCCGGTCTATATTGGGGACACAGTCGAAGCACGCGGCACCATCACGGCGATAAGCCGCGACAGCCGTGTCGTCGATCTCGACACCGAAATCCGCAATCAGCACAGCACCGTGGTCCTGCGCGGCAAGGCCCAGGCGAAAGTCCTGCGACTTCCAGAAGCTCCCGCACGTCGCGCGGCGATGGACAATGCAGCGCCGGGCACCGCCAAGCTATTGGCAGGACGCACCGCCCTTGTTACCGGCGCGTCGCGGGGGATCGGCCGGGCGACGGCGAGGCTGCTGGCGGAGCAGGGCGCGCATGTTTGGATAAACTACCACAACAGTCACTCTGCCGCCGATGCGATTTGCGACGAAATCAGACTGGCAGGCGGCACGTGCGACGTGGTGCGGGCCGACGTCTCGCGCGAGGGGGAAGTCGGCGAGATGATGCGACGCATTTCTGATGCTGGCGGCATCGACGTTCTCGTCAACAACGCCGGACCCAAGATCACCGCCAAGCCATTTGAACAGGCGTCGTGGGAAGATATGGTACAGGCCTATACCCGGATCGTGGGAAGCGCGTTCCTGGTGACGCAGGCGGCCTTGCCGAGCCTGAAGAAAAGCGGCGGAGCGATCGTGAATGTGCTGTCCTCGGCCTGCCTGCAACGCACGAGCCATCATTGGCTCGCCTACGTCTCGGCGAAAAGCGCGTTACACGCGATGAGCAAGAACCTCGCGCAGGAACTGGGGCCGATCGGCATCACTGTCAACATGGTTTCCCCGTCGCTGACCGATACCGATCTCGTCGCCGGTACTCCCGACCGTCTGCGTCAGATGATGGTCGGACGGACGCCTCTGCGACGGCTGGCGACCGTCGATGATGTCGCCGGATCCATTCTTCTGCTCGTGTCGCCTTACGCCCGCTTCGTGACGGGGGAAAACCTCCTCGTCACGGGCGGCGACGTCATGATCTAGGAACCCGCGATGGCAGGCAAAGCATCGGCAGCAACTGGCCCGCCCCTGCGTGATGGCCATACGGAGCTGCCGGGGACAACGCCGGGTTCAGTCGAGGTTCTCGACGCCCTTATCGAAGCGTCACCCGTCCTTTGGCGCAACCAGGCACTTTTATCGGCCGCCGACTGGGAGGTTGCCAGCCCGGCACAGGTCGCACGGCTCTTGCAGCGTCTGGCGTCGGCGCGTGTCAAACTGCCGAAGTGGCTGGCGCGAACCCTGGCAGCAGCCGGGCACGTGCTGCCGGATCAGCCGTCGCAGGCCATCGAGGACGAGGTTCGCCTGTTGTCCGAACTCAATCGTGACGCGTCGAAGGACCAGTCGCCCGTCACTGCGGTTCACTGTGTGGAAACCGCTAGGCGGCTTACCGAGCTTGCAGCCTGCGGCAGGCTGTCTGCGGAGATTGCCCGTTCCGCCGCCGGGCGACTAGAGGCGGCGGGCATGATGGAGGATGCGTGCCGGCTTGCACTGGCCGCCTGGCCCTCGGCACCGCAAGCCTTGCGGCATGTCCGCGCCCATCTTAGAGGCTTTGCGGCGGACTTCCCGGCTGTCCGCGTGCGCGTGGCCGGTCTATCGACCACCCGCCCGTTCGCGGAAGCCTTGTTCCCTGCATTCGCGTCGCATGGCCACCGGATCGATGCGACCGAAGCCGACTTCGCAACCGTCATCTCCGAGCTCTTGCAGCCGGCCAGGTCCATCGATGCGCTGATGGTGCTTCTGGATCCGATATCCGTTCTCGAAACGAGCTGGGCCGGCGGGGCGGCAGAAGCCGAGCAAGCGAGAACGTCACGTTTCGCGCAACTGGTCGATGGCATCGAGTCCCACTGTCGTTCGAGCAGCGTTCCGCTGATACTCAATACGTTGCCCTGTCTTACAGAGCCCGAGATGGGATATGTCGACGCCAGTGATCCCTCTGGCAGCGCCGCCACGATCCGGCGCTTCAATGGAATGCTGTGCGATCTCGCCGCGCGATACAAGAAGCTTCGCATCGTCGATGCCGACTTCGCCATGGCTTCGATCGCGCCCCGGGACCGGTTCGATCGGCGTCTGTGGTTCTATGGCCGGATCGCCTATTCCAGCCACGCCAATGAAGCCTTGGCGCGAGCCTTTACTTCGGCTCGGCTCGCCGACAAAGTTGCGCCATCCATAAAAGTGGTTGCGCTCGATTTCGACAATACGCTGTGGGGCGGGGTCTATGGCGACGACGGCGTGGAGAAGCTGGACTGCGGCGACGAACCGCCCGGCAACGCCTTCAAGGCCGTTCAGAACGAATGCCTGCGACTCAAGGCGCAAGGAAAAATCCTCGTCGCTATGAGCAAGAACAATCCCGACGCCATCTCGGTCTTTGGCCGGCACCCCGGCATGCTGCTTCGGGCGGACGATTTTACGGCTACTGCAATCAACTGGGAGCCGAAGCCGGACAACCTGCGCCGTCTCGCTGGGGAACTCAACCTCGGACTCGACAGCATCATGTTCCTCGACGACAGCCCGCACGAGCGCGACGCCATGCGGCGCATGTGCCCGGAGGTCTACGTGCCCGAAGTTCCAGCCGACACATCCGAACGGGCGTTATGGCTGCGCTCGCTGCAACGAACCTGGACAACCGGGATCACAGCCGAGGATGCTGCCCGCGCGAAGATGTATGCGGCCGAACGCGAGGCCCACGCCCTGCGTGAGAAAGCCTCGAGCTACGAGGACTACCTCGCCCAGCTGGCGCAGGTTCTCGAACTCGAAGTACTCGGCCATGCGACACTGCCGCGTGTCGCACAGCTGCACCAGCGGACCAATCAATTCAACCTTACGACCAGAAGGTTCGACGAAGCCGATCTCGCGGCCTTTCTCGCACAACCGGAAACGGCCCGTGTCTACCTCGCCAGGGTGCGCGACCGCTTCGGAGATCATGGCATCACGGTTGCGGCCGTCGTCCGCCTTGCCGGAGCCGGGGCTTCGATCGAAAGCTTCGTCATGAGTTGCCGTGTCATCGCCCGGAGTATCGAAACCGCATTTCTCGGCGCGGTGATCGAAGACCTCATGTCCCTGGGCGTGGACACGGTCACGGCGGACTATCTGCCGACGCCAAAGAACCGGATCGTCGAGGACTTTTATCCCAGCCACGGATTCCAATCCTGCTCGACCGCCGGCGACGGCGCGACCTGGATTTGGCGGAAGGCGACCTCGCAGGTTCCGCATTCGAATTTTGTCAACGTGAAATGGAGCCGCCCATGAGCCCTGCTGCACTTCAAGCCGAGACCGTCCGGCCGGATATTGCCGAGCTCGTCGCCGACGTGTTCCAGTACGACAGTCCCCTGACGCATACCACCTCTCCCAACGAGATAGAGAGATGGGATTCGCTCAAGCACATCGAACTCATCAAGGCCCTCGAAGATGACTTCGAAATTTCCATGACGATGGACGAGATGATGGAAATCCGCTGCGTTGGCGACATTGAGCGCGTTCTTGAGCGCTACGGCGTCTGAGGGGCGTATGGCGGGTTGCCCAGCCAATGCAATCGGCAAGAGGAAACGTTCATGACGTCAATCCCCATCGGTATAATTGTCTGCTCCGACCGGGCAACACAGGGCATCTACGAGGATCGCGGCGGGCCGGCGGTGGAAGCATATCTTCGCAACGTACTGACCACCCCATGGACTCCTTCATTGTCCATCGTCCGTGATGTGCGTGAAGCGATCGCCGCCACAATCGTGCGGCTTGCCGACGTCGAAGGTTGCCCGCTGATCCTGACAACCGGTGGCACTGGGCCGGCGCTGCGCGACGTAACTCCCGAAGCGACACTCGATGTCTGCGATCGACAGTTGCATGGGTTCGGAGAGGCGATGCGGAAGGCGAGCCTTGCCGAGGTTCCAACCGCGATCCTCTCCAGGCAGCTGGCAGCCATCCGCGGCCGCAGCCTCGTCATAAATCTCCCCGGCAAACCTGCCGCGATCAAGACGTGCCTTGACGCCGTATTCGCGGCCGTCCCTTACTGCATCGACCTGATTGGCGGACCGCGACTCGAAACGGACCCTGAAGTCTGCGCGGCTTTCCGGCCCAAGAGCTGAGGCACCGCAGTTGCGCAGCGCGCAAACGACTCTCACTCGTGATTCTAGTGTTCCGACTCTGACATATGGTTCCCTGCCGGGAACCTGAATGTCAGCCCGGAACACTAGGCAACCTTTTGATTGTGTTCTGGATTCACAAACATTTGACGACCTCCACCCGGGAATCAAATGTTTGATCCAGAAC
>JAHJSN010000111.1 GCA_018830445.1 Alphaproteobacteria bacterium | reverse complement strand
TCAGTCAACCGCTCTCAGGGACTTCTGATCGAAAAGCGGTACTAGATTCAATATTTTACTAGTACCCTCTGCTTTCAGAAGTTCGTCAAGGTGGTTGCCGCGAATGACTCACGAACTTCTGAAAGCGGGTACTAGTGTTCTGGATCTTACGCTTGTCCGGTGTTTCGGCGGTATGTCAGGCAGGCGTCAGATGCACAAAGCAACACTGAAATCATAGAGTTGCTCGTGTGCCTCTTGATTTTGACATTTGCTTGGAACTTCGCCGCACAGGGGGACAAATGTCAGAACCGGAACACTTAGATCGCAGGATGCGTGTCGGCGATCAGCAGACTGTGTCCCGGTTTCTTGCGCCGCTGATTCCCGGGTCAGGCGGCCAGCGACCAATCTCCGGGCTGCTCGTTTCACTGACCGCCGGCGGTTTTATCCTGCTGAGCCTAATAGGGTCTGCCACGGCGGCGGCGGAGCAGCGCAATTGCCGGGAGCCGGCGATCGTTCCACGTGCCGACTGGTCGGCGGCACCGGCGATTGAAAATCGCATGATACGGCAGGTTCCCAGGTCGATCGTGATTCATCACACCGGAGTGAAGTCGCACCCTCATCTGCCGCTCGAACAGAAACTCAGGGATCTGCAATCGTACGCTCAGCGGCCCGGCAGCGAGGATGGCAGGCCCAAGCCGGCGTTGGGAGATACTCCCTACCATTTCTTCATCGGGTACGGCGGGCGGATCGGTGAAGGACGCAGCCTGGATTTTGCCGGCGACACACGGACCAACTACGATACGGCCGACAGGATCCAGATCGTCGTCGAAGGAGACTTCGATGTCGAGCATCCGCAGGACGAGCAGTTGGCATCCCTGGAAGAGTTGCTGTGCTGGCTTGGCGGCAAGTTCGCAATTGCGAAATCGTCGGTCCGGACACATAGCGAGGTCGCCGCGACCCGCTGTCCAGGCGCCAACCTTTTGAGTGCCCTGTCGCGGCTCAAGTCCGGTGGCTGAAACACCACCAGGAAGGCGGGCAAGGAGGAATATCTTCATGCTCATCGAAACTTTATGGCGACATCCCTCCACGCCTGAGTAGACTGCCGGTGTGAGTTGAGCGTTGTTGCCTAGCCAGTTGCCGGGCATGGCTTCCGTTTTTGTGGCGTAGGGGAGGATTGCGGCGTGGTTCACTTGAGGCGCGGCGCATGCCGTGAACTGGCGGCGTTGATTTTGCTTATTGCATTCGTTTCATATTCCGCGACGGCGGCGATAGCGGCGCCGTCATGCGTTGCGCCTCAATCGGTTGCCAGCTTCGTACAGCCCATTCCCTCCCTATCGAAGGCGTTCAAGGCCAATAATCCGATCCGGATCGTTGCGTTCGGCTCTTCGAGTACCGAGGGGAGGGGGGCGAGTTCACGCGACAAAGCCTATCCGGCGCGTTTGCAGGCGGTCCTCAACGCGGGCTTCGAGGAGCCCAGATTCGAGGTCGTCAACCGGGGCCGGAGCGGAGAACTTGCAACACACATGCTGGCGCGAATCGAGCGGGACGTTCTGCAACTCGATCCGGTCCTGGTGATCTGGCAGACAGGTGTGAACGATGCCATCCGTAAGGTCGATCCGACCGCCTTCAGGGACACGGTCGAAGCCGGGCTTGCGCTGATGCGGCAGCGGGGCATCGACGTGATCCTGCTCGATCAGCAGTTCTTTCCAGGCTCGGTGAAGGTCGCCGGTTACCAGACATACTTGGAGCTCCTGCGGGAGATCGGTGCGGCGCACGGCGTGCCGGTATTTCGGCGATATGAACTGATGAAGCATCTTGTCGACAGCGAGCAGTTCTCCATCGACGAGCTGCTTGCGTCCGACCGCTTTCACATGAACGACGTGACGTACGATTGCCTGGGCAGCGTTCTGGCGGGGGCGATTTCGGCAAGCCTCGAGGATTGAGGGGTTGGCGTACAGGTCATTGAAATTCAGGACATGGAAATTCAGGCAATGGAAATTGCGGCGGCCTTCGCGTAGCCTTGAAATGTTTCACGAACTTTTCATGCCCTCGTGTTCGGTTTCGTGGGTTACCTTCCTCGTGAACGCGGCGTTGGCGCTCTTGAGCGCCGTATCCGGTATGCGCGGCATCGCAATTGACCAAATTTAAGGAACGGTGATGAAGATGAGACGCTTGCGAACCCCCGCCGCGACTGTCTTGGCGAGCCTGGCGTGCTTCATAGTTGCGGCAGGCCGACTATCGGCAGCACCGGGCGCCCAGGTCGTCGAGATCAAGGGCGAGATCATCGATACGTGGTGTTACCTTTCCGGTGTGATGGGCGGACCGGATGCGGTAGTCGGCAGTGCGCACCACACGTGTGCGCTGTGGTGTGCGGCCGGTGGCATACCGGTTGGCGTCAAGGCCGAAGACGGCACGGTCTACATGGTGCTCAAGGTCAAAGGCGAAGACCCGCTGGCGCAGACCGACACCATCATGGAACTGCAAAGCGACAGCATCGTCGCCAAGGGGCAGCACTACGTGCGCGATGGGGTCAACTACCTCGTCGTGGCCGATGTCATTTCAAACGAGGGCATCACCAACCGCAATCACGAGGACTTCGGCGTGGTGCCGGGTTTCGCCATTCCCGAGAAGAAGTGATGGAGCCGCAGAAGATGACAATCAAACATATTCTCCAGCTAGCTGCGGTTGCGTCCAGCGTTGCCGTCTTTGCTCATGGCGGTGTGGCGGAAGACTTTTCCAACGGAAGTAACGCCAGCACCTTTGGCCTCAGCGGCGAACAGAAAGCGACCTTCTCGGGCAAGGTCGTCGACATCCTCTGCGAGTTGTCGGGGGATTGTCCGGAAAATTGCGGAGATGGCAAACGCAACCTCGGAATCGTCCGCGATGCCGACAACGCGCTTGTCATGGTGTCGAAGAATGCGCAGTTCGAATTCAACGGTGGAACCGACGATCTCCTGCCCTATTGCAACAAGGCGGTCGATGTCGACGGGCTGCTGATCGGCGAGGATCCGGGGGTCAAGGCGAAGGTCTACATGCTTCAGCTCATTCGTCACAAGGGCGAGACAGAATGGAGCAAGGCTGAGCGTTGGGGCGAAGCCTGGAAGAAGCGCAACCCCGGTGCGGACGGTGAGGGTCCTTGGTATCGGCGCGACCGAAGAGTGACGAAGCAGATCGACAAGGAAGGCTACCTGGGGCTCGGGCTGGAGATCGACAAGAAATGGATCGCGGAAAACCAGTGATGGTGCGGGCTCCATATAGTTCCGGCCCTGGGATGGTCTGTGCGGCGGCGGTGCTGGCGTGTTCCTTCGTTGCCGCCGGGGCGCACAACGGCGTTACTCACAAGAGTGCGGACGAGGCTGCGCGCCACCTCAAAGAGCAGGAAAATACGCCAGGCTTTCCGAACATCAAGGGCGGGGATTTCAGGCTCATCGATCAGTCCGGGTCTGGGCGGTCGTCGAAGGATCCGCAGAACCGGTTCCAGCTGCTTTTCTTCGGTTACGCCAAGTGCAAGGCAATCTGTTCGGTCGCACTGCCGCGAATGGCTGAGGTCGCCGACAGGCTTGAAGCCGAAGGGGTGATGGTGACGCCGCTGCTGATCACCGTCGATCCGGAGCGGGATACGGCTGCAGCACTTGCCGAAGCGGTGCCGAAATATCATCCGCGGATGATTGGGCTCACCGGGAGCGAAAAAGCGCTCGATGAAGCCTATCGGGCGTTTCAGATCGAACGGAAGGTGGTGTTCGTCGATCCGGAACAAGGCGCGGTCTACGCGCATGGTTCCTATATCTACCTGCTTGGGCCGGACGGCACTTTCAAGACGTTGTTTCCGCCGATCCTTGGGCCGGAGCGCATCGCCGAGCTGGTGCATCGCTATATCGGCGGCAAGTCCTGACGAGCGCGATGAGACCAGGTCGCGCGGCGAGGGCCGGGCTGTCATTCAAATCCTTATTCGCGCCGGTGCTCTATTCGGCGGGCTGGGACAGCCGCTCGGTCTGGGCCGTTGCAACTGGATGGCCCTTCCGCACGGGTTTCTCGGTCTTCCATGGCGAGGATTTGAAGTACGCCGCGATGTAGGCGACCGCGATCAGAAGCGCAATGCCAACAAAATTTACGAATGCGGTATTGAAGGCCGTGTGGCCGAGCTGATCGAGATAAATGCCTCCCATCATCGACAGGAACTGACCGGCCAGGAAAACTCCGAGCGCCTGCTGGCCGACCTTGCAGCAAACTGCAACGAAGGGGCGATTCAAGATGCGCAGGTTGTCGCCATTCGGTCCTGCCAGTGCGTAGGCGAGATACGCGAGTGCCAGGAAATGAACATACCTGAGGAAGCCGAAGCCGGTCTTTTCGACCAGCAATCCGAGAGCGCTACGCGCTTCGGCGAAAAACGGGATGTTGGTCAGGAACCAGGCATGATGGAACGGTATTACGGCGACGACGAACACGGCCGCGGCAATCATCAAGGGCCGCGTGACGGGCGGGGCTGGTATCCATCCGCGAATGAACGCGAAGCCGGTGAAGAAGACGAGTTGCCATGCGAATGGGTTGAAGAACCAGACCCGGTCGCTCCAGGGTTCGGCGGGTAGATTGATCCAGCCAAGCGTGGCGAGAAGCCAGACCCCAAGCACGGCTGCAAAAACATAAACGCGACCCAGGCGGCGCAGCGCCATGACCAGCGGCAGCATCGCCAGAATGACGAGGTACATCGGCAGGATGTCGAAGAAATTCGGGACATAGGTGAGGGTGAGCAGACCGACAAGGTTGGTGCCGGTGTCGTCGGATAGGAAGGGGAGAAGGTTCAGCCCCTTCTGGTAGGCGCCGCCGCTTGCAAGCCACTTGTCGGCGAGCACCATGGCGCCGGCGACCGCCATGAAGATCGAGATGTGCGCCCAATAGACCTGCCAGCATCGGTACAGGATGCGCGCGGTCCCGATTGCAAAGCCGCGTTCTTCGAAGAGGCGGCCGAAGGCGATCGCAGAGGCCATGCCCGAACAGAACACGAAGATCTCGGTCGCATCGGAAAATCCGAATCGCGCGGGGATGTACCCGGTCCAGGCGTTATAGGGCACATGGGCGATGAAGATGATGAACATGCCGATGCCGCGGAAGAAGTCGAGCCGGATGTCGCGCTGACGGGCAATGGCATGTTGGCCGGCGGAGGATTGGCGCGGTGCTGGTGTCGTGCCGTTGTCAGATTCGATGGCCATATTGGTAAGCCTGGACCTTGCAGTCGGATGGTTGGCACTGTCCCCGGTGTAGCGCGAGGTGGTCTTCTTCCGCCAAAGGCTGGCGGGTGTCAACGCGGCGAAACGGAGGTTCCGGCCGGTTGGGCTGGAACTCCAGTGTAGCGCACCTGAAGTCCGGTCTCCGCGTGAGGCTGGTCTTGGAGCCAAACGTCAGGCGCAAAAAACGACACTAGTGGCCTGCACCGGCTAAATTGACTCATGTGCATCGGCCGCGAACACTTGAGACGGAAACACTGGGCGATGTTCAAACTTATGCTGCGGTTTCCGATAACCGTTTGTGTGTGACGCGTGCGAACCTGTCTTCGGATTTCATGGCTGTTCTAACCTTGTTGACGGCGTCGAAAGCTGCCGGGTTTCCGGAGTTCGCTGCCATCAGCAACAGCGTGCGCATGAAGACGTCGCGCTGGGCGCGGCTGCCGCCCAGTTTGGGCAGGTTGAGGGAGAGTTCGCACAGATTGGCCGGGGCGGTTGCGCCGGAATGAAGGGTCAATATCGCAGCCGCCAGCTCGACTCCGACCGCAGCGGCAACTTCGGCCTGATCGTCGAGGCCGGCGGTCAACGCACGGTCGCGGAGGTTTCCGACAAGTTCCCTCGCGGCGGCAGTGTCGCCTGAGCCCAGAAGAGCCAGCAGATAGTGCAGGGAGGCGAATACGTAGGTCGCATCGGACCGGCGGCGGTGGGCGATCTCATGCAATCTCCGCCAGCGGTCGCCGACGTCGATACCTTCCTGTTCGAGCCGCCACAGCATGGATACGGCGTTGGCCATGTCGCGAAAATCGTCGGTCTCCACGGGCCGGATTTCGCGGTCGTAGAGATCGAGTACGGCGTCGTAGTCCTGGGCTTCGAGGTGGAACAACGCCAGATGCCAGGCCATGTGAAAGGTGAAGTTGTTGCAGTGCGGCCAGAGCTGGCGGGAGCTTTCGATCCAGCGGGCGCCTTCGGCAGCGCGGCCACGCATTTCCAGCACATGACCGACGGCGTGGACGCCCCAGATATCCGAGCGTTGATTGGTGACGGCCAGAAGGCCGATGGATTCGGCTTCAGCAAACGAACCCATTTCTTCAAGCCCGAAAGCGTGCATGCCGAGTGCGAAGCCGTATCCGGCGTCCGAACTTGCCATGCTGCGCAAGGCTGTTGCACTGGTTTCACGCATATGGTGCGCTTCACCGGTCATGAAGCGCAGCGCGTTTGCCAGTTTGAGGCAAAGGAAATCCCGGGGGTTGTGTGATACCTGGGCTTCGAGGCGGGCGGCCGCGGCCTTCAAGCGGCCACAAGAGGCGAGTTGCAGCGCCTGAACCAGGGCCTGTTCGTAATCGGTGCCTCCGTCGGCGCGTGACAGCGCATCCTGCGCGGGCGTGAGAAGTGCGCGCGCCTTGGCAAAGTCTTCAGCCTTGCCAAGCAGCGCCACCCCCAAGCCCTTCAGTGCATGGCCGGCAACCAGTGTGTCATCGGCTTCAAGTGCCCGGTTCAGGGGTTCGGCGGCAGGTCTGTGTGCGGCAACGGCGAAGACGGCTTGTTCGAAAGCATGGACGGCTTCCGCGGCCGAAGTCGAGTGTTGACCGTAGTATTGATCCGCAATCATGGTAACCGCCATTCGCCGCTAATTTTGAAAGGAGTTTATGTGGCTGTGCAACGGCAGCCGCAGCACTGATTGCATCCTTGATGTGTCACTTCGAAGACGCCGGCAACACACGCTCATTCACATCCTTGCGACGTGGGCGGGAAGTTTGCGGTCGATGGCGGGAGGTTTGCGGTCGATGGCAGGCAAATTTCAGGAGGCAGACTCGTCGAGTGCGACGCGCGGGCACCGCGTTAATGACGACGAGGATCAGCGGCCGGCGAGTTCGGTTTCGGAGGTGATGGTCTGTTTGCTGGCTTCGGTCAGTTCCTGGTCGACGCGGGCGGCGGTTTCGCTGCGCGGCTTCACGAAGCCTGCGATCAATACGTATAGTGCAGGGGTCAACAGGAGCGTGAATATCCCGGCAAGTCCGAGTCCGCCGAAGACGACCCAGCCGATTGATGCGCGGCTTTCCGCGCCTGGACCCGAACCGAAGATCAGCGGCAGACCGGCAAGCACGGTCGAGAACATGGTCATCACGATCGGGCGAAGTCGAATGTTCGATGCTTCGCGGGCGGCCTCGTAGACCCTCATGCCGCTCTCGCGGAGCTGGTCGGCGAACTCGACCATCAGAATCGCATTCTTGGCCATGATTCCGATCAGCATCAGGACGCCGATCTGGCTGTAGATATTGATCGACGTTCCGGTCAGCGCCATTGCGAATATCGCTGCGCAAATGCCGAACGGAACAGTGATCAGGACGATGAGAGCGCTGGTGATGCTTTCGAACTGGGCGACGAGCACGAGGAAGACAATCAGCAGCGCAATGGCGTAGGTGAGCGTAACTCCGTGTGACGTTTCATCGAGCTCGGCGGCTTCGTCGAGGAACAACAGTCCGTAACCCGGCGGCAAGTGGCGGTCGGCAACCGCGCGCACGGCATTGACGGAGTCGCGCAGCGTATATTCGCCCGCCATATCGGCGAAAATTTCCACGGCGCGTCGCTGCCCATGGCGGTCAAGTTCAGCGGGGACGGCCTTCTCGGAAAACGTAATCAACTGCGATAGCGGTACAAGGCGGCCGTCGGTGGCTGAAACGAAGAGGTTGTTGAGGTCCGCGGGATCGGTGATGGCGCCGGCTGCCGCCTGAAGGATGACGGGCACACGCTGGTCGTCGATCGTCAGTTCGGCGACCTCGTCGCTGTCAACAAGAACCTGCGCGGTGGCGGCCAGGTTCTCGATCGGCACGCCGAGATCGGCGGCACGGCGCCGATCGATGTCGAGTTTCAACTGGGGCTGGGTGGCACGAAATTCGACGCGGAGATTTTCGATTTCGGGCGCTTCCTTTTCCAGGTGAACCACGAATTCATTGGCGACGTCGGCGATCGCCTCATAGTTCGAGCCGGTGAGCGCCAGCCGTATGCCGGCTCCGGCATTGCGCAGTCCAAGCGAGTTGCTGCGCTGGACGCGGGCCTGGGCGCCGGGAATGGTGTCCAGCTTCTTGTTGATGGCGCGTACAAGGGTGCCCTCGTCTTCGCCGTTTTTAGGATCGCGTTTCGACCAGTCGGCGAGGCGGGCATCGATCTGGCCGCGGTTGAGATCGTAACGGCCAGTGATCGACAACAATCCGGTGGCGATCGACTTGTCGACCAGCGGGGCAATGATGTGCTCGACTTTTTCGACCTGACGGTCGGTGTATTTGAGGCCGACGCCGTCCGGGCCGGTGAGGCGGACGGTGATAAGCCCGCGGTCTTCTTCAGGGGTGAGTTCTTCGCCAAGTGTCGTGAATGCGAGTGCGGCGCCGAAAATCACGAAGCCGCATAAACCGACAAATACGAGCGGGACTGTGAGGACGCCGTCGAGGGTCGTTGAGTAGACGCGGGAGAACCGATCGCCGATCCGCTCAAGGACGCGTGAAAAGACCGATGGTCGGCTTTTCTCGGGCAGTCGTGAAGCGAGCATCGGTACGATGGTCAGCGCGACAAACGACGAGATGCTGACGGTGACCGCCAGCACGAAACCGAATTCGCCGAACAGCCGGCCCGCGGTGGACGGCAAAAAGGAGATCGGAACGAACACGGATACCAGGGTCGCGGTGGTGGCGATAACAGCGAAAAACACCTGCTGCGTGCCGAGGATGGCGGCCGCGCCCGGCTTGATGCCTTGCGCCTTCAGGCGTTGGATGTTTTCGAGGACGACGATCGAGTCGTCGACCACCAATCCAGTCGCCAGCACCAGGGCCAGAAGCGTCAGCAGGTTGATCGAGAACCCCATCAGCCAGACACCCGCAACGGTACCGATAAGTGCGACAGGGATCGTCGCGGCGGGTATCAATGACGCCCGCAGGCTGCCGATGAACAGCGCGATTACGGAAACCACTATCACGACCGCGAGGCCGAGACTGATGAGGACTTCGGCGATCGCGCCCTTGATGAAGATGGCTTCATCGGACGTGGTTTCGATGCGTATCGCGCGCATCCGGGAATTCAGGCGCTCGACGGATCTTTCGACATCTTCTGAGATCGAAACGGTATTGGACTGGGCGCGGCGGACAACGCCGAGGCTGACCACCTGGCGGCCGTTGAGTCGCACAATGCTTTCAGCGTCGGCAGGGCCGAAAAATGCGCTGGCGACGTCACCGAGGCGGACCGGGTCGCGCACGATAAGATCCTCGATGGCGCCGGGATCGGCGACAGAGGCATCGGCGCGAACCATGACTTCCTGCTCGTCGGATTCGAAACTGCCGGCGGGGACGTCGTAGCGGGCATTGCGCAAAACATTGACGACGTCCGTTATCGACAAGCCGTAGCCGGCAAGTTTCATCGGATCGACCACGACGCGGAGCACCCGTTCGCGATCGCCGAAAAGCTGGATGTCGGCCACGCCCTCGATCGACGTCAGTTCAGGGATGATCTCGTTCTCGACCCGGCGCGTCACTTCCTCGATCGGCAGCGAGTCGGAATAGACAGCCAGCTTGATGATCGGATCGGAATCGGCGTCGGCCTTGATGACGGAAAGATTTTCCACGCCGTCGGGCAGCTCGCGCTGCACGCGCGCGACGGCTTCGCGCATGTCGTTTGCCGCGTCGATCAGGTCGACACTCGGGCGGAAAGTGGCGCGGATGCGGAAGTTGCCTTCCTCGGTCGACGAGCGGACCTCGATGATGCCATTCACGCGGGCGACGGCACCTTCGACCTTGGCGGTTATCTCGGCATCGATCGTTTCCGGGGAACCGCCGGGGAAGTCGGCACGGACCGTAACGATCGGCCGGTCGACGTCGGGCAATTCGCGGACCTCCACACCGTAGATCGCGGCGGCGCCAGCAACGATGATCAGCAGGTTCAACACCGCCGCGAGATAGGGGCGGCGGACACTGAGGGCAGGAAGGCCGTCACCGAACGCCATCGCTCACCCCTTCCCGCCGGTCTCAGAGCGCGCGGATCGGCGCAGGTTCATCGGCTGACTTTTTTCGGCAGGCTGCCCCCTGCCGGAAGGTTTGCCACTTCGTTGCGGCGACGCGTCCGGTGGGGCGGCGGGTTCGGGTGGCTCGTAGGTCACTTCGGCTCCGTCGCGCAGGCGCTGTACGCCTTCGACAACGATCAGATCACCTGCGGCGACCGGGCCGTCGATCAGGATGATGGCGTTCTTGCGCCGCACCGTTTCCACCAATGTCTTGCGAACGACGTTGCCGTCGATGCGCCAGAGATAGCTCTCGCCCTGAGCCCATTGCAGCGACAGTTCCGGGACCGCAGGGTAGTCGGCGCCCGGCAGCGCGAGTTCGATTGCGAATGACATGCCAGGTCGCAAGAGATCTTCTGCGTTGGGCAGGATGGCGCGCACCATGACGGTCCGCGAGATGGGATCGACGCGGCTGTCGATATGGCCAAGCCTGCCGGTAAAGCTGCGGCGCGGATAGCTCGGCGTGGTTCCAGTTACCTGATCGCCGATCTCGATCCGCGAAAGAAATTTCTCAGCAATGGGGAATTCGACTAGCAGCTGGGAGCGATCGTCGAGGTTGATCAGCTCGGTCGACGGCGTGATCCGATCTCCGGCTTCCACCTTTGGGATGCCAACGACGCCGGCGAAGGGGGCCGAGAGCGTCTTGTCGCGGAGTTCCTCTTCGGCCTGACGGACTTCGAGTTCGGCACGCTCGACGGTGATGTTTGCGTCTTCGACAGTTGCACCGGAACGGACGTTTCGCTTCTCGAGATAGATCGCCCGTTCGCGCTTCTGCCTGAAGTCTTCCAGCGTTTTCTTGGCGAGGTCGACTGCCAGCTTGGCTTTGGCGGAGTCGAGTTCGACGAGGGTCTGGCCCTGTTTGATCGGATCGCCGGCCGAGACCGGGAACGATATGATTTCCCCTTCGGATTTGGCAAACAACGTCACCGATTTCAGCGCCCGGGCGGTTCCGATCGCCGCGACGATCTCGTCATTTCGTTCGATGGTGACCCGGGAGACGATTACCGGTGCAGCCCCGCGGGTTTTGCTCTTGCCGGACTTACCGGCGACTTTCGTTGGCTGCTCAGTGCCGGTCGGGGGAGATTGCAGGTCCGCCAAGGCTTCCCCGATGCGGTCGCGCGTCATCCAGGCGGTCGCGCCGAGACCGGAGAGGACCGCGAGCAGGAGTGTTTGCGACATCAAGGACCAAGGGCGGTTCAATCAGGTCATCCTTGAGGAATTACCCCGCAGGCGAGGTAGGTAAAATGCCAGTTCCGGGCGGTCAGCCACGGAATTCAGTTTTGGTGCCACCGGCAGCATAACATTTCGAGGATGAGCGCTGCATGAACCCGATGGCTTGCAAACGGCAGATTTACGTTAGTGACCTCCCAGTAACGAAACCCTTATTTTCAGCTTGCGTTCCCATCGTTTGAAATCGGTACAAGGCTTCTGCCAGCCGGGCAACATGCTGGGGCCAGTGGTGCTTCTGCGCCTAGGCGCCCAGGCATCATAGCTTCGCGCCAATAATTAGTCTTGGAATTCGTTACCGCTCAGTTAGCCGTCGGACCGTGCTCTGGGTGGCTGTTTCCAGCATTTTCGGGCGGATAATGCCGCCAGACCGAATGAATTTTTCGTAATGTGGCGTTCGGTCCGCGATCCGGCGTTTTCGCCGGCCGCAAACGAGCCTACGGTTGGCAGCGGCTTCATTTGCAGCGCGCATCCCTGTGAGAAAGGCGGACAAGGTTAATGCGGGTACTCGTACTTGGCGCCTACGGGCTGATCGGGCAAGCGGTGGTCCGCGCTGCGTTATCTGAAGGCGTAGAGGTCAGCGGCCTGGCGCGAGAGCCGGCACGAGGGGCAGCGCTGTTGCCGCAGGTTCGGTGGCTGGCGGGTAATCTCAACCGCCTTTTGAGACCGGAGGATTGGCTCGACCGCATCGAAGGGATCGACGCTGTGGTCAATGCCTCGGGCGCGCTGCAATCGGGTTTGCAGGATGACCTCGGGCGGGTGCAGCGGGATGCGATCGTTGCGCTGATCAAGGCGTGCGAATTGCGCGGCGTCTCAGGCTTCGTGCAGATCTCAGCACCGGGGGCCAAGCCGGGTGCCGCAACCGAATTCCTGGCGACCAAGGGCGAAGCCGATGCAGCGCTGCGAGCGAGCGACCTTAAGTGGGTCGTGCTCAAGCCGGGGCTGGTGATTTCACCAACCGCCTACGGAGGCACCAGCCTGGTTCGCACTCTGGCGGCGTTTCCCTATGTGCAGCCAATCGCGCTCGCCGAAGCGCGCTTGCAGACAATCTGGGTTGATGATGTTGCGAGCGCCGTCGTGAGATCACTCAGCGACGAGCGGCTCGCGCGAGCCGATTTCGATCTCGTGGCGCCGCAGATCGAGACGCTCGAAAACGTCGTCCTGACGTTTCGCAGCTGGCTTGGCTTTTCCGAACCCGCCTGGGTTTGGCGGGTGCCGAAGGGAATGGCGATGGCCTTGGCGCGGTGCGCGGATCTGGCCGGCTTGTTGGGCTGGCGCGCGCCGCTGAGATCGACTGCGATGAAGGTTCTCAAGGATGACGTGGTCGCCGACCCGGAACCCTGGCGGCGGGCTACCGGACAGGAGTTCGCGGCACTGGCCGAGACGCTGGGCGGCATGCCGGCAACGCGCCAGGAGCGGGTTTTTGCCCGGGTCCAGCTGGTGTTCCCGCTGCTCGTGGTGGCGTTTGCCGCCTTCTGGATCGCGTCCGGTTTGATCGGGCTTTGGCGGTTCGATGAAGCTGCCCGCCTCATTATCGATAAGGTTGGCACTGGGTACGCGGATCTGGCGGTACTCGGCGGTTCACTTGTCGATATCGCGGTTGGGGCAGGACTTCTATTGCGGCGCAGCTTCGTTCCCGCCTGCGCGATGAGCGTGGCGGTGTCACTGACCTACTTGTTGGCGGGCAGCATAGTGACACCGCAGCTGTGGGGCGATCCGCTGGGACCGCTCGTCAAGGTCATTCCGGTGATTGGTTTGGCGTTGGCGCTTGTCGCGATGGCGGAGGAGAGATGATCGAGTGGGTCCATTTGCTTCGCTGGCTGCACGTGATCGGTGCAACGGTTCTGCTCGGTACCGGTGCGGGGATAGCCTTCTTCATGGTGATGGCGCACCGCACGGGGGATGCAAAGCTTATCGCGCATACAGCGGCAAGCGTGGTGGTTGCCGATTTCGTCTTCACGACTACGGCGGTGATCTTACAGCCGATCACGGGGTTGCTTTTGGCGCTGGCGACCGGCTGGGATCTTCGCGAAGGGTGGCTACTGGCGTCGCTCGCCCTTTATGTTTTGACAGGCGCCTTCTGGGTACCCGTCGTCTTCATTCAGATGCGGCTACGCGATCTTGCCAGAGAGGCCGACCGCATCGGTGAAAATCTGCCGACGCGCTATCATCAACTGTTCCGACTCTGGTTCGCCTTCGGGTTTCCGGCGTTCTTCGCGGTGCTTGCGATTTTCTGGCTGATGATTGCGAGGCCAGATATCTCGTTTTGACAGGTTCGCAAAAAAGGAAAGGCGCCCCGATTTGCCGGGGTGCCCGCCCAATTGGATGGGAGTGAAATACGTGCGTCGTTGCTGAGCGCTCAGTTGCCGTAGTCAAAAGAATCCGGGAACAAGGTGCCGGTCTCGTCCTTCTGGAAGCTGACGTTGACGGTGATCGCATCGCCCTCGGACGCGGGGCAGACGGCGGTCAAGGTAACGCTTTCCTTCTCGACTTTCTCGGAGAACTTTATCGCCTTTTCGCAGGGCTCCAGGATCGATACGGCGCTGGCAACCGCCGAAAGCGCCGTTGCGGATTTGAAGTAGCGTGAGAAATCCACGTCGGCAGCAATGCTCGACGTGGAGGTTGCGACGAGAAGCGCGCCGCAGACCAGTCCGCCCTTGAGGAGGTTCGTTACCGGGTTCATCGTGTTCTCCGTGAAATGTGAGCCGATCTGTCATCTCTCCGGAAAATGCCGGGTGGATGCATTACCGAGCGGACTCCGCTGAGCTGGCATTGTCGGGGCGCGCTTGCTGAGGGCGGCACCGGGAAATCTAGTGGTCGATTTCGTTTCGGGGATCAAGCGGCTATTGCATGCTGGGCTGGACGTCAGTTGGATAGGCTCTAAGGGAGGGGAACGGCGAACCATTTCAATTCCGCCGTCCCTGGTTTTTCTAATGGGCCCAAGTGTTCCGGCTCCGACACTTGGTTCCCCTTGCAGCACGCTATTCCTCCAAGTGTCGGAGCCATAAGGAACACGAGAAAAACTATGATTCTAGTGTAGCTTTTGCACCGAACGTTTGGCATCGAGCCAAGCCGCAAGTGGGGACCAAACGTTAGGTGCGCTACACTAGTGTTCCGACTCTGACATATGGTTCCCTACCGGGAACCTGAATGTCAGCCCGGAACACTAGGCAACCTTTTGATTGTGTTCTGGATTCACAAACATTTGACGACCTCCGCCCGGGAATCAAATGTTTGATCCAGAACACTAGCGGCAGCCCTGACCAGGTATGCGACGCTTGCCTGGCGGGCATGGCCGCGGACCGTTCTTGGGCTTCGCCCGAGCCTGCTGTTGCACGCGCTTCTTTGCCTGCTGATTGGCTTTCTGCTGCTGGGCGCGTTGCCTTGCCTGCTGCTGGGCGCGTTGGCGCGCCTGGTTGTTGGCATTTGCTTTCTTGTTGCGGGCGGCTGCGGCCCTCTTTGCAGCAGCAGCCTTCTGGTTGCCAGCGGCCTTGCGGGCGGCAGCGGCCCGCTTAGCGGCAGCAGCCTTCTGGTTGCCGGCGGCCTTGCGAGCGGCAGCGGCCCTCTTAGCGGCGGCAGCCTTCTGGTTGCCGGCGGCCTTGCGAGCGGCAGCAGCCTTTCTCGCCGCAGCAGCCTTCTTGTTGCCGCCAGCCTTTTTCTTTGCTGCGGCTTTCTTCTTGGCGAGCGCTGCCTGCTGGGCGGCCTGCTTCTGTGCGGCAGCGCGTTTGGCGGCGGCAGCCTTCTTGTTACCGGCGGCCTTCTTATTCCCACCAGCCTTCTTGGCAGCCAGCGCCTTCTTCCTCGCAGCCGCATTTCTTGCGGCAGCAGCCTTCTTGTTCGCGAGGGCCGGATTTTTTTTCAACGCGTTCTGCTTGTTCTGCAAGGCGGCTTTCTTGGCAGCGGCCGTGCGCTTGGCAAGAGCCTTCTTGGCCGCCTGTCCCTTGCGGATCTTATTGGCGTTCTTGTTCTTGGGCTTGAACAATCCGGCCTGTCCGGGAGCGCCGGGGCGCCGCTTTCCGGCGACTGCTTTTGCCGGGATCAGTCGGGCCTTGCCGGCAGCCAGCGCCCTCGGCTTCGGCTTAACGAACGCGCGGTTCTGATTGAGACCCCAGCCCGGCTTGAATGTCCTGGGGCGAGCCGGCTTGATGAAGTTGATGTTGATCGTCGTGTTGTTTCTCCTTGCGAACGCAACCGGACGGTTCCACCAAGGCTGCTGCCAGCGCGGCCGGGTGACAGCGGCAAAGACCACGGCCCCGCCGAACAACGCAATAACGGGAGTAACGATCACCGGCGGACGGATGAAGATCGGCGGCGGCAGCGGCTCATAATAGACTTCGATGTAGTCGTGATCGTCGTAATAGCCGGGGTGATCATACCAGTCGTCGACGTAATCCTCGCAGTTCTCGACCACGTCGACCGGTTCGTAGTCGATGGTGTGGATGGGCTCCTCGTAGTAGTCGTCCTTGGGGTAGTATTTCTTCTTTTTGGGTCGGCTCACCGATTTGTAGCCGGAATCTTCTTCTTCGACTTCGACGACTTCCTCGGACCCTTCCTCGATGGCCTCAGCATCGCCCTCGCCGGGTTCGACGCCTTCGTCGAGAAGGGCGACTTCCTGCTCTCCTTCGGCTTCGGTGCGATCGCCAGCCTCGTTGAGGGCGACCTCATCTTCGAGTGTGGCCTCGTCTGCGGGTTCGCCTTCGATCAGATCGGCGTCACCCTGGGCGACTTCCTGGCCTTCCTCGCCGGGGACCACCTCGATGTCACTGCCATCGGCGAGCTCGGCTTCTTCGGCTTCCTTGATGCCGGTAAGCGAAACGTAAAGCTGATATTCGGTTGCGACCGGCAGCGAGTCTTCGAGCTTATCGCAGGAGAGCGCATTCTTCTGTGTGTCGTAAACGGGGTGCATGTAGGCGTAAAGCTGACGCGTCGTGTACGTCTGCATGCCGACTTCTAGGGTGACACCTTCAGCGATTTCGGCTTCCTGCGGCTCCTGGGTGGCGATGACCTGCTGGGAGACAGCCGCCAGATCCTGAAGGCTGAATTTTTCGCCCCATTCGATGAGGTCGTCGCGAGCAGTAATTTCAAGGGCTTCGCGCAGCCCGGTCAGCATGGGATCGAGTTTGCCTTCAAGCGGGGCATCGGACTTGTCCTCGATGGCCTTGCCCATCTTGTCGTAAAGCGACCTGCCGCCGGCGTCGTCGAAGGTCGGACCCCAGGTCGTGGAGTCGTACTCATCGGACATGATGGCAATCTTGGCGTCCTTGTCGGAGCCGGACTTGCTGCCGAAAATGAATTTCGGCGTCTTGCGGGTTTCACCGGCAATGCGCTGCTGTTTCCAGCGATGGACCGCGCGCGCGATGGCTGGAGGCTTGCCGTCCTTCAAGACGGTGAGAAGGTTTTCAAGGCCTTTGCCGCTGCGCTCCTTGGTGACCGTGCAGCGCGAAAGCTTGTCATCGAGGTCGATTGATCTGGCAAGGGCGGCAACGTCGACGTTGCTGTCCGCCTTGCTTCCTGCGGCTGCAGCCGGATGCCAGCCGGTGTTGAACAGGAGTGGGATGGCGGCTAGCCGGACGATGGATCTGCGTAGACCAGACATGTGATTCAAATCCCTTTGCTTGAACAGTAGGTCGGTCCGAGCGATGCGAGCGGCAAGGACCTAATGGCGGATCATCCCACGCAAGCTCAGCGCATGCGGATGAATAAGCCATAAATGTATCCTGCGTTACCGGCCCGCAGTTCCCTGCGGAACATCTAGAGTCAAGCTAACACGGCTTAAAGCGGTCCGACACCCCACAGTGTTCCGGGCGTTTAACGGCGATCAGAGAATATTAACCAAGTCGAAGATTTTTTTGCCAGCTAACGGATTATGAGGCCCGGAAACCGATGTCGGCCGTCTTCGGCGGGAACGAGGTCGGCTCGGCCTATCGGGCGGGTAAAGGGTTCATCCGGGGGGACGGCAAGGACGTTGAAGTCGGCTTCATGCAACGTTCCGTTGAGAGAGCCGTCGGCGGCAATTTCAAGTTTATAATAAAGTCCATTCCAGGCATTGATGCCGTATTCGGCCGTTCCCTTGTGAAGAAACAACAGGCGGTATTCGAGATCGCTCAAATCGTTCCCGGTGACGCGATTCTTGAGTTCGTAAGGATATGGAAGGTGGCACACAGCCTGTTTGGGGCCGTCGATGCAGCGGAACGGGCGCATGGAAAGAAATTTCTCGACGAACCGGGTTTCGTCGAGACTGACGGAGATCGTCGTGGTGGTTTCGGCGGCAGCGAATGCGACGTTGCCGATCGGGTGCCGGTTGCCGGATTTGTCGATCAGGTAGATGGTTTTGGTTCCCTCTGGCGCGGCTGCCAGAGCAGACTCGATTTGGACAGTGGCAGCAATGGCGAAGCAAAGTGCGAGAAGGTTTGCAAATAGTACGAACCGGTATCGCCGACAGATGATGCGGACCTGGTAGATCATCTGGTCAGTTCTCCGATTTTAACCGGTACGGGGTCGGCAACAGCCACGGGGTTGTCCCAGTCGGTCCAGCCGTCGATGCCGTCCGGGTACCAATAGATGTTGGTGTAGCCGAGGCCTGCCGCACGCTTGACGGCGTTCCAGCCCATCCAGCAGTCAGCCTTGCAGTAGATGAGGATCGGGCGGGATTTATCGCCGCCGGTGATGACTTCCAGGCTGTTGGCGAAATAAGAGATGAGCACTTCGCCGGGCGCGCCTCGGCCGACGTCGGGAAGCCAAGTGGAGCCGGGGATGTGGCCGTGTTTCTGGCGAAGGCGCCACCTGCCCGTTTGAGGATCGAACCCTGCGCCGATGGACGGGGAAACGTCGATGAAGGCTGCGCTGCGGTCCTTGAAAATCTGTTCAGCCTGCTCGGTGGTGATGCGCGTGCCGCCGGCGACAGTTTCGGGGACGACGGCCTGGTAATGAGACATCCTGAAACCGGTTTGCGGATCGAGGTAATCGTCGCTCGCTCCGGCCGGTGCGGCGTCCATCGCCAAGAGTGCTGCGCAGGCAATCGCGATGCCGCGGGTCAGGCCAGCCGGCGCCCTTGTTGGAGGTAACTTCATTTCGTTTTCTTGAGCGCCAATCCCCATGGGTAGCGGCCGACAGTGATCGACTTTTTCGGCCGCAGCGTTTCCACATCGATGACGGTGACATCGTTGGAAACGCCGTTGGTGGTGAACAGCAGTTTCTCATCCGCCGAAAATTCGAGATGCCAGACGCGCTGCCCGACGAGCAGGTATTTCACGACCTTTTTGGCCGCCACATCGACAACCGCGACGCGATTTGCCGGCCCCAAGGCGACAAAGGCGGTTTTGGCGTCGCGGGTCAGCTTGAACCCGACCGGCTGTATCACGTCTTCGGTCAGTCCGGCGATCTCGAAGGTCAACTTGTCTTCGACTTTGCGTTGGGCCATGTCGATGATTGAAATGGTGCCGCCGATCTCGGCGGATACCCACAGTTTTGCGCCGTCGGATGTGAACTCGGCGTGACGCGGACGTTGATCGACGAGAATGTTGTCGATGAGTTCGAAGGTCTGGGTGTCGATCAAGTGCGCCATGTTGGTCGTTTCCGACGTGGTGACGGCAATCTTGTTGTCGGGAGAAATTGCGATGCCTTCGGGTTCGACGCCGACGTCCACCTGCTTGACGACGCTTTTGGTGGCCAGATCGACAATGGTGGTCACCGCGTCGTCTTCATTGGCGATGTAGAGGCGCGCGCCGTCGGGAGAGACTGCGAACTGTTCGGGATCTTCTCCCGAAGGCAGGTCGTACAGCCACTTGTCGGTCGCGGCGTCGTAGACCTGGACGGTGTCGCTGTCGCTGGCGCAAACGTAGAAGTGTTTCTGATCGGGCGAAAATGCGATGCCGCGCGGGCGCATGCCGACAGAGAAGGTTCGAACGACTTCCAGCTTTTCAGTGTCGATGACCGAGACGGTGTTGTCCTTTTCGTTGGAGACATACATCTCGTCGGCGAGCGCCGTACTCATGCCAGCCAGGCCGGCGATTACGGCGGCGATCAAGATTTGCCAAACCTGTTGAGTCGATTGGAGCCTTTTCAACGGCATCATCTCCTGAATCAGTCGGGCTTCGGGTTCCGGATGGTCTAAATGCGCCGGCGCTCCGTTTCAGACTACGCCAGCAAGCGCTCAATGGGCATGTGTACGAAGGTGCTAGCTGAGGTGCCTCAACAGGCAGCCGGGCGTCGTCTCGAAGCGCTG
Source organism: Alphaproteobacteria bacterium (assembly GCA_018830445.1). GTDB lineage: Bacteria > Pseudomonadota > Alphaproteobacteria > Rhizobiales > Hyphomicrobiaceae > Filomicrobium. The sequence goes on along the minus strand of JAHJSN010000111.1, from coordinate 1,811 downwards.
TCGGTGGAGTATCGCCCAAAATTCATGCTTCAAGAGAATTAATGGTGGTGAGTGCGAAGCTTGCACTTATTGGCAGTGTTCGCGGTGCGCCATGGCAGCCTATACATGGCCTAGAGGAACGACAGGATAGTGCACTTCAAGGAGTGGCCTAGATGAAATTCACAAGCGGCCTGGCTGCGGTTCTGGCGGCCTGCATGACGCTGGCGGCAGGTTCGGCATGGGTTAACGCGCATGGCGATGTCACACCGCAGCCGGTCGATACGGCCGGGCTTGAGCCGCTGGGAGAAGAGTGGCGGTCGACGAACCCGTATCGTGGGAACGCCACAGCTCTCGAAATCGGTTCGTCCGGATATAGCCAGAACTGCGCACGCTGCCATGGTCTGCAGGTGATCTCCGGTGGTCTCTCGCCGGATCTGCGTTATCTCGAAAAAGGTGACCCGGGCGACGAGTGGTTCATCGAGCGGATTCGTCATGGCGCAACGGTGAATGGGATCACCCGGATGCCTGCCTTCGAAGGGTTGATCAGCCAGGAGGCCATGTGGGCGATCAGGACCTACGTCGAATCCAAGTTCGAAGAATGAGCGGCTCACGCTTTACCGGTCGAACAACCGGTCCAAACGAAAGCCGTGGTTTGCGGAAGCTGGCCGCGGCATTCGCGGTTTTAGGCGTGGCGATGGCAGGGGCAGCAGTTGCGCGACCTCTCGACGATGTCCGCCAGCACGGCTCCCTGAGGGTGGTCGTTTATTCCGATTTCAAGCCGTTCTCGTGGCTAACGCCGGACGGGGATGTCGCTGGAATCGACGCCGATATCGGGCGTGCAATCGCGGAAAAGCTCGGCCTCAAGGCGGAAATCATTGCACGCGGGGCGGGTGAAGAGGTCGACGACGACATTCGCTCCAACATTTGGCAGGGGCCGCGCACCGGAGGCGTCAAAGGCGACGTGATGCTTCACGTGCCGATGGATCGCGAACTCATTGCACGCAATAATCTGGCGGCGATCTCAAACGCCTATTACCACGAACATGTGGTGCTGGCCGTCAAGGCAGATGTTCTGGGCGAAGGTGCTTCGCTGGACGCCTTCCAGGAAGGCAAGCCCAACAAGGTTGCCTGCCAGTTCGCGACGTCGGCGCACTACTTCCTGGCTTTCGCGCAGGACGGGAAGCTCAGAAACAACGTCAGTCCTTTCGTCAAATTCGAAAGCGCGGTTGAGAATTTTCTGGAAGGCGGTAGCGCCGGCATCATGGGGCGGCGGGCGCAGATCGAGGCGGCTCTCGATGGGAAAGACCTCAAGCTCAGCTTTTCGGAACCGGAGTTTCCCGAGACGCTCAGGTCAAAGTGGAACGTCGGTACGGCGGTGCAGGAAGACAGCCGCGACCTGGGCTACGCAATCGGAGGAGCGATACGCGAGCTCAGATCGAGTGGTGAGCTGACAAAAATCTTCGAAAAGTATGGCGTCAGCTATCAGGCACCCAAGCGGATCGTAAACAAGGTGTTTGAACGACCGGGATACGACCCGTTGCCTCCGCATCTGCAGCGCTGAAGCTAGTGTTCTGGATCAAACATTTGATTCCCGGGTGGAGGGCGTCAAATGTTTATGAATCCAGAACACAATCAAAAGGTTGCCTAGTCTTCTGGGCTGAGTGTTCCGACTCTGACATTCAGGTTCCCGGCAGGGAACCATATGTCAGAGTCGGAACACTAGTGGCCTGTCTCGCCTAAATCGGTGTGCTGGCCGCAACCGCTGACGATTTAGGCGAGACATGAAGGCCACTAGCGAAAACAATGGCTTAGTGTGGCGTTCAGCGCGCCTC
>JAHJSN010000110.1 GCA_018830445.1 Alphaproteobacteria bacterium | reverse complement strand
GTCATTCGCGGCAACCACCTTGACGAACTTCTGAAAGCAGAGGGTACTAGTAAAATATTGAATCTAGTACCGCTTTTCGATCAGAAGTCCCTGAGAGCGGTTGACTGATGCGACACAGGGACTTCTGATCGGCGGTACTAGATGCCGCGCGATAAGCCCAGCACCGGCTCGCCCGTCTAATGCGCCCGCGAAATACAAAACGCGATGACATCCTGAAGAGCGCGCTTCTCCTTGCCGTCCTTGAAGATTTCCATTGCATCGCGCGCAACGGTTCCATAGGAGCGCGCACGCTCCACGGTTGCGGCGATCGCGTTGTGCTTGGTGATGAGGGAAACGGCATGTTCGAGATCGCCATCGGCAATCTCGCCCTCAGCGATGGTCTTCTGCCAGAACGCACGCTCTTCATCGGTTCCCCGGCGGAACGCCAGGATCACCGGAAGCGTCACTTTCCCTTCGCGAAAATCGTCACCGACCGCCTTGCCGAGGTTCTTGGAATCTCCCGAGTAGTCGAGAGCATCGTCAATCAGCTGGAAGGCGATTCCCAGGTTCTTGCCGTAGGAGCGCAGCGCAGCCAGTTCCTGCGCGGGCCGCTTGGCAAGCGCCGCACCTGCTTCGGCAGCCCCAAGGAACAGCGCCGCGGTCTTGGCATTGACGATCGCCAGATACTCGTCTTCCGTCGTCGCCAGGTTCTTGGCAGCCGAGAGCTGCATGACTTCGCCCTCGGCAATCACCGCGGCTGCGTTCGAGAGAATGTCGAGCACGTGCAGCGAACCGACGTCGACCAGCATCCGGAACGCCTGTCCGAGCAGGAAGTCCCCGACGAGAACGCTCGCCTGATTGCCCCAGATGGTGCGTGCCGACTTCTTGCCGCGCCGGTAATCGCTTTCATCCACCACATCGTCATGCAACAGCGTCGCGGTATGCATGAACTCCACAGCGGCCGCCACGCGGATGTGTTCCTCACCCTTGAAGCCGGTCATCTTCGCGGTGGCGATCGTCAGCATGGGCCGCAGACGCTTGCCACCCGAATCGATCAGATGATGCGCAAGTTCCGGGATCATCTCGACATCCGACACCGCCTTGTCGAGAATCAGCCGGTTGATCCCCTCCATGTCCGCGCTGACGAGATCGAGTAGCGGCTGCAGCCCCTTGCCGGGCTCGCGCGCTTCTTCAAGTGAGACTACAACACCCAATGTTGGTTCCTCGGAGCTGATGTGATCTGAAATTCGTTATAGAAGCCGGACGGCATTGAGATTAATGACCTTTTGCCGCATCCGCACCAGAAACTTACGTTGAGGCAAGCCCAATGCGCGAACTGATGCGCACCAACGACCCGGTATTGTTGAATTTCGTCGAGAACCTTCTCGGCGAGTCCGGCATCGGCGCCATCGTACTCGACGCCAACATGAGTGTTCTGGAAGGCTCGCTTGGCATGCTTCCCCGCCGGTTGATGGTCGCCGACGACCACGCGAACGACGCCCGCCGCATTCTGCGCGAAGCCGACCTCGGACAATGGTTGATCGATGACAACTCCCGTTGACGCAAGCTCCGATGCCGGGTCACCGGGCACTGTGACCGACGACGCGTTTCTCGGCGGCAAATTGCAGCTTTTGCAGCCCCGCCGCGGTTACCGGGCGGGGCTCGACGCCGTCCTGCTGGCTGCTGCCGTACCCGTTGGTGCACACCTGCTGCCTCAATCCGGCGGCGGCAACATGCTTGACGTCGGCGCCGGTGTCGGCACCGTCGGGCTATGTGCGGCCCGCAGGATTGAAAATCTGACGGTTACACTTCTTGAGCGCGAACCACAGCTTGTCGATCTGGCAACCCGAAATATTGCCCGCAATGGACTCGAAGACCGCGTTGGCGTGCTCATGTCGGACGCCACCGCCCAGAGCCATTCCCCCCTCGGCTGCAACCTGCCCGCGGAAAGCTTCTCCGTCGTCGTTGCCAACCCGCCCTATTCTGATTGCGGACGCGGAACCCCTAGCGCAGATCCCTTGAAGCGGAATTCGAACGCCCTTGGATCCGGCGAAACCCTCGACCAATGGTGCAGGTTTATGGCCCGCATGTGTGAGCCCGGCGGCCTCGCGATCATGATCCACACCGCCGCAGGCCTTGCGGCCATACTGGCTGGCCTTGAAAACCGCTTCGGCGCAATCCTCGCGCAGCCTCTCCACCCCCGCGAAGGAGAAGAAGCAAACCGCATAATTGTCGCCGCCAGAAAGGGCCGGCGCGCACCGTTGCGGCTTCTGCCCGGCATCCCGCTTCATGGCTGCGACAACGCCTTTACGCCGAGGATCACGGCGGTGCTACGCGAAGGCGCCGGCCTCGATCTGCCGATCTAGTGCTCCGACTCTGACATATGGTTCCCTGCCGGGAACCTGAATGTCAGCCCGGAACACTAGGCAACCTTTTGATTGTGTTCTGGATTAACAAACATTTGACGACCTCCACCCGGGAATCAAATGTTTGATCCAGAACACTAGTGGCCTGTCTCGCCTAAATCGGCGTGCTGGCCGCAACCGCTGACGATTTAGGCGAGACATGAAGGCCACTAGCGAAAACAATGGCTTAGTGTGGCGTTCAGCGCGCCTCAATTGACAACTCCTGTGCG
>JAHJSN010000109.1 GCA_018830445.1 Alphaproteobacteria bacterium | reverse complement strand
TAATTGACCTGTTGGTGCCGCACAGGAGTTGTCAATTGAGGCGCGCTGAACGCCACACTAAGCCATTGTTTTCGCTAGTGGCCTTCATGTCTCGCCTAAATCGTCAGCGGTTGCGGCCAGCACGCCGATTTAGGCGAGACTAAAGTGCCGTCTGCAGCACGATGAGAGGCCCCGGGACACGATAACGTCAGGTCAAAGCGAAAACCAACCCGTTGTGACCGCAAGATTGTGGGCAATGCTCCAAATCAACCTCAACGGCCATCACAGTAAGCGAGTCCTTGACGAGTTTCACGAAACCTCGGAAGGCGGCGAAAACATCAAAGCGGTCCGGCAAGCCCTGCTGCTCGACGAAGACCGCGATGAGCATCCCAACAATGCCCTCAGAACCGGCTGCGATGTCCCCGACCCATTGAGCGCGCTGGCCTACTGGTCGCGAAGGCTCTCCCACCCGATCCGGATCACAGAGGAAAACAGCGATCCGCTCGCTAGGGGACACGTCTTCGCATTTGACGACTACGATCTCACAAACATGCCCATCCTGGACGCGCCCGCCGATGATCTCTTTTCGGTGACGCAGCATCTTCTGTACGAAGCCGCCACCCTGCGCCGGGGCACGATTCCCGACCGCGCCATTGTCGAGATCAACGACCCGCCATTCGTCGCCTTGTGCTTACAGGAATACTCCGACGGGTTCGTTATCGTCGAAGCGCACGACAGATAGGGCCGGGCACTGCCGATCTACCTCTAACAGATCTGGCACCCGCCGATCTACGGCTATGCACCGGACGGCCAGCTGCAGCCGTTCATCGACATGGGTGAAGTGAACTCGATGATTGCCGCCGCCTTGCGGGACTTCTGGGTGGTGGAGCCGCGAACCCAAGTCCTCGGCTCGCCGCGGATCAAAGCGATCACCGGATCGGCAAACAAACGCATGCGAGTCGTCTACCTTCCCCGTCTCAGATACGAGGGCACGCGGAACCTTCGCCGCAATCTCGATGCGGCAACCGACATACACATGCGAGCGGCTCACTGGCGTTACGACCACTTCAGAAAACTTCCCTATGGGCATCAGCCGAGCCCGACACAACTCGCTCTCGCGGCCATTTACAACCGCGAGCCGGGCCCAGGGCAAACGTGGGTGCGGGTCATCGCGTCATCGCCGGCAGACCGCCAAAGTAACCCACGATGCCGCGCTCATCGATGAAGCGTCGCAGATCCAGCCCGATCTCCTCGGGATAATCCTTGAGGTCCTTGGCGGCACCGGGGTGTTGCACGTTACCAGTAATATAGGCGTGGCCGTTGACGTTGTCGTAAACCCCAAGTCCGGTATTCTCGCCGCCTGCCGGGGCACTGAAGATGCGCGCAAGGTTAGCGCTGTCGACGTTATACGCCCAAACGAAATTATTGAGATGATTGCTGGAGTCTTCACCGATAAAAAGGGTGCGCATCACTTCCGAGTAGCGAAGGTTGTCCGGATTGGCGACCATTTCCGTGTCGCACTGGTCGTACCGTCCGGCCTTGGCGTCCTGCGGCTGCCGCCTGCCATGCACCAGTGCTTCGGTACTGGTTGCGACCCAGTCGCTCGCGATGGGCTCGCCGCTTGTATCGATTTGCCCCCCACTTAAAACGCTTTCGAAAACCGCCCCGCAGGTGAGATCCTTCTTATCGCCGATGATGTTTATATGATCCTGATGTCTGTTTTCGTTGCCGCCATCGACCATGCCTTTGCGAATGGTGCTGATCGCCGTGTAAAGCCGTTTGTCGGCAGCGTTGTGCGTTTGCCCTTCCATTTTGGTGAACTCGGTTGTCGCGCCGAGCCACGCGGCATAGCGGCGTGTCTCGAGGAAGGCGGCTGCCTGTTCCATGCCGGGCTTGAGCTTGTAGTAGGTGAGCTGCGTCTCGCCGCCCGTCCCGCTGTAGACATAGAGAGGTTTGAAGTCCTTGGGACTGTCCGGACGAATCGCCACCTCATCCGGTGTTGCGGTTTCCCAGATGTCGCTGAACTTGGTCCCTTTGGCGATGATCGCCTCGATTTGGTCGTTCGTTGCGTGACCGAGCCTGATCCAGTCCAAATCCGCGGATCCGAAGTTCTTTGCATCGGTCTGCGTCCACTTGGCCGCATAGAGTGTTCCAGCTGAGAGATCCTCAGCACGGTCCGCCACGAACATCGCCAGGATGACGTCGTTGCCGTCGTCGCCCATGTAGACGGTGCGGCGGTCCGGCATGACGTCGCCTAGTTCAAAGGAAAGCCGCCCCATGGCGTAGTGTTTTTCGGCTGTCGTTACGCCACCGGCATCAACGCCGACCTCAACCAAGTGGCCATAGCGGTAGGGATTGGCACCGCCGTCCGGTGCGGTCATACCCGGCGTGCCGAGATATCGGTTCATCGCCTCCAAAGGCTTGGTCTCGAAAACGCTTGCGTCGGGCTCGTATTCCTCGCTGCCGAGATGCGAATGCCACGGCGTTGGCGAACTGTTGCAGGGATTCCAGATGCCGTAAACGCCCGAGAACTCGACGTTCGACAACTTCACCGGTTTGAGCCTGCCGGTTGCAGGGTTCTGGTCGAGAACTGTCAGGTTCATGGCCATCGGAAGCCGGCCGTAAAGTTCGACGGGTTCTTTTTGCAGGTCGGCGCTGATCCCGGTTGTCTGATATTCGAGGTGATTAATGAGGAACACCGCGTTGCCTTCGACACCCTGGACCTTCGCGTTCGGTACAACGATCATCGACGTCCCGTCTGCGCCTGAGGATGCAAATGGCCCTCGCGCCTTTCTGCCAGACTCATCGGTTGCCTCCAGAACTGGATTTCCGGAATTATCGACCACTAGGGCCGCGTAGCCGCCGCCTACGTGATCGCCCGAGCGATGCAGAATTCGGTAGTCGAGCTGGAATCGCTTTTTTGTTCCGTCGGTCAAGGTAACGATCGCCTCGGAGCGCGTATAGGCCGTCGTCATATCCTGGCGGGTGACGGGAGCAGGCGTCGCGGTGAATTCAACGGACACGACCTTGAGCGGTATCTGCTCCTGGCTCTGCGACTGAGCTGCTGCATTGCCGATGAATCCAAGGAAAATGAAATAGACCACGCATATGAGCGATATGTTCGTTCTCACGGACCGCCTCCACGATTGATGAATGTGGATTAGCTGCGGCCGGTGAAACATTCGTGACAAGCGATGCGCCGATTGCGAGATCTAATCACCCCAGCTCAAGACGTTTTGCGAGCATGCCTAACCCGTTAGCACCGGAACGGCGGCTAACCGACCGACTCCATGGCCGGTCTTGAACCGGCCATCCAGGGGCGGCATCCGTGACGGCCTGCGAAATTCGCCATGGATGGCAGCCCTTGTGCCTTAGGCGCGGCTTCGCCACGACGGGCGGCCATGGAGTTGTCTGTTCAATTGCGCAGGACAGCCAAGATGCGATGCGCCGGTTTTAAGGGGATAGGCATGTTTTGCGAGGTTAATCTTTTTGCTGAACTTTTGGTCATGGCTCCACAGAAGGCTAACCATGGCAAGACCGGATAACAGTTCCGTCACATTAGGCGCTTGACTTCTCGCGTCTCGATAGTGTCTCCATGGCGTCGGCACTATGAGCCCAACGAACTTTTGAGGGTGAAATGGAACACCAGTTCGGCCTTGATGTCGCGCGCAGGCTGAGCGGCGCTAGCGAAGGCGAATGGCCGGTCTATTTTGAGGAACTCCGATCCCGCAGAGAGCTTCACGAGGCCGTCCGGCAGATCAATGCTCTTCTCGATTGCGCGGAGTACCGCCCTATCGCTGTGGCAGCGCTCCAACGCATAGGGCTGTGGCACGCAGTGAGCGCTCGGTAACCGCATAATGCGAATTGCGCCTTGTAGCGAGCAGCCGCTTTTTGTTCGTTGCTCAGAATAGCGACTGATCAGAGCTTGGCGGATACTGACTGCAGCTCTGCCGAAACAATAGAGCGCACTAGTGTGGCGTCGCGCCTTAATTGACCTGTTGGTGCCGCACAGGAGTTGTCAATTGAGGCGCGCTGAACGCCACACTAAGCCATTGTTTTCGCAAGTGGCCTTCATGTCTCGCCTAAATCGTCAGCGGTTGCGGCCAGCACGCCGATTTAGGCGAGACAGGCCACTAGTCCGCTTAAACTAGTGTTCTGGATCAAACATTTGATTCCCGGGTGGAGGTCGTCAAATGTTTGTGAATCCAGAACACAATCAAAAGGTTGCCAAGTGTTCCGGGCTGAGAGTGTTCCGGGCTGACATTGTTCCGGGCTGACATTCAGGTT
>JAHJSN010000108.1 GCA_018830445.1 Alphaproteobacteria bacterium | reverse complement strand
CATCCGGTTCCTGTGCGTCGGCCCGCAGTTTCGTTCCCGGCTTCCTTCACGCCGTCCTCGCGGTCCGGCGCTCTGCGGTTCACTGCGCGCGCTGTGACCAGCTCACGAGAGGACTTCCACCTCCAAGTCAGCGCCCGTGCCAGGCGCACCAACGAAGGCCGGCCGCATCACCTGGCCGCCCTTTTCTCGTTCACAACCGGCCGCGACGGCTACCCCTTGGCGGGCACGCGCACCGGCGGCACGAACATTCGGTTCGCATTGCACAGCCGGCGCTGATCCTCATTCTTCCCGCACGGCGTCGGATCGCCCTCCTTCGTCATACAGATCCGCACTTCGCGCAGCCTGTTTCCAGGGCCACCGCAAGCGACTGCGACCATGTCGTGACGCAGTCCCAGCACCGGATTGGCTGCAATGAATTCGTCGACCAGAGTATCGGGTGCCACCATCTGCGGCTTGTCCGGCAAAACATAGCGTTGCGGCACTTTGATTTTGCGGAAGATCCTGCTCGACAATCCGAAATATTCTTCAGGCCGCAACCCCGAGCAGGTGCCGTGCTTCTTGTATTCGTGGATGATGAGACCCGTCGACGGCATGATATCGAGCATGCCACTGATCACCCGCTTCGGAACGAACGGCTTGAAGTCCGTCCAGCAGCGCTCCGGGTAACCTGACATGTATTGCGGCCACAACCCCGTGCAGCACGAACGCGTATGGCCGCCCGCCCGGCTTGGCTGAGCACTGCGGATCGTTCCGCGTCTTGCTCGTCGGCAGCGAAGCGCAATGGCTCGGCGACCACGACAGCACCAGCGTGTAGTAGTCGAACACTCCCGGCTTGTCGCCGCGCTCCGACTGGCGCGAGTCGTATTTCTTCGACCCGCCATAGCGTTGCGCTTCGGCTGTACCCGCAAGCCCCGCCAACAACGCCGCCACCGCCATGGCAGTGGTGAAGAGGCCCAGCGGCCCGTGCTTTACCATCGATCTCAACTCCCCGTTGATGCGTGCAGCTCTTATTCCCCACCAACATAGCCTTGAAAGACGGCAATGCAATCAAGCCGCTGCACCGGCATGGAAAAACAGCTTCCAGCAGCTGCACCCGACCACCCGGAAGCCCGCCGAAAGCCTGGAGCTCAAGTTGCCGCGCACTCACAGCGCGGCGAGCTTGTCCAGGATTCGCGCCCAGCTCCTGGTTCCCTTTTTGAAGCTCTTGAGGTTGTACTTCTCATTCGGCGAGTGGATGCGGTCATCTTCCAGCCCGAAGCCGACGAGCAGGCTGTCCATTCCCAGCGATGCCTTGAAATCGGTCACGATCGGGATCGATGCCCCGCAGCCCATCAGGACCGCCGGCCTGCCCCATTCCTCTTCGAGACCCGCCGCCGCCGCCGCCATCGCCGGCGTATCGGTATCGAAACCGATAGCCGCCGATCCATGCCCGCCCTTGAAAGCGATCGAACAGTCGTCGGGGATCCGCTCCTGAAAGAACGTCTTCACCGCCGCTATCACTGCGTCCGGATCCTGTCCTGGAACCAGCCGGCAGGTGATCTTCACGCTTGCTTCCGCGGGTATGATCGTCTTGGTCCCCGCCCCCTGATAGCCACCGGTGATTCCGTTGAACTCGCAGGTCGGGCGCGACCACAATTGCTCAAGCGGACCGTGTTTCGCTTCCCCCGCAGGCTCCGACAACCCGACCGCTTTGAGCGCGGCGGCTGCATCGAAACCGATTTTCTTCCACTGGCGCAATTGCTTTGCCGAGGGTTTCTCGACCCCGTCATAAAAGCCCGGGATCGTAACGCGCCCCTTGCCGTCATGGATCGCTCCACAGATCCCCGTCAGTACCCGGATCGGGTTGATTGCAAGGCCTCCGTAGAGTCCCGAATGCAGATCGCGGTTCGGCCCGCGGATAATGACCTCGACGCCGGCAAGTCCGCGCAGCATCGTCGTGATCGCCGGGGTGTCGCGGTCCCATTGCCCGGTATCACAGACCAGCGCGAAATCCGCTTTCACCTTCTTTGCATGCTTTTTCAGGAAGCCTGGAAGCGACGGCGAACCGCACTCTTCCTCGCCTTCGAGCATGACCGTGACGTTGACCGGCAGCTCCCCCGCGACCTCTTTCCACGCTCGCGCAGCTTCGAGGAACGTCATCATCTGACCTTTGTTGTCTTCGGCCCCGCGCGCGATGATGACTTTGCCGTTGCCCTTCTCCGTCCCGATGCACGCCTCGAACGGCTTCGATTTCCAAAGATCCAGCGGATCCGGCGGCTGCACGTCGTAATGGCCGTAGAACAGCACATGCGGCTTTGCCGGATCGCGCTTCTCGCGGTCGCGTGCAACCACCATCGGATGCCCCGTCGTCGGGATCACTTCGGCCGAAAAACCAATGTTCCCCAGGGTGTCTGCGCACCACTGCGCGGCGCGCTGGCAATCCTGCGAATACGCGGGATCGGTGGAAACGCTGGGGATCGAAAGCAACTCGAACAGCCGAGCGAGGCTGTCTTCGTGCGCAGAATCGATCCGTTTGAGAACTTGCGGGAGCTGTGATGTCATGAAGGGTCGCTGAATTGCTGAAAAGAGCTGTGAAGCGCACTCACCCCTATCAGAGTGACCGCATTGATGCCGGACAGACTGTCGGAAGCCCTCGCCATTTGTCAAAGGCTTCTTCACCAACTGTCAGGCAATCCGGCGATGCATCAATGTGCCGACTGTCACAGGGTTGTTTTCCCTGCTAATTCCTCCGATGAAGTTTCCGGACCACCGGCTCCGGCAACCCGATACCCGACCAATAGGAACGCGCCATGGCCCAATCCCCGTCCCCCACCACTGGCAAACGCGTTTACCTCTTCGCGGCAGGCAAGACCGAAGGCAGCGCCGGATTGAACGAACTGCTCGGCGGCAAGGGCGCCAACCTCGCCGAGATGTGCAATCTGGGGCTTCCCGTCCCGGCCGGATTCACCATCACCACGGAAGTCTGCACCACCTACTATGACAACGGCGCCAAACTGCCTGAGGGCCTGAGAGCCGAAGTCGACGCCGCCATGGTGCAGGTCGGTGAGGCTGTCGGCGCCAGGTTCGGCGATGCCGCCAACCCCCTCCTTGTATCCGTTCGCTCCGGCAGCCGCGCCTCCATGCCCGGCATGATGGACACCATTCTCAACCTCGGCCTCAACGACGAGACGGTCGAAGGCCTCGCCAGGCGTGCCGGCGACCAGCGCTTTGCCTACGACAGTTACCGCCGCTTCATCCAGATGTATTCGGATGTCGTCCTCGGCGTCGATCACGGCATCTTCGAGGATCTCCTCGACAACTATAAGAATCTCAACGCCGTCTCCTCCGACACCGAGCTCGATGCCGGCGACTGGAAGGATCTGATCGGCCAGTACAAGGACGCAGTTGAAAGCGCGCTCAAGAAACCCTTTCCCCAGGACACCGGCGAACAGCTCTGGGGCGCGATCGGCGCCGTATTCGGCTCCTGGCAGACCCATCGCGCCAGGACCTACAGGAAACTCAACCAGATCCCCGACACCTGGGGCACCGCCGTCAACGTCCAGGCGATGGTCTTCGGCAACATGGGCGAAACGAGCGCCACCGGCGTCGCTTTCACCCGCAATCCCTCGACCGGCGCCAAGGAGGTTTACGGCGAATATCTCGTCAACGCGCAGGGCGAAGACGTTGTGGCAGGCATCCGCACACCGCAATCGCTGACCGAAGCCGCACGTATCGAATCTGGCGAGAGGCTCCCTTCCCTCGAAACGCTGATGCCGCAGGCTTTCAAGGAACTCGTAGCGATCTTCACCAGGCTGGAAGCCCATTACCGGGACATGCAGGACATCGAGTTCACCATCCAGGACGGCTCGCTCTACATCCTGCAGACGCGGGCCGGCAAGCGCACCACCGAGGCCGGGCTCGGTATCGCCGTCGACATGGCCGAGGAAGGCTTGATTTCCAAGCGGCAAGCCGTGCTGCGCATTGACCCCCACGGCATCGACCAGCTTCTGCATCCGCGCATCGACGAAAACGCCGAGAAGATTGTCCTCACCATGGGCCTGCCTGCCTCCCCCGGCGCTGCCGCCGGCGAGATCGTGTTCCATTCCGACGAAGCGGAGAAGCTGAGTTCGCAGGGCCGGTCGGTAATCCTGGTGCGCGTCGAAACGAGCCCTGAGGACATCCACGGCATGCACGCCGCAGCCGGCATCCTGACCGCCCGCGGCGGCATGACAAGTCACGCCGCCGTTGTCGCCCGTGGCATGGGCCGCCCCTGTGTTTCGGGCGCCAGCGCACTGCGCATCGACGCTCATGCCGGCACGATGAAGATTTTGGGCAAGGTGTTCAACGCCGGCGACGTCATTACCATCGACGGCACCACCGGCCAGGTTCTCGAAGGCCGTGCGCCGATGCGCCAACCCGAAATGTCCGGTGCATTCGGAAAGCTCATGGGCTGGGCCGACGAATTCCGCACCCTTGGCGTCCGCGCCAACGCCGACACCGCACGCGATGCCGAGCACGCCCGCGACTTCGGCGCTGAAGGTATCGGCCTTTGCCGCACCGAGCACATGTTCTTCAACGATGACCGCATCCTTGCGATGCGCGAAATGATCTGCGCCGACTCCGAAGCCGAACGCCGCATCGCCCTCGAAAAAATCCTCCCCATGCAGCGCTCCGACTTCGAAGAGCTGTTCGAGATCATGGCTGGCCATCCGGTAACAATCCGGCTGCTCGATCCACCGTTGCACGAGTTCTTGCCCCATGACGACGAGGACATCGTGCAGGTCGCCGGTAGCCTCGGCATGGACCCAGATAAACTCAAGACCCGCATCGGTGAACTTTCCGAATTCAATCCGATGCTCGGCTTCCGCGGGTGCCGTCTCGGCATACGCTATCCGGAAATCACTGAGATTCAGGCCCGCGCCATATTCGAAGCCGCCATCGCCGCCGCACGCAAATCCGGCAAGCCCGTCCATCCCGAGGTGATGATCCCGCTCGTCATCTATCGCCAGGAATTCGACATCCTCGCCGACGTCATCCGCAGAACCGCCGCCGCAGTTGAAAACGAGACCGGCGAAAAACTGGAGTTCGATATCGGCACGATGGTGGAGCTTCCCCGTTGCGCATTGAAGGCCGACGAAATCGCCGCTGGAGACAACGGCGCCGCTTTCTTCTCTTTCGGCACCAACGACCTGACGCAAACCGCTCTCGGCCTCTCGCGCGATGACGCCGGTCCAATTCTGCAAACATACATCGAACAGAAGATTTTCGACGTCGATCCGTTCGTATCGATCGACGTCTCCGGCGTCGGCGAGCTTGTCGAAATTGGAACAGAACGCGGCCGCCGTGCCAAGCCCGGACTGAAGATCGGCATCTGCGGCGAACATGGCGGCGACCCGGATTCGATAGCATTCTGCCATCGCACGAAGCTCGATTACGTTTCCTGCTCGCCCTTCCGCGTTCCCGTCGCCCGCCTCGCGGCGGCCCAGGCCGCACTAAGAGAAGAACCGACGACCTGATGGTTATGATCGAAACCCAGGTCGGCTTGATCTCGCTTTATTCCCCGGCATTGGTGGAATTCAGCGCGCCCTCAACCGCTTCACGGCGCTGGCGCAGCATCGCCAGCCGCCGCTTCAATGCATCCTGGAACTGCAGCGCGATTTCGTCATTCCCGTCTTGAAGAGCGCCGTCGACGTCAATGACGGAGAATCGCAAGTCCCCCTCAGCGGTACGCTCTCCCGAAATGGCGAAAGCGTTGCCGTCGATCTTCACGGTTCTAGCTGGTCTATTGGAGCCCATCAGGCTGTGCCGCGCATCGTTTCCTTGCAGAAGCGGCAACATCACCTCTTCGCGACGATCGAACAATCAGTCGTCACAGAAAATCAGTATCAAGCTGTGAGCGCGTCGATCGCGGCAAACAGGACCGATTCGAGCGTGGAATATTGTCCCGCCTATTCCGGATCGCAATCAAAGTTATTCCTGGGACAACGCAATTCGCGACCCGGCGCTCACCGCTTCAGTACCAGTGCTTGTCCTCTTCATCGAGGCTCGGACGCTTCGGTCTCGGCCCTTTCAGGTGCGGCAGCAGGACCAGCACGATCAGCAAAGGCGGAAACAGGAAACACCAGCCCATCCAATAGGAATAGTCCCGGTTCTTGTAGCCCGCCAGCCCGCCCGCGACCGCCGCCGAAAACATCGCCGTGACACCCCATAAGACGATCCATGACAAAGCTGTCATCGCGGGTCCCTGAACTTTCTGGAGAACGACTCTGGTCCTGCAAATTTCGTCTGCCCGCTTGAAATGGCGTTGAATTGTGGCAAACGCAAGCGTTCACTGCCATCCAGTTTAACACCGCGCCTTCAGGCGGCGGCGGGGCTCGAAAAATCCAGGCCGAGATCGAGAACCGGCGAAGAATGGGTCAGGGCACCGACCGAAATAAGGTCAACTCCTGTTTCGGCAATCCCGCGAACCGTATCGAGATTGACACCGCCGGAAGCTTCAAGCAGCGCGGAGCCTTTCGTAATCGCGACCGCCTCACGAAGCTGTTCGATCGACATATTGTCGAGCAGCACGGCATCAGGCCTCAACGGCAGAACCTCGCGCAGCTGATCAAGGGTGTCGACTTCGACTTCCACTTTCACCATATGCCCGGCCCGGTCACGAGCCGCCTTCAATGCGGATGCCACGCCGCCGGCGGCAACGATGTGATTGTCCTTGATCAGAATGGCATCGAACAATCCCGTACGGTGATTGCCGCCGCCACCGCAGCGAACCGCGTATTTCTCGAACGCACGCAACCCCGGAGTCGTCTTGCGCGTGTCGACGATCTTCGCACGCGTCCCGCAAACCGCATCCACATAGGCCCGCGTCAGCGTGGCGATACCGCTCATCCGGCCCATGAAGTTCAATGCCACACGCTCAGCCGTAAGGATCGCCCGCGCATGACCCGAGACGATCGCGATGACCTCTCCTGCCTCGACCCGCGAACCATCCGCCGCCTCGACCTCGAAGGTCACACTCGCATCGAGCGCACGAAACGCCGCCTCCGCGATCTCGACGCCGCTGACCACTCCCGACTTGCGCGCCGCGATCACTGCACGGGCTAGCCTGTCTGCCGAAACGGTCGCATCCGTCGTGATGTCACCGGCCAGACCCAGGTCTTCGGCAAGTGCCGCCTCAACGGCCCGATCGACGAACCCGCGCGGCAGCCGCGACAACCCGGATGGAGATGTCTGGACTGAAGTCACTGCGTCACCGCTCCCATGGCCGCTGACGATGCATCGCGGCCCGCTTCATCGGGGCTGGTCAGCTCGGACAGACGCTCAATATCCGCAATCGTCATCAACGAATGCCGCCCCTTCACATCCGTCAGCGGGTAATCGTTCCTGTAATGCGCCCCCCGGCTCTCCCGGCGGGACAGCGCCGCGCCCGCAATGAACCGTGCCGCAAGCGCCATGTTGGAAAGAACGGTATCTCCACCGGCAGCTTTTTCGATTTCGGTCAGCCTGTTGAACGCCCGGCGCAATCCAGCCCGCTCGCGGATCACTCCGACATCCTCGCTCATCGTCCTGCGGATATCTTCCAGCATCTCGGCGCGCACAACCGGATCGGCAACGACGCCGTCGGCAACCCGGCGCGGCTCGACCGGCCCAAGATCGGTCGCGCCATCTGCCAGCCCTGCAATATCGGCCGCCGCCCGTGCTGCGACCACGACGGCTTCGAGCAGCGAATTCGAAGCCAGCCGGTTGGCGCCATGCAGGCCCGTGCACGCGACTTCACCGACCGCCCAGAGTCCGCTGAGACTCGATCGCCCATCGAGGTTCGTTGCGATGCCGCCCATGTGATAGTGAGCCGCCGGCGCGACCGGCAATAGATCGCGTGCTGGATCGAGCCCGGCCTCCTCGCACGTGCTGTAAACTGTCGGGAACCGGTCCTTCAATGCTTCCCCGATCGCCACGCGGCAATCGAGGAACGCGCCGCGCCCGGCACTCACCTCCGCGAACACGCCGCGCGCCACGATGTCTCGCGGGGCAAGTTCGGCGTCAGGATGCAGATCCGCCATGAACCGGTGCCCCTCGCCGTTCACCAGTATCGCGCCCTCGCCGCGAAGCGCTTCAGTGGCAAGCGGAGCAGGGTCGCGACCGATATCGAAGGCCGTCGGGTGGAATTGAACGAATTCGGCATCCGCGATCTGCGCGCCGGCCCGCGCCGCAATCGCAATCGATTCACCACGCGCATAGGCCGGGTTCGTGGTCATTGTATAAAGCCCGCCGACACCGCCGGTCGCAACCACGACGGCTGCCGCAGGCACCAGCGTGTATGCGCCATTGCCGCGCTCCTGGCCGCGGATCATGCGCACCCCCGCGACGCGACCGTTCTCGACGATCAGGTCTTCGGCTTCGTAGCCTTCCAGCACCCGGATCGACGGCATCTTGCGCACCGTGGCGATCAAAGCATGCATGATGGCCGCCCCCGCCCGGTCACCGGACACGCGCACGATGCGCTTGGCCGAGTGCGCCGCCTCCCGCGACAATACGAAGGCACCTTCAAGCGAGCGGTCGAACGGAACTCCGTAGGCGAGCAGGTCGCGAATACGATCTCCCGCCTCGGCCGCAATCGCCTCGGCAACCGCCTCATCGACCAGCCCGGCACCGGCAGCAATCGTATCGGCTGCGTGCGCGTCCGCCGTATCGCCGTCGCCGACTGCCGCTGCAATCCCGCCTTGCGCCCAGACGCTTGAGGCACCCTGCCCAAGCGGTGCCGCCGAAACCACCGTGACAGGCAACGGCGCCAGCTTCAGCGCCGTGAACAGCCCGGCAAGCCCGGCCCCAACGACCACGATATCGCCAGGCCCGAATTTCCCGTTGGGATCGTCGAACCCGGCAATCATCGAACGTCCGTCAACCGATTTGGTCATCTGAGCCTCGCTTGCACCTAGTGCTCCGACTCTGACATATGGTTCCCTGCCGGGAACCTGAATGTCAGCCCGGAACACTTGGCAACCTTATGATTGTGTTCTGGATTCACAAACATTTGACGACCTCCACCCGGGAATCAAATGTTTGATCCAGAACACTAGTCAATGCTACACGCGAACCCTGCGCCCGGCTTATCCGGGCGCAGCTATTTCGGCCGGTCAGTTCGTCAGGTTGACCATCCGTTCCACGGCGCGGCGCGCACGTTCGGCGACGTCTGGATCGACCGTCACTTCATGCTGCATGTAGAGAAGGGAATCGAGGAGCGACTCCAAGCTGATCCGCTTCATGTGCGGACACAGGTTGCACGGCCGGATGAACTCGGTCTCCGGCAGTTCGGCGGCAACGTTCGACGACATCGAACATTCGGTGACAAGCATGACCTTCGCCGGCTTATGTTCTTTGGTCCAATTGATCATACCCGTCGTCGACCCCGTGAAGTCGGCGATCTCGATCACCTCCGGCGGACATTCCGGATGTGCGATGACCTTGAGGCCCGGCTCGGCTTCACGCATGCTCTGGATCTCTTCGGCGGTGAACCGCTCATGCACTTCGCAACGGCCCTTCCACGCGATGATCTCGACGTCGGTCTGCGTCTGCACGTAGTTCGCGAGATATTCATCAGGGATGCAGAGCACCCGCGGCGCGTTGAGGCTCTCCACCACCTTCACCGCGTTCGCGGACGTGCAGCAGATATCGCATTCGGCCTTCACTGCCGCGCTGGTGTTGACGTAGGTGACGATCGGCACCCCGGGATAGGCTTCGCGCAGGCGCCTGACATCCTCGGCGGTAATCGATTCCGCCAGCGAGCAGCCCGCCTTCATATCGGGAATGAGAACCGTCTTATCCGGATTCATCAGCTTAGAGGTTTCGGCCATGAAGTGCACGCCCGCCTGTACGATGACATCCGCATCCACCCGCGCGGCCTCTTTCGCCAGCGCCAGGCTGTCACCCTGGAAATCGCCGACGCAGTGGAAGATTTCCGGCGTCATGTAGTTGTGCGCCAGGATGACTGCGTTGCGCTCCTTCTTGAGCGTGTTGATCGCCTTGATCAGCGGCGCGTAGTGCGGCCACTCCATGGGCGTCACGACATGCTTCACCTTCTCGTAAAGCGGACGCATTTCCGCTTCGAGCTCAGGCGTGAATTCGAGGTTGGGCCGCGGCAGCTGTGTGAACCTGCCCGGTTCGCGGTGGTCCGGGCCTTTATCCGGCTCGAGATGTGCCATGCGAAACTCCTCTTGCAATTATGCTCATTTTGAGCATATCTAGTTTACAGCTCCCGGCGGCCACCTTGATTGGCCGTTATCCGGGGCAGCTGTCTTACGGGTTGCGCCCTACGTCGCCACCCAGGGGCCGTTACGTTGCCGTCAAGCCGGCATGGTTAACTTGATATGCTCGTTTCGAGCATTGCTAACCGTTCTTAACATAAGTGCTCAGGCACAAAATTTCCAGTGCATTTCATCAATACGTCACGAAACCATAGCTATCGGTCCGCAATCCAGACTGCGATCAAATCGCGACCGGCGCAAACTGCCAATCCCCACCGCGAATTGCCCCCGGTCGCCGATTGTTAGGAAAAATCAAACATCCAGACGGCGGATATTTTAACCCTTCAGCCGTTTTAATGGCTGCCATACGGGGTGGACGGTTCTCGGTTCGCCAGACTTACGATGGCATGAGAGGGTGGGTACTATGAATATTGGCAATCTCCTTGTGGCCAAGGGATTGGTTTCGACACAACAGATCAACCAGGCAATCAATCACCAGATGGCCAATGGCGGCCGCCTCGGTGACAGCATCGTTGCCCTCGGCCTATTGACCAGGGAGCAGATCGACGAAGTCCTGGCCGATGCTCCGCAGGTGCCGACCATGATCGAGAACACCGGCATTGATCCGGTATTCCTGCTCGAACTGGCCATCAAGGGCATGTACTCGGAAAACATCGAAACCGGTTCGCAGCTGGCGGAGTCGCTGAAGCTTTCGAGTTCGGTGATCAACCAGATCCTGCAGGCCGCCAAGGAACGCAAACTGATCGAGACGCTCGCTGCGGCTTCAGCCAGTGGACCCAGGGGCGAAATGCGCATGACGCTCACGCGTGCCGGGCGCGAATGGGCAGTCGATGCGTTACAGCGCGGACAATATTTCGGCCCTGCGCCGGTTCCCCTCAAGGACTACCAGGAACGCATCCTGCGCCAGCGCATCAGCAACGAAGTTGTGAGCCGCGAGCAGTTGGAGGAAGGCTTTACCGGACTGGTGATGCCCGAAGGCTTCGTCAGCCGGCTCGGACCCGCGGTCAACTCCGGCAGCGCCATTCTCATTTACGGACCCGCCGGCAACGGCAAGACGACGATCGCCGAGATCGTCGGCAAGATATTCCAGAACGTCATCTACGTCCCGTACTGCGTCGAAATCGACGGCGAGATCATGAAGGTGTTCGATCCGACCGTTCACCAGATCGTGCCCAACGCACCGCGGCAGGAAGGTGCCGCGAGCCTGCGCCGCAGCCGCATCGACCCGCGCTGGGTCGCATGCTACCGCCCGATGGTGATCACCGGCGGCGAATTGACGATCGAAATGCTCGATCTGAAATACAATCCGGTCGCCAAGTTCTACGAGGCCCCGCTCCACGTCAAAGCCATGAATGGCACCTTCCTGATCGACGACTTCGGCCGCCAGCGTGCCAAGCCCGAGGACATCCTCAACCGTTGGATCGTGCCGCTCAACAGCCGCGTCGACTACCTGACGCTGCACACCGGCAAGAGCCTGATGATTCCCTTCGACGAAATCGTGATGTTCTCGACCAACATGCATCCCGACGATCTGATGGATCCCGCTTTCCAGCGCCGCATCAGCTACAAGCTCGAAACCGTCGAGCCGCCGGAAGATATTTTCCGCAAGGTCTTCGAAAGCATGGCCAAAAAGAACGGTCTTGAACTGTGGGACGATGTCTACGACCGGATCATCCGCGGCATCAGGGAAGCCGACGCGCCGCTGGCGTATTTCCAGCCGAAATTCATCGTCGAGCAGGTGCTGGCCTCATGCAAGTTCGAGGGCACCAAACCCCAGTTCAACTCCGACAATGTCGAAAACGCTCTCTCCAACCTGTTCATCAAGCCGCCCGAAGGCAAGATGTTCGGCGTGAAGCGCAGTTAGCAAGATTACTGAGTGACCTGTCTGTCCGCTCACCTGCGATGAAACGCCATAAGCCCGGCCCTCGGCCGGGCTTATCGTTGCCGCCTCGGCACAACCACCGCGCTGAACGTTGGCTCATCGCAGCCAGCATGAATTGTGGCAGGCCTCATTTCGAGCCCGCGCTAGTGTTCCGACTCTGACATATGGTTCCCCGCCGGGAACCTGAATGTCAGCCCGGAACACTCAGCCCAGAAGACTAGGCAACCTTTTGATTGTGTTCTGGATTCACAAACATTTGACGACCTCCACCCGGGAATCAAATGTTTGAGCCAGAACACTAGCGCCCTAATAGAAGCGCGCCGCTTCGCCAGTCGCCACACCCAGGATCTCGCCGTCCCACATCACCTTGCGCCCGCGCACCAACGTCCCGATCGGCCAGCCGGTCACTTGGCAGCCGTCATAAGGTGTCCAGCCCGCGCGGCTGGCGACTTGCGCGTTGCTGATCGTCTCCTGCCGCTTCAAGTCGACGATCGCCAGGTCGGCGTCGTAACCGACCGCGATACGGCCCTTGCCCCGCAAACCGAACAAACGCTGCGGACCATGGCTGGTGAGATCGACGAGACGCTCGATGCTCAGCCGTCCAGCCGCCACGTGATCGAGCATGATCGGCAGCAGCGTCTGCACACCCGTCATGCCTGAGTGCGATTCGGGATACGCATGATCCTTTTCCTCGCGCGTGTGGGGAGCGTGATCCGACCCCAGAACGTCGACCACGCCGTTTGCGATCCCCGCCCAGATCCCGGCCTGATTCTTCGCGTCGCGAACCGGCGGGTTCATCTGGCAATAGGTGCCAAGCCGCTCGTAGCACTCGGGCGCCACCAGCGTCAGATGATGCGGCGTCACCTCGACCGACGCCCAATCCTTGTGATGCGCCAGAAATTCCATTTCGACCGCAGTCGAGATGTGCAGGACGTGCACGCGCTTGTTGTGCTTCTCGGCCAGCCCGACGAGTTGCCGCGTCGCCATCAGCGCCGCGAACTCGTCCCGCCAGATCGGATGCGAGGCCGGATCGCCCGGCACCCTCAGATCCTTGCGCTGATTGAGCCGCCCTTCGTCTTCGGCATGGAACGCCGCCCGCCGCGATATCTTCTGGATGATCCGGTCGAGCACGTCGGGTTTGTCGACCAGCAGCGTCCCCGTCGACGAGCCGATGAACACCTTGATGCCCGCCGAGCCCGGCAGCCGCTCCAGTTCCGGAATGTCGTCCACGTTGTCTTCCGTACCGCCGACATAGAAGGCGAAGTCGCAGAACATGCGGTGATGAGCGGCAGCCACTTTTTCTGCAAGCCGCTCCGGCGTCGTCGTGTTGGGATTGGTATTGGGCATCTCGAACACCGTCGTCACGCCGCCGAGAACGGCCCCCCGGCTGCCGGATTCGAGATCCTCCTTGTGCGTCAGGCCCGGCTCGCGAAAATGTACCTGGCTGTCGATCACGCCGGGAATGATGGTGAGTCCCTTGGCATCGATCACCTCGCCCGCCGAGTGCCCGCCAAGGTCGCCCAGCGCCACGATCCGGCCGTCGGAAATGCCGACGTCACGCTGGCCCACACCATCGTGATTGACGACCGTGCCGCCCTTGATGAGAATCTCGAAAGTCTGTGCCATGGCGTAATGTCCCGTTAAACAGCAGCCCTCGCCGCAAAGAGGCGGCTTGCGCCCAGCCCATGCCCCGCATACCTAAAGCCCATACGTAACGCCCATACGTAACCCCGAGGGCGCCCGATGCGAAAGGGCCGGTCCACAATAAAGGAGAGCGGTATCTTGTCCGACCTGAAAAGCGCCCTGCTGCCCAACCGCGGCGTCATCGCCGTAACCGGCGCCGATGCCGGCAAGCTCCTGCAAGGCATCATCACCGCCGATATGGACAGCATCACCTCGGATCGCACCTCACTTCATACCGGCCTACTGACCCCGCAGGGCAAGATCCTGTTCGATTTCTTCATCGTCCCGCACGCTGATGGCTATCTGATCGAAACCGGCAAATCGCAAATTCCTGACCTTATGAAACGCTTGCTGATGTACAAGCTGCGCGCCGCCGTCGACATCACCGATGCCAGTGCCGACTATACCGTCGCTGCCGTCTGGGGCCCGAATTCGGATGCAATTGCGAACCGCGTCGATTGCGTTGCCTTCGTTGACCCGCGGCTTCGCGAATTGGGCGCGCGCTTGCTGATGACGATGGCCACCGACGCGGTCCTCAAAGACCTCGGCGCAGATGCCGCCAGCGAGCCATCCTACGACGCCCGCCGCGTCGCCCTCGGCGTCCCCGAAGCCGGCAAGGATTTCGCACTCGGCGACACCTTCCCCCATGAAGCCCTCTACGACCAGCTTGGCGGCGTCTCGTTCACCAAGGGCTGCTTCGTCGGCCAGGAAGTGGTCAGCCGCATGCAGCATCGCGGCACCGCCCGCAAGCGCGTCGTGCCGGTCAATGCCAACTCGCAACTGCCTGACACCGGCACCGAAGTGCGCGGCGGCTCTTCGCTGATCGGCACCCTGGGAACCGTTGCCGGCAATCGCGCCCTTGCGCTGCTGCGCCTCGACCGCGCCGCCGAAGCGATCCGCAAGGGCGAAGTGCTCAAGGCCGGCGACACAGCAATCGAACTGCACTTGCCCGCATGGGCCACATTCGCCCTTCCCGACGACGGTCCGGAGGCCGCAACGTGAATGCCCCAACGAACAAACCGGTGAAGCAGCAGCAATCCGTCACACGCTGCCCGTGGCCGGGCATCGAAGCCGGTATCTACGCCGACTATCATGACACCGAATGGGGCGTCCCGAAGCTTGACGATAGTGCGCTGTTCGAAAAGTTGATCCTCGAAGGCTTCCAGGCCGGGCTTTCCTGGCTCACCATTCTGCGCAAGCGCGAAAATTTCCGCGCAGGCTTCGCCGGGTTCGATGCCGAACGGCTCGCCCGCTTCGACGCAAGGGACATCGCACGCTTGATGGCCGACACCGGCATTGTCAGGAACCGCGCCAAGATCGATGCCGCGGTGCTCAATGCGCAAGCCTTTCTCGAACTATCGGGAACGCAAAGTTTCACCGCGTTCTTGTGGGGCTTCGTCGACGGCCGGCCGATCCAGAACCGCTTCAGGTCCATCTCCGAGATCCCGGCCGAAACCGAATTGTCGAAACGCATGTCGAAAGAATTAAAAGCCCGCGGCTTCCGATTTGTCGGCCCCACGACCCTCTACGCCTTCATGCAGTCGGTCGGCATGGTCAACGACCATCTCGTCGCCTGTCATCGTCACGAGCCATGTGCGAATCTCCAGCGACGGATTAGACTGCCGAAATGACGAATCGGAACTTCCGCTCCCCATCCCGGCTGCCAAGCGCAGCCGCCGGCGCCGCCACCCCGCGCGCCTGGCAACGCATGCTTTCAGGGCGCCGCCTCGACCTGCTCGATCCAGCGCCTGCAGACATCGAGATCGAGGACATCGCCCACGGCCTTGCCCGCGTCGCCCGCTGGAACGGCCAGACGCTCGGCGATCACGCACTGTCGGTTGCCCAGCATGTCCTGGTTGTCGAGGCGATCGCCGCCGAACGCAATCCAGATTGGGAATTGAGCTGGAAGCTTGCCGCCCTCCTTCACGATGCCGCCGAGTACGTCGTCGGCGATCTGATCTCCCCGTTCAAGAACGCAATCGGACTGAACTACAAGTCATTCGAAATCCGCCTCCTGGAAGCCATCCACAAAAGGTTCGGCCTGCCCCCCGCCCTGCCCGATCCGGTCGCCGCCGAGATCAAGCGCGCCGACCGCATTGCCGCGTTCTATGAGGCGACCGTCCTTGCGGGCTTTTCTTCCACCGAGGCGTTGGAGTTTTTTGGCGAACCCGACGGCATCGGCAGTGCCCTGCAATTTGAGCTTCGCAACCTCGCGCCGCTGCCCGCCAGCGATGCCCAGAAGCGCTTTATTCTGCGTTTCGAAAGCCTCGCCTCATAGCGCCGGCAAATCGAAAAATGGCGAAATCCCGACACTGCCTTTCTCATTTCGAACTTTTAATGTTCCGAAAAACGCCATGATCCACCCATAGAGAAAATTATGCGCGGCACCGAAGCTCGGACGGGAAAGCGGATAAAGATCAATCGTTTGGGGGATGATTGCGTGAGGGGAGGCCGCCAACGGCGGGCGTAATCGAATATCTGGCCGGTCCGGTATTCCCACCTGTTGGGGCTGCTCAGCCGGCACGGAGGTTGTCGCTGTGACATCTAGCATGAACCTTGGTTCCGAGTTTACCGAATCTCACGCCGCAGAAACTTCGAGACGCGGGTTGCGCCTCGATACTGCAGCCGTCGAAATTGGTCTTAATGCAGCAATCGTATCGGTCACCAACGATGAACCGGTCGTATTCGTTGTGCGAGATAAGCCCGATAAATCCGGAGCGACCGAAGGCCTGCCATTCGGCCCGTTTTCGCCGCTCGATCACCGCACGCTGGAAATCGGCCTGCGCTCATGGGTCAGTGAACAGACCGGCATTGATCTAGGATACGTCGAACAACTCTACACGTTCGGCGACCGCGGCCGCCATGCCCAGCCCGGCGACCTCAATCCGCACATCGTATCGATCGGCTATCTCGCGCTGACCCGGGCCGGTGACGTGGCAGATCTCCGATCTGGCGGTTGGCGCAGCTGGTACCACTTCTTCCCTTGGGAAGACTGGCGCAAAGGCAGGCCCGAAATCATCGACCGCCTGATTGCTCCAGAACTCGGCAAGTGGGCCGCAAGCCCGCATTCACGCCAATCCCCGGCCCGACCGTTCGACTGCCATCAGCGCGCAACAATCTGCTTCGGCCTCGACGGCTCGACCTGGGACGAAGAAAAGGTTCTCGAGCGCTACGAGTTGCTCTACGAGGCAGGTCTCGTCACCGAAGCCCGCCGCGACCGCCCGGAAGCAACCGGCGCTAACGGCTCGGGCGCACCGCCGATCGGCGCGCCGATGCGATTCGACCATCGCCGGATTCTTGCCACCGCCATCGGACGCGTTCGCGGCAAGATCAAATACCGTCCGGTGATTTTCGAATTGATGGCCGAGGAATTCACGCTGTTCGAATTGCAAAAGCACGTGGAAGCAATTCTCGGCCCGCATCTTCACAAGCAGAATTTCCGCCGCCTTGTCGAAGGGGCGGGGCTTGTCGAACCGACCGGCGAGGTAAAAACGCGTACCGGAGGCCGCCCGGCAAAGCTGTTCCGTTTCCGGCGCGAAGTTCTGATGGAACGCCCCGCGCCTGGCGTACGCATCAAGCTCGGGCGCGCATGATCGAAGCTTCGCCGGGTCGACACTTCCGACCCGCAAGCCCAGATCCACTCGCCCAACGTTTACCACCGCGCATCTTGGCTGCGAATCGGCATCGTGCCGGTCCGCAGCCAAATCCCCGGCACCGTCGATGCACGTGCGCGGGAAACCGCAACGAACGCAATTCCACAGCACACGAACTGTGGACAGCCCAAACATCACGACCCACTGACGCAGGCAAGGTCTTGTCCGCCACGCCTCCTGTTCGCAGACTGTCCCCAAATCGATTCGGGCGAATCCGGGTGCTCCTGCGCATCCGAACTGGACGCCCGTCCTTTGGGAGCACGAGATGCCGACATTCCACCCTGGCACGGACCGCCGGCCGCCGCCCGTTCCCGATCGCTCCGCCGCAACCGACAGCGCGCCGGGACCCTCCGGTTACGCCGCTCACGATACCACCGGCCAGCACGAACCCGGCGCTCCGTCCCACGTGCCGCGGCCTCCGCACGCGCCGCTCCGGCAACCCTGGCCGCTGCAGTCGGCACCGGAACACGAATTCGATCGGCGCACGTCCTATGCGCCGGATCATCCCTCAGCCTACCGCAAGCACCCCCGTGATCCCGAAAGCACGCCAGCACGCAACCCCACTCGACGCGCCTCCGCCGCAGGCTATCTGATGATGGGTTTTATCGCCGGTGCCGTCTTCTGGCACGCCGTCGGGTTCTGGAACCTCGTCCACGACGCGGTTTTCTCTGGCCCGCGCCTGCTTGCACAAGACGGCCAACCCCTACCCGTCGTCACCGCCCCGCCCGCCGACAAGCCACCCGCCACCGCCGCCTTTGACGAAGAAAAATTGCGTGGCTCCGCTGTGCGTCCAGCATCCGCGGGGGCCATTCCCGGACCGTCAAGAATAACCACCGGATCAATCGAATCCCCGGCGCCTGTGGAAGTCGTCCGGCCAAGCCGGGCGGCACAACCGCGCAGTCCTGCCGTCGCCCCGGATACGCAACTTCCAAGCCAGGAGCCTCCTATAATGATGGGACCGGGCGGCATTTCGTGGAAACCGGCGGTGTCCCGCGCGCGCTAAGTCCACATCTCATTGAGGTGTACGGCTGGTTCGATCCGCCGCCAAAGTATAACTTCCAGCATCAATACTCGGTTTGATTATCAGTCGCGGACTGCGAGGGTAACGGCATGACATTCACCGCCGGTCAGCTTTGGACTTACAAAACGCCTGTGAACTGCGAAGACTCACGGATCGTCATCGGCGCCATTGCGACGTGCGGCGATGGCCGGCACATCATCTGCTTTTCGGTCACCAACGCCCCACGCATTGGTCCGCAAGGAGAAATCGAGAAGATCACCATTCCCTTCATTCCCATGAGTGAAAGTGCTTTTCAGGCAACCGTCCGCGAACTGGCAGGCGAGGCCGATCCGCCGGAAAGCTTTTCCGACGGCCTACAGGCCTGGAGCGAGGACGCACGCGGGCTCAGTATATTCACGGTGCCATTCGAGGGGTTTCTCGACCGCATGATCGCCCTGCAAATGGCTGCAATTGTCGGAAAGCCCGCTGCCTGAAGTTGTATTCGCTTGATGCAAGCCAACTCCGAACACCCGTTGGCGACAATAACAAATCGTCCGCTCAAGATAATTCCGTGCCCAAATCATGCCCGGCTGATATATTCAGCACGGAGCAAAAGCAGATCGTAAAACCCGATGGAATTTGACGACTTGCGCAAGCAATCTGAAAAAGAAACGCAAAAATATTCCAGAAACCAAACGCTGTTTCAAACCTTCTTAACACCTCCCCCTACATTATAGGACCACGGATTGAATGGACCCGGGTGGGACCGAATTGGGTGGGAATTGTCACATGTCTTCCAAATCGCCTGATGCCGGCAACGGATGGTTTGCATCCTTTCTGGCACTCTTTACTGGCCAACCGAGCAACCGACGCAACAGCCTGAACGCCACGGCCACTGCCAGCGCTGGTGAAAAAACCGAAATCGCCGTTAGTCTGGCGCCGATTCAATTGAAAAAGTCGCCCGACTGGAACAAGGCCCGTGAAATGCGCCTTGCCGCCCGTCTCGCTGTCAACACGCGGATGAACCGGCCGAAACTCGTCGCAACAAGAACACGTGCTGGCAAGCCTGCTGGCCGGCCCGTACCGCAATTCAGTCGCGGGCTAAAATCGGCATCGAAGCCCGCCGTCGAAATGACTTCGAGCGCCGTTGTCATCGCGTTCCCGACGCAGGCTCCCCTCGCCGTTGACTTGACGGCAGCAGCCTGACAATCACGCGCCAACAATTGACGTACCCGCTATCGTCAGCGGCCAGCCGATGCGCCCGGCTTATTGAATGCATGCCTATCCCGTTAGTGTTCCGACTCTGACATATGGTTCCCTGCCGGGAACCTGAATGTCAGCCCGGAACACTAGGCAACCTTTTGATTGTGTTCTGGATCAAACATTTGACGACCTCCGCCCGGGAATCAA
Organism: Alphaproteobacteria bacterium; assembly: GCA_018830445.1. Taxonomy (GTDB): domain Bacteria; phylum Pseudomonadota; class Alphaproteobacteria; order Rhizobiales; family Hyphomicrobiaceae; genus Filomicrobium. The sequence continues at coordinate 2,637 of JAHJSN010000108.1, read as the reverse complement.
ATGTTTGATCCAGAACATTAGCACCGGAACGGCAGCTAACCGACCCACTGCATGGCCGGTCTTGAACCGGCCATCCAGGGGCGGCATCCGTGACGGCCTGCGAAATTCGCCGTGGATGGCCGCCCTCGTGCCGGAGGCGCGGCTTCGCCACGACGGGCGGCCATGGAGTTGTTTGTCCAATTGCGCCGGACAGCCAAGATACGATGCGCCGGTTTTAAGGGGATAGGCATGTATTTAATGTTCAGGAGGATCCGCCGGGCGCCTGCGCAACAACGCTTACGCAGCCCGCTTCTGGCTCCTCTCCGCGCACCACGCTGTTGGCACTTTGGCGATGAAACCGCGACCTTCTCCAGAGCCCGTTTCCTCTAATCGGGTCGGGTCGATCCCCCAGCCATTGGCGATCTGCAGAACGTGATCTTCGGTGGGATAGAGCACCAGTTCCCCGCCCGCATCGCCACTGCGACCACGCACCCCGCGCAATTCGAAAAGCCTGAGACCCAGCGCGCGTTCCTCCTTGCTGATCCGGCCCTTGTTCCACACCACGCCTTCGTCGTTGACCGCGAATGCGCGAACCAGTTTGCCGTCCTTCATCCGCGCCCATGCGAAGAAGTCGATCAGCGGATAGGTGAAAAAGTACTGCACTTCTGTGTATTTACCGCCGAGCGAGATCAACAGCGGAGTGAGCTTGTCGATAAAAGCGACACCAACCGGATGAGGCAGCCCCAAACCGACGACGAATGTCCAGCCGTCGATGGTTGGCGTGATGTAGACATAGGAACCGCCCAGCGCATCGTCGTAGACCGTCCCGATTCCTGAATTCCAGTTGGCCGCCATAAAGTTGCTGAGGCCGATGGCACGGGCGAGTTCTTCTCCGTCATCGGTCCTGACCGCAAGCCAAGCCATCTTGTAACCGAAAGGCTTCGGCAGATCAGGCAGTTCATCCACGACGAACTGCTTGGAGCCGCGCCAGTGGTAAGACAGGATCAAAACTATATAGACCGCCAGCAGCAACACAGTGGCCGCACCAATCAGGATCGTCATCCCAGCCCTCTTCCTCACCGCATGAAGCTCTTAAGCGAGTCATCGATGATTGGGAATCAATTCGGTCGCCCCGCCAAGGCCAACCCACAGGCTATTCCTGCATTTCACCATGCGCATACGCCGTCGAGAAATCCGGCGGGCGAAAAAAAAGAGGCCAGCCAAATCCGAATCCGGCAGCGGGGATGCACCGGTTTCGTATATGCAGCTGGCCTCATCGGGTGGCGCCGGAGTAAGGGCAAACGGGCTGTACCACGCGATAGGAAGCTGGCCGTACCACCCACGAACCGCTCCGGTTCCCGAGCGGGGGCAGCCAATCCCGGAGGCTTCATTAGCCCACTCGCATGAAGATCATGTGACGGGTAACGATTCGCCGGAAATCAACCCCAAAAAATCACGCCGAGTGATTTTTTTACGACGCAGCCCTTCGGCTGGTCGGATACCGCAATTAGGCCGGCGCAGCTTGATGGAAAAGCTACATATTCTCCGTCAACTGGGACCGAGACCAAGATATGAAGGAGACCCAAAGATGTCCCAATCCGTCCCGAGCTTCGGCTCCACCGTGCACCGCCGCCGCCCCGGCGTTGCCGACGACATCGATTTCGAGGTCAAGGGCCAGGAAATGCAGTTCGTCGAAATCGAACTCGATCCTGGCGAAAGCGCGATTGCCGAAGCCGGCGCCATGATGTTCAAGGACGTCAGTATCCACATGGATACGATCTTCGGCGATGGCACCAAACAACAGGGCGGAATTTTCGGTTCGATCATGGGGGCGGGCAAGCGCCTGCTGACTGGCGAAAGCTTGTTCATGACGGTCTTCACCCATCAGGGTCAGGGCAAGGCGCGCGTCGCATTCGCCGCTCCTTATCCCGGCACCGTCATGCCGTTCCATCTGGCCGATCTCGGCGGCACGCTCATCTGTCAGAAGGATGCCTTCTTGTGCGCTGCCCGCGGCGTCTCCGTCGGACTGCACTTCCAGAAGCGCATCATGACGGGCCTGTTCGGCGGCGAGGGCTTCATCATGCAGAAACTCGAAGGCGACGGATTTGCATTCATCCACGTTGGCGGAGCTGTCATCGAACGCGAACTTGCGCCGGGCGAGGAACTCCACGTCGACACCGGCTGCGTGGCTGCCATGACGTCGACTGTCGACTTCGACATCGTGCGGGCAGGGTCGGTCAAATCGATGATCTTCGGCGGTGAAGGAGTTTTCTTCGCTCACCTGCGCGGCCCGGGCAAAATCTGGCTGCAATCGCTTCCGTTCTCCCGCCTCGCCGGGCGCGTCCTCGCCAATATGGGTCCCACCGGCGGAGCCGGCGAAGGCTCGGTCCTCGGCCCCCTCGGCGACCTCTTCGACGGAGATAACTAGCCCAACACGACTTTTTTCGTCAACACGGTGCAAGCCCGTGTTGAGCAAAGGAAGTGTTGGTTAGTGAAAAAGCCCAACACGACTTTAGGACATGCCTATCCCGTTAGCACCGGAACGGCGGCTAACCGACCCACTCCATGGCCGGTCTTGAACCGGCCATCCAGGGGCGGCATCCGTGACGGCCTGCGAAATTCGCCCTGGATGGCCGCCCTCGTGCCGGAGGCGCGGCT
>JAHJSN010000107.1 GCA_018830445.1 Alphaproteobacteria bacterium | reverse complement strand
GTTCTGGATCAAACATTTGAGTCCCGGGTGGAGGTCGTCAAATGTTTGTGAATCCAGAACACAATCAAAAGGTTGCCTAGTGTTCCGGGCTGACATTCAGGTTCCCGGCAGGGAACCATATGTCAGAGTCGGAACACTAGTGTAGCGGATTCAGGTCGATCGGCCCGTAGCATATAGGCGATTTTGTTGCACGAAAAAGTAACCGATGCTGAACGGCATTACCCGCGCGGCGGTTCGTATTTGATGATGTCTTCGTTCTTGATCCATTCCGGGGAGCCGGCCTTGAGCGCCCGCTGCGCGCGCTTGGCGAAGATCTGCGCCTGGTCGATATTACCTTCGAAATAGTAGGCCTGCGCCGTCATCGCATCCGCCTTGGGCCGGTCGCCCTGATTGTAGTAGGCCGCCGCAAGCAGCCGATAGGCGCGCGGATTGGGGTCTTCGATCAGCGACGCCTTCAGCAGTTTTATCGATTCCCCAACCGACGCCTTCTGTCCGGTATTCTGCAGGGCTGTCGCAAGCTGCACCTGCATGAGCGTGTCGTTCTTCTTTCCCGCCAGCGAAATTGCCTTGCGCAGGAACGGGATGGCTTCGACCGATTTGCCTGAGCGCATCAGCAGGTCGCCTTTGACTTCCCAGAAGTAGGCGTAATCGGGGCGCTCATTGACCAACTGATCGATTTCCGCAAGCGCAGCCTGCAAGCCGTCCCTCCCACCCTGGAAATAGCGCGCGATGCCGCGTGCGTATCGAGCCGGAAGCGACTTGTCGGTCATCGGGTACCGGTTGAGCACGATGGCCGGCGATTCGAGGTATCCCGACAGTTTGGCGCGCATCAGGTCGTGGCGAAGCTGCAACTGCGGCGAATCGAAATTCGCATAGTACCGGCTGCCTTCGACAGCGCGGCGCAACTGGTTGAGACGGTCGGTGGCCACAGGGTGGCTGCGGGCAAACGGATCCTTGTAGGTGTCGGAAATGTATTCCTGCTGCGCAAACCGCTCGAACGTCTCGAGCATGCCGCGCCCGGACTGCTTGGTAGCATCGAGCACCCTGAGACCGAACTGGTCGGCTGCCGATTCCTGCGAACGCCGCTCGGCCAGCAGCGAGCGGATGACGAAGTTGGGCCCCGACGACAATCCTGCCCCGCCTGCGGCAGTGACGTCGCGGTCACCGGCGGCGATACCGCCCGCCATCAGCCCTGCTGCCAGGATCTGCAAAAGCAGGGCGCGGGTCTGGTCCTTGGCGATTCGATGGCGCAGCGCGGCCATATGGCCACCGGCGATGTGACCTGCTTCGTGCGCGATGACGCCGATCACCTGGTTGGGTGTATCCGACTGCATCAGCAGGCCGGTGTGAACGAATACGTTCCCGCCATCGACAACGAACGCATTGAACGCATCGTTGCGAACGATGCGCATCGTGATGCGACCCGACCCGAGACCCGATGCCCTGAAGATGGGTTGTGCATAATCGTTCAGAAGCGCTTCGATCTCACTGTCCCGAATAAGCGGCAGCCCCTGCGAAAGAGCTGGCCTCATACCCGAAACCAGAGCACTTGCGGCAATGACGACCGCCATGACGGCCATCAGCCCGCGAGCAACGCGTCTCGAAAGCCCAGTGAACATCATCTGGTATTTTTCCCTGATTTGGCCCAGCATCCTTGCTCGACGGAGCGACGCCCGCTGGACCGGTAGCAGCTTGCCAAACCGGCGTTGATGTTTCCCGGCGCCTCACGGCATCAGTTGCCATTGTGCCGCGTATTTACCTTTTGCGGACCGACGCGACCGTAATGTCGGCCCATGTCAGCGTCAACGCACCCGCGTTGACGTTTACGCGAATGTTCCGGATCGAGCGCTTGATTCCGCGCGAAGCTCGTCAAGCGTTAGTCAATCCCTAACACAAGCTAAGCAGTTCCCCAGTGTCACGGCCGAGGCACTTGCGGAACCAAGCGTCGCAGTCGCAAGACTGCTTCAGAACCGGGCAAACCTTTTCGCTATAGCAGAATGGGTGATATTGAGGCGCGAGCATGACGAAATGGCCGACGAAGCCTCGCACCGGCTCAATCTTCGCCACAAAACAAAAATCTCATTGCAGGCAATGTCTTAGCTGCCCCTTTGGAGCATACTGAACCGCTCGACTTGCTGCCCGGCGATCTGTCGCGGGCAATGCGGCTCGTTCAACCGGAAACCAACCATATGCCAGACAAGCTCACTCCAGAACCCACAACCCTCGACGTTGCGGCCACAGCGGCGCAACCCCTGTCGACTTCCAGCCGCAGCGACATCGCCGGTTTCATGGTCATGGATGTCATGAACGAGGCAGCAGCCCTGGAACGCCAGGGCCGCCATATCATCCATATGGAAGTCGGCCAGCCCGGCACACCGGCACCCAGGACGGCCCGCGATGCCCTGCGCGATGCCCTGGAAAACGACAATCTCGGCTATACCCTGGCCCTTGGCAGCGATCCTCTGCGCCACGCCATCTCCCTACACTACGGCGAATCCTACAACGTTGACCTCGACCCCGCCCGTGTCATCGTCACCTCCGGCTCATCGGCCGCCTTCATCCTGGCCTTCACCGCACTGTTCGACGCCGGCGCCCGGGTTGCTCTGCCATCACCAGGCTACCCCTGTTACCGCCAGATTCTCAGAACCCTCGACCTCGCACCGGAGCTGATCGAAACAACTGCGGCCGGACGCTGGATGCCGACAGCAGCGGATATCGAAAACGCCCATAAGCAAAATGCACTGGCTGGACTTCTGGTGGCCTCCCCCGCCAACCCGACCGGCACCATGCTGGAACCCGGCCGATTGGGTGAACTCCTCGAAGTCTGCAACCGCCTCGGCCTATGGTTCGTCTCCGATGAGATCTACCACGGTTTGACCTACGGCATGCCCGCGGCAACCGCCCTGTCGTATTCGAACGACGCCATCGTCATCAACTCGTTCTCGAAATACTTCTCGATGACCGGCTGGCGGGTCGGCTGGATGGTCGTGCCCGAACGGTTCATCCGCGTCTTCGAGCGACTGGCCCAGAATCTCTTCATTTGTGCGCCGGCAGCCTCCCAGGCAGCAGCCCTCGGCGCCATGGCAGGCCGTGACGAACTCGAAGCTAACAAGCGCACCTATGCGCAAAACCGCGCTCTTCTATTGCGTGAGTTGCCGAAAGCCGGCTTCGCCGACATCGTCCCTGCCGACGGTGCCTTCTACCTGTACTGCGACGTCACCGGGTTCGGACTTTCCAGCCCGGAACTCGCACGCCGCATTCTTGACGAGGCAGGCGTCGCGATCACGCCCGGAATCGACTTTGACCCCGTCCGAGGTGACAGATTCGTACGCTTTTCCTACGCCCGCTCGACCGCCGACATCGCCGAAGCCGCCCGCCGTTTGGTCGCTTGGCATACCCGCGCATGATCCTGGCGCTCAACGAAAAACGGCCACCGCGTTTCCGCAGTGGCCGAATATCGTGCAGGCTATACCGACGCCGGCAGCTCGTCAGTTACTGCATTTGAGCCAGCCCGTGTACTTGACCAGGTTGTTGCTCTCGTTGGTTTCATCGATGAGATTATAGGGGTCGACCACTGCGAAAACGGTGATCTGCGTCTCGCCCTTGTCGTTGACGATATTGCCGGCCGAAGGCTTCAGATCCGGGATCAGCGACACCATCCGCGTCGCGGTTTCCTCATTCCAGTCGCCGTTGCCCGGCAGGCCCTGTGTCTTCTGGAAAGCAGACAGCGCACGCTTCGAGCCCGATCCCCAGTCACCGTCGACACTCACCGAATAGGCGCGGTCGCGCAGGAACTGCTGGACCAGCCGTGCGAGATCCTTGTCCTTTTTCAGCGCATCCGCATCCGACGGCAGCGATCCCGCGGTGCTTCCCGAGAAACCGTTATAGTTGCGGCCGGTCTTCACCGCCCCTTTACCCATGGAGATTTCGACCTGCCGCTGCTCGCGCGGCTCGATCTTGGTACGGCGCGTATCCTTTTCGATCAGGTCGATATTCTCGGGATTGTAAACCGCAACGAAGCTGCGCAGCAGGTTGTCTGCAGCCCGCAGGTTTGCATCGCCATCGCCTGCGTTGCGGATCACGATACGCCCTTCGACCAGCGGATCGGAAGTATTGCAGCTCACGAACCTGAGCTCGGAATCTTTCGCCTCGATAATGAGGTCAGGCAGGCTTTGCGCCTGGGCGGACGGGACAAAGGCAGCCCCACCAACGGCCGCAGCGACTGCAAACAAACCAAATTCCACAGAACGTTTCATAGTATTCGCCCCTCACTGGCTAACCTACGGCTCCAACTCGGGCGGCACATTTGCAGAAACGACCTATACGAATCAAGCAGTCGGCCCGAACAAGTCTCTATTCGACAAGAATCGGTGTGGCTGGATTGTCGCTTAAAACTTGTCTTGCAATCACCTTGATTGCCCGCCGCAGGCTTTATCGGACCGGCCGCATCATTCCCACTCGATAGTCCCGGGCGGCTTCGAGGTAATATCGTAGACGACGCGATTGATCCCATTGACTTCGTTGATGATCCGCGTGCTGGCCCGGCCGAGGAATTCATGGCTGAAATCGAAATAATCCGCCGTCATGCCATCCATCGAAGTCACGGCCCTCAGCGCACACACGTAGTCGTAGGTCCGCTGATCGCCCATCACTCCGACGGTACGGACCGGCAGCAGTACCGCAAACGCCTGCCAGATCTTGTCGTAGAGCCCGGCGTTGCGGATCTCTTCCAGATAGATCCGGTCGGCCTTTCGCAGAATTTCGAGCTTTTCCGGCGTAACGCCGCCCGGCATGCGAATGGCAAGGCCCGGCCCCGGAAATGGGTGCCGCCCGACGAACCGTTCGGGCAGACCCAGTTCCCGGCCGAGTTCCCTGACTTCGTCCTTGAACAGCTCCCTCAGTGGTTCGACGAGCTTCAGATTCATCCGCTCCGGCAATCCCCCCACGTTGTGGTGCGACTTGATCGTCACCGAAGGTCCGCCGGTAAATGAGACGCTCTCGATGACATCGGGGTAAAGCGTGCCCTGAGCCAGATAGTCCGCGCCGCCCAGCTTGCCGGCTTCCTCTTCGAACACATCGATGAACAGGCCGCCGATGATCTTGCGCTTCCTTTCGGGATCCTCGACCCCTTCAAGCGCCGATAGGAACCGCTGGCGCGCATCCACATGCACCAGCGGGATATTGTAGGCACCCTTGAACATCTCGACGACTTCTTGTGCCTCGTCTGCGCGCAACAATCCGTGATCGACGAAGATGCAGGTGAGCTGATCGCCGATCGCTTCGTGGATCAGCACCGAGGCGACCGCCGAATCGACCCCGCCCGACAGCCCCGAGATCACCTTCGCGTCCCCGACCTGCGAACCGATCGCCTCGATTGCGCTCGACCTGAAGTGCGCCATCGTCCAGTCGCCCGGCAGCCCGGCGATCCTGTGCACGAAATTCGAGATCAGCTGCGCTCCGCGCGGCGTATGCACGACTTCGGGATGAAACTGGACGCCGTAAAAGCGCCGTTCCTCATTGGCGATCGCCGCGAACGGAGCGCCCTCTGACACGGCAACGACCGAAAATCCGTCCGGCAGTCGGGTCACGCGGTCGCCGTGGCTCATCCACACCTGATCGCGCGCTCCGACGTCCAAGACACCCTCAAACAGCCGGCATGGTGCCTTTACCTCGATCTCGGCACGGCCGAACTCGCGGGAATGACCCGCTTCGACGCCGCCGCCGAGCTGCGCCACCATCGTCTGTTGGCCATAACAGATGCCGAGCACCGGCAACCCCGACGACCACACCCACTCCGGCGCCCTCGGCGTTCCCATTTCCGTCACGCTCGCCGGCCCGCCCGACAGGATCACCGCCTTGGGATCGAGCCGATCACGGGCTGCCTCGGCCTGATTGAACGGTACGATCTCCGAGTAGACACCCGCCTCGCGCACGCGCCTGGCGATGAGCTGCGTCACCTGACTGCCGAAATCTATTATGAGAACGTTGTTCGTCATTGCGCGCGAAGTCTCCTGGCTTTCCGCCGATAATAGGGATCGCCCCGTAGATCACCGCCCCAGGCCGCCGTCAAGGCAAGGCTCTCTCCGGCAACCGTTCACGAATTCAATTGTAGCAATGCGAAATTCAGCGCACCGGCAAAGCTCACCCAGATGAGATACGGCACGAACAGGATCACCGCCAGTCTGCTGAGCCGCCAGGAGGTCACCATGAACGCGACGATCGCAACCCACATCAATCCCAGATCGATCATCGCGCTGGAAATGTCGTGTTCTCCGAACATCAGGTAGGACCATGCGCCGTTGAGCCCCAGCTGAATGAACCAGATCAACAGCGCCAGACCGAGCCCCTTTGCCCGCCAAACAAGCCATCCGGCGATCGCTATGAACAGGTAGAGAACCGACCACACCGGCCCGAACAGCCAATTGGGCGGCGTCCAATCCGGTTTCTGCAACCCTTGATACCATTCGCCCGGCATGAACGCCCCCGCAAACGACGCCACGAGCGTCGTCAGGAGCAGAAACACGATGAGGGAAATATATCTTCGCATGACGATCCCGATAGTTTGATGCCTCATCCTCTCACCGCCCGGTGGACGAACTGCCCCCCGCAGCGATCAACTGGGTTGTTCAAGTGCCGCCGCTCGAAATCTCCAACAGGCCGCCGAGAACCTCCTCGAGATGATCGTAAACCCAGAAATGCCCGCAATCTTCAAGCTGTTCCAGGCGGCAGTTGGGGATGAGTCCGGAAAGCCACACTGAAACCGCCGACGGCACGATCTGGTCCGCCGTCCCCTGCCAGAGGATCGACGGCGCGGTGATTGCCTCGAAAGCTACCGGCCAGGGTTGCGAAAACACTTCGAGATCCGAAAGCCCGCCCTCGACCCCCTGCCGCAGCGCCTCCAGCGTCATCCCGATCAGGCTCTCCTGCACGTGAGGCTGCTGCAGGACTTTGCTATCCGCAGCACTGAGACTCCAGGCAAACATCCTTGCAAACAGATGCGGCGCCGTCTTGAACACCCGTGCGCTGAGCCCGGCCTGGAACGACAGAACGCCACGATGCTTCGGCAGGTCGAGAAAGAAGATATGGTGCCCGCGCGACATCGGTTTGTGGTTGTCGTCGACAAGTCCGGCTGCTTTCGCCTCATGGAACTGTGCGACCGGCCCCAGCGGACTGACCAGCCCCAGCCCGGCAATCCTGTCGCCAAGGCGCGCGGCCAGCGCCACCCCATAGGGTCCACCGCCTGATACCCCGAGAACAGAAAAACGCTTCAGCGACAACGCATCGGCAATTCCTATCAAATCGTCGGTCCGGCCGTGAAGCGTGGGCGCCTCATCAAGCGGCGTCAGACCGTAGCCGGGCCGGTCCGGACAGAACAGCGTCATCCCCAGCCCTTTGGCCGTTTCATCGGTAACGTCGAACATCAACCGCGAAGCCGGCGCGCCGTGCAATGCCAGGACCGGGTGGCCATCGGGTGCGCCAAAACGCGCAAGACCGAAACGCCGGCCGTCCGCCAATTCGATCGTCTCCCCCATTCGATCAATCGACCTGGCGTTTCAGAACCGCGATGAAGAATCCGTCCGTTCCATGCGAGGCCGGCGTCAACAGCATCGTTTCGGTCGCACCATCAGCCGATACCGGGCACGCACCGCCGATCCGCGCCACCCAATGTTCGCCAACCGGCGACAGACTGAACTCCGGATGCTCGGCAAGGAAGGCCGCGACCTGTCCGCCGTTTTCCTCGTCAAGCACCGAACAGGTGACGTAGACGAGCCGCCCGCCCGGCTTCACGCTCGGCGCCGCAGAGGCCAGCGCCGCGCGTTGTTCGGCGATACGCAGTTCGAGCGCCTCCGGCTTCAGGCGCCACTTCGCATCCGGCCGCCGCCGCCAGGTCCCCGATCCCGTACAGGGCGCATCGACCAGCACGAGATCGAACCTCCCCGCGAGATTGGCCAGCATCTCTTCATCGCCGGCTTCCATCACCTGGACGTTGCGCACACCCGCCCGTTTCAACCGCTCGAAGATCGGCCGGAGCTGGCTGCGCGAACTGTCATAGGCATAGATCTGCCCGGTGTTCTGCATTCCCGCCGCCATGGCGAGCGTCTTGCCACCGGCCCCGGCACAAAAGTCGAGCACCTGTTCGCGCGGCCCCGCCCCGGCAATGAGTGCGGCGAGCTGGCTGCCCTCGTCCTGGACTTCGAACCAGCCCTTTCCGTGTGCGGTATCGGCCTCCACGTTCGGCGATTTCGCAGCCCCTTTCGGAGGCGGGATGCGCACTCCGAGTGGCGACAACGCCGTCGGCACGGCCGCGAACTTCTCGAACGCCTTCAAAACCTTTTCCCGCGTCGCCTTGAGCGCGTTGACCCTGAGGTCGATCGGCGCGCGCTGACTGAGCCCGCGGCCCTCTTCCCCGGCCCGAGCGCCGAACGTCTTTTCGAACGAAGCCGCGAGCCATTCCGGCAGATCTCCGGCAACTTCAAGCGGAACCTCATCGGAAACGGCGCGATTCAGGCCTTCGACTTCCTCGTCGCTCAGCGGCGCAATCGAATACTCCGACCCATCCGCGTTGCGCTGCAAGTCTTCAAGCGACAGCCCCAGCGCCTCGCCTGCCGCCGCCAGCGCCAGAGCGCGCGGCGCATCCGTCCTCATCTTCCAGGCAAACGAGTTCCTGTTGCGGAGCGCGTCGAATACGATGGTGCCGATCGCGGTACGGTCTCCCGAGCCCGCAAAGCGGTGCGACCGCCCCCAGTCGGCCAGCGCCGTCGAGGCCGGCCGGTGATTGACGGCGATGTCTTCGAGGACCTCGATTGCGGCCCTGATCCTTGCGCCCGGTCTCATCTTTTTCCTTAGAAGCCCGAATTGAAGAAGTGGAGGCCGATCATGGCCCATAGACCTGCCGCTGCCAAAACCGACAAGAGACTGGCTGCCGCCGCGGCATTGTCGCTTTCGAACAATAGCCCCGCCAGGCAACCCGCCAGCTGCGCCAGCACGAACAGCATTGCGAAGAACAGCACCCGCTCATCGACGATCCGCATCGCGTAGGCAAAAAGACTGCCCGCGTAGAACAGAACGGGTAGCTCGAATTGCGCCCTGTATAGAGCGCTGAGCCGATCGCCCGCCGCACTGCGCCATTCCCGGTAGAAATGCAGGCCTGCCACGGCAATGCCGAGTAGCGCCTGCGCCAGCACCGGAACGATGACAAGAAATTGCGACACACGCATCGATTCCTCCCGAAGAGAGGCTCAACGCGTCGAGCTTCCCACCCGGTCAAGCACTAAAGAAACCTAGTGAGGTGGATCAGAAGTTCGTTGTTTAATATGAAGCGCCCGGCGAAACGAACTTCTGATCCGTAAACCTCACTAGAATTATAGTGTTGCTAGTGTGATTCAGAGGCAGGAATTCGCCCGGAGGCCGCGGATATCGATATGCGAATTCCTGCCTCATCACACTATCCGACACCTGGATAGTTGGGGCTCTCGCGGGTTATCGAAACCCCGTGCGCATGGCTTTCGCGCATGGCCGCCGGAGAAATCCGCACGAACTTCGCACGATTGCGGAGATCTTCCAGCGTCTTCGCCCCGACATATCCCATGCCGGCGCGCAACCCACCGACGAGCTGGTGCAGCACGCCATCCACCGGCCCCTTGTAGGGGACCTGCCCTTCGATCCCTTCCGGCACCAGTTTCAGGGTATCGCGGACTTCCGCCTGGAAGTAGCGATCCGCCGAGCCGCGCGCCATCGCGCCGACCGATCCCATGCCCCGGTAGGACTTGTAGGTCCGCCCCTGGTAGAGATAGGTCTCGCCCGGCGCTTCGTCGGTACCCGCGAGCAGCGAACCGATCATCACGCAGTCGGCACCCGCAGCCAGCGCCTTGACGATGTCGCCCGAAAACTTGATGCCGCCATCGGCGATGATGGGCACACCGTGCTTGCGGGCAGCATCCGAGCAATCCGAAATCGCAGTCAGTTGCGGCACCCCGACGCCGGCAACGATGCGCGTCGTACAAATCGAACCGGGGCCGATCCCGACCTTGACGGCATCCGCGCCCACATCGATCAGCGCCAGCGTAGCATCGGCGGTCGCCACGTTTCCGGCAATCACCTGCACCGCATTCGACTGCTTCTTGATCCGCGCCACCATTTCCAGAACGCGGCTCGAATGCCCATGCGCGGTGTCGACGACGATGAGATCGCATCCCGCGTCGACGAGGAGTTCGGCGCGCCGGAACCCGTCGTCACCGACGCTTGTCGCGGCCGCCACCCTGAGGCGGCCTGCCTGATCCTTGCACGCGCTCGGGTGCTTTTGCGCCTTCTCGATGTCCTTGACCGTGATGAGACCCACGCAGTGGTAGTCTTCATCGACGACCAGCAACTTCTCGATCCGGTTCTGGTGCAGGAGCCTGCGCGCTCCCTCCTGCTCCACGGAGCGCGTCACGGTGACGAGGTTGTCCTTCGTCATCAACTCGAACACCGGCTGATCGGGATTGGACGCGAACCGCACATCGCGATTGGTGAGAATGCCGACAAGCCGCCCCTTGGGATCGTCGCTGTTCTTCTTTTCCACCACCGGCACCCCTGAGATCTGATGCGTCTCCATCAGATCGAGGGCCTCGGCCAGGGTCGCATCGGGTTCGATGGTGACCGGATCGAGCACGATGCCCGATTCGTATTTTTTCACCATCGCCACCTGCCGGGCCTGTTCTTCCGGCTCCAGGTTGCGGTGCAAGACGCCGATGCCGCCGGCCTGCGCCACCGCGATTGCCAGTCGCCCTTCCGTCACGGTGTCCATCGCCGAAGACAGGATCGGGATATTGACCGAAATCGACTTGGTGACTTTCGAAGCGACCTGCGCTGCTCCGGGCATGATTTCGGAGGCGCCGGGCACCAACAGCACATCATCGAATGTGAGTGCGATTCCCTGCTCGCCTGAGACGAGACTCAGAGCCATGACGAACCTCCTGCGGTCAGAAATACGAATTGGCTGCGCGGCAGTCCGCACCGGGAAGGTGGGACAGAGGCCTCATAGACCGCGCGAAGCCGGTCCAGGCCTATATCACCTCACCCGCGTTGCGCAAAGGCCGTGCGCTTTCGTCGCTGACGTGGACAAGCGGATGCGACATGGCCGACCCGTCAAGAACGCCCGCAACACACCCCGCCAGCACCGGCGCCAGCAGGAATCCGTGCCGGTATGCGCCATTCACCCGCAACACCCGCCCGCCGCCTTCAACCTTCACGCGCGGCACATTGTCATCGAAAGCCGGCCGCACGCCCGCTCCGGCTTCGACGATCTCGGCTTCCGCAAAGGCCGGACTGAGCGCGTAGGCCGTCCCGAGCAGTTCGAGCATCGATCGCACGCAAATCGGGCCGGCGTCCTCGCTCTCGATCACGGTTGCCCCCACCATGAACCTCTGATCGCCCCACGGCACCACGTAGATCGGGTGACGCGGATGCAGGAGGCGGATCGGCCGATTGAGCGATATTTCCTTGGTGCGCACGATAACCCTTTCGCCGCGCACCGCCCTCAATCCCGGCAATTGGCCCCGCGCGGCCATCCCCCGGCAATCGATCAGGATGCCGCTTGCATCTGCGAATTCGCTTTCGAAAACCGGCAGATCCACCCCGAAGTGAACCTCGCCGCCCGCTTCACGCACGCTTTTGAGGAGGAAAGACAGCGCATCCGGCGTCGTCATGTGCGCTTCGTCGGCAAAGTAGAGACCTGCCGGAAAGCGCCGTCCAAGATCGGGCTCCAGTTCGGCGATGGCCGCCGCGTCACAGTTGGCGTGGCCCTGCGTCATGCGCCGAAAGTGGTCGAGATCGGATCGGTCCCGGGACGACGCGATGACAAGCGTGCCATTGTTGACGAGCCCCGGATAGGTTGCCCGCCACGCCGCGAGCCCCTCAAGACCATGCTCGAGAACGACGCGAGGTGCGGCTTCAGCCTCGCAATAAGGTGCGATCATCGCCCCCGCGTAACTGCTCGCCGAATTCGCCAGCGGATCGCAATTGCGGTCGACAAGGCGAACGCGATAGCCCCGCCGGGCAAGGGTCAGCGCCTGCCATAAGCCGAGCACGCCCGCACCAGCGACCGTAATCGAGGCCTCACGCGTCTTCACGGTTTCACCTGCCGAAGCTGCCAAAGCGTATCCTTGTCGTTTTTCAGCGCTTACCGCCCGCGCGCCACGCCTTCGCGGCGCGGGTCGGCGGCCCCTTCCAGCGATCCGTCGGGCTTCAAGACAACGATATGCGTGCCCGACGTCATCAAATCGGGAACGACGCGATGCCCGAACGGCTTGACTTTCAGCCCCTGCCACAACGCATCGTAGCCGATTTCCACCTCGAATCCCCGTCCCCGGCTGCCGAAGTTGGCGAGGTCTGCGGTTTCCTGCGCGCTCATTCCCCAGTCGATCATCGCAACCAGCGACTTTGCGACATAAGTGATGATGCGCGAACCGCCTACCGAGCCGAGCACGGCCTGCAGCTTGCCGTCGGCATCGAACACCAGTGTCGGCGACATCGAACTGCGCGGACGTTTTCCCCCCTCTACCCTGTTGGCGATCGGCCGGCCGTTGCGGTCGGCGGAACGGAAGGAAAAATCCGTCAGCTCGTTGTTCAACAGAAACCCCGCCGCCCAGATACCGGACCCAAACCCGCCTTCGATCGTCGTCGTCATGGAAACGGCATTGCCTTCGGCGTCGACGATGGAGATATGACTTGTGCCGGAACGCTCCACCGTCTCGTCGATTCCGTAATTGAGATGGGCAAACTTTTGCGGCTGGCCGGGCTCTGGCCGCTCCATCGCGGAATCGGAAATAAGTGCGCGGCGCGCTTGAATGTAATCCGGGTTCAGCATTCCGCCCGGCGGCGGAACAAAAGCAGGGTCGGCGAGATAACGATCCCGGTCCGCATAGCTGAGCTTTTCGGCTTCCGCGATATAATGCAGCGACCATGGCCCCATGACACCGTGACCGCTGGAGGAAAGATCGTAGCCTTCGAGGATCTTCAACGTCTGCGCAACCGTGATGCCGCCCGATGACGGCGGTCCCATCCCGCAGATCCTGCGCCCGCGGTAATCAAAGCAGACCGGCTCCCGTTGCTTCGCCTGATAGCCCGCGATGTCCGCAAGCGTCATGTCGCCCTTGTAGTTGGGAGCGCTCGCCAGCGCATCGATAATCGCCCGCGCGATCGGCCCGTCCTCGTAAAACGCACCGGCGCCCCGCTCGGCAATCTCGCGCAAGGTATCCGCGAACTCGGAATTCTTCAGAAGATAGCCGACCGGCCTTGGCGATCCCGCCCCGTCGAAAAAGTAATCCCGCGCCTGCGGCGTGAATCGCTCCGCGCCGAACCAGATCAGCAGCATGTTGAGGCGCGGCGAAACATTGAAGCCCTTTTCGGCAAGCCGGATTGCCGGCTCGAACACTTTCGCCCACGGCAGACGTCCGTGCTTGTTATGCGCCAGTTCCATGACGCGAAGCGTCCCCGGCACACCGACACTGAGGCCGGAGTTGACGGCGGCGCCAAAACCCATCGGCTTTCCGTCGATGAGGAATCGGTCGGGCTTGGCTGCCGCTGGCGCCGTCTCGCGCCCGTCATATGAGGTGACGGCATTACCCGCTTTGTCGAAATGCACGATGAATGCGCCCCCGCCGATTCCGGAGGACTGCGGCTCGACGAGATTGAGAACGAGTTGCGTTGCTATCCCCGCGTCGACCGCGCTGCCGCCGGCTTGGAGGATCTCGACACCGGCATCGACGGCGTAGGGATTTGCCGCCGACACCATGAAGCTTTTTGCGGTCGCAAGGGTTTTCTGCTGCACCCCGCTGGCGGCTTCCGGCGCAATCCGCCCACGCTCGTCCTGGGCGGCAAGCGGCGCCACGGCGCTGACAGCGATCAAAACACAGAGAGCAATAAGTCCAGGGACAATTTTCCGATGAGTCCTCGGGAAGTGTTTTTCTGGTTGGAATGGACTCGCAGACACACCGACAGCGTCATGGTCGCCCATGAGGCCACCATCCACGGCCAGTTCCTCGAACGCGGGCTGCATACGGCCCTGGACGGTCTGTTCTTGCCCGGCCATGGAGGTGTTGAAGAGAATGTGATCCGTCAATGGAAATCCCGCGACTTTGGAATGATGCGCTCGTTGCGCGGATGGCCTGCCCACCTCGGATGCGGACCGGTTCCTCTTGGCCCTTCCTCACCGCTCCCGCGCGCCGATCCCGGATCGGGCCTCAGGACTTCGTCGGCGTTGGCAATCGGCACGGGCATGGTTTGTGCTTCCTCCGAGAGATGCATGAGCATGCCGCTGCGGTCAAACAGCCGCGCGCAAACGACATGAATGATATCCTCATGTCGTTGCACCTGCCCCTCGATCAAGATCAGCCGCGCGCCCATCACCACCCTGCGATACCGTTCCAGCGTTTTCGCCCAGACCACGGTGTTGGCAACCCCCGTCTCGTCTTCGAGCGTCATGAACACCACGCCCTTGGCGCTGCCCGGCCTCTGCCGGACCAGTACGACCCCGGCGATTTTAACCCGCCGTCCGTCCTTCATACCCCGCAAGTCGGCGCACGTAACCACCCGTTCCGCCGCGAGCTTGCCGCGCAAAAACTGCATCGGATGCGCTTTGAGCGACAGCCGCAGCGTCTGGTAGTCGTTGACGACGTGTTCCGGCAGCGACATCTCCGGCAGCCCGACTTCGGCTTCCGGCCCCTCTTCTGAGGCCTCCGCCCAGTCGAACAGCGGCAACCGTTCCGGCGGCCCGACACCCTTCACTCCCCACAACCCCTGCCGCCGGTCGAGAGACAAGGACCCGAGCGCATCCGCCGCCGCAAGCTTTTCCAGCGCCGGACGCCGCAAGCCCGACCGCCGCCTCAGATCTTCGAGATCGGAAAAACCGTTGCCGCGCGCGGCGACGATTCCTTGCGCGTCCTCCTCCCTGAAGCCGTCGATCAGCCGCAAGCCGAGCCGCAGCACGGGCCCGCCCTTGCCGACATCCCCAGGCCGCAGGCTGCCGCGTTCCTCGATAGGCGAAACCCCGCCATGCGGAACCGGCAGCGATCCGGGTTCCAGCGTGCAATCCCAGTCGGAATGGTTGACGTCCACCGGCCGCACCTCGACGCCGTGCTCGCGCGCATCGCGCACGATCTGCGCGGGAGCGTAAAATCCCATCGGCTGCGAATTGACGAGCGCCGCCGCGAACACCGCCGGGTAATGACACTTGAGCCATGCCGACACATAGACGAGAAGCGCAAAACTTGCCGCATGGCTTTCGGGAAACCCGTACTCGCCGAACCCCTTGATCTGGTTGAAGCAGCGCTCCGCGAAGATCTTGTCATACCCGCGCGCCACCATCGCCGAGACCATCGCCTCTTCGAGCAGCCCGATGGTGCCGCGCCGCCGGAACGTCGCCATAGCCTTCCTGAGTTCGTTGACCTGCGCGTCCGAGAACTTCGCCGCCACCATGGCGATCCGCATCGCCTGCTCCTGGAACAGCGGCACGCCTTTGGTCTTGCCGAGGATCTGGCGCAGTTCGTCCGGCGGCCCATGCTCCGGCGAAGGCGCCGGATAATGCTCCGGCTCCTCACCGTTCCGCCGCCTCAGATAGGGGTGCACCATGTCGCCCTGGATCGGCCCCGGACGCACGATCGCCACCTCGATGACGAGGTCGTAGAAGGTACGCGGCTTGAGGCGCGGCAGCATGTTCATCTGCGCCCGGCTTTCCACCTGGAACACACCGATGGAATCGGCCCGGCACAGCATGTCGTAGGTCGCCTTGTCCTCGCGCGGCACCTTGGCAAGCGTCAGCGAGCGGCCATGATGTTTGCCCAAAAGATCGAATGCGCGGTGAATGCACGACAGCATGCCGAGCCCGAGCACATCGACCTTCAGAAGCCCGAGCGCGGCGATATCGTCCTTGTCCCACTCGATGACGGTGCGATCCTCCATCGCCGCGTTCCCCACCGGCACCACTTCGGTAAGCGGCCCGCGCGTCAGGACGAACCCGCCGACATGCTGGGAAAGGTGGCGCGGAAAACCGATGAGTTGGCGTGTCAGTTCGATCACCCGCGCGATCAGTGGGTCACGCGGGTCGAGGCCTGCTTCGCGGATATGCGTTTCGGGCAGCGCATCGCCGGATCTCGTGCCCCACACCATGCCGGCCAGCGCCGCCACCGTATCCTCCGACAACCCCATCGCCTTGCCGACTTCGCGCACCGCCGAACGCGCCCGATAAGAGATGACGGTCGCCGCCAGCCCCGCCCGCTCGCGGCCATAGCGCGCGTAGATGTACTGGATGACTTCCTCGCGCCGCTCGTGCTCGAAATCGACGTCGATGTCGGGCGGCTCCTTGCGCTCCGGGCTGACGAAACGCTCGAACAGAAGGTCGGCTTCGGCCGGATTCACCGCCGTGATGCCGAGGCAGTAGCAAACCGCCGAGTTGGCCGCCGAGCCGCGCCCCTGCGCAAGGATGCCGCGTGCACGCGCAAAGCTGACGATGTCGTGGACGGTGAGGAAGTAGGGCGCGTAATTGAGCTGCGCGACGATTTCGAGTTCGCGGCTCAGCATCGCCCGCACCTTGTCCGGCACACCTGCCGGAAAACGCCATCCCGCCCCCTCCCAGGAAAGGTCTTCCAGATGCGCCTGCGCCGAACGCCCCGGCGGCACCGGCTCTTGCGGGTATTCGTAGACGAGTTCGTCGAGCGAGAACGTGCAGGCTTCGGCGATCTCCAAGGTCGCGGCAAGCGCATCCTCGAAACCGGAAAAAAGTCGCGCCGTTTCCTGAGGCGATTTCAGATGCCGCTCGCCATTGGCTTCAAGGCGAAACCCCGCTTGGCTGATCCTGACACCTTCGCGGATCGAGGTTACGACATCCTGCAACGGCCGCCTGTGGCGCGCGTGATAAAGCACATCGCCTGTCGCAACGAGACGCAACCCTGAGCGCTGCGCCAGGTCACAGAGACAGCCGATGCGCGCCCGGTCGTCGCCACGAAGCGAATGCGTCGCGGCAAGATACAACCTGCCCGTCTGAAGCGCCGAACTAATCCGCCGCAACTGCGCTTCGAAGCTGTCGATCTCGGCCTCGTTCCGCCAGTCCCAGCCTTCGCGCGGCAGCGCGATGAAAACCTGCCCTTCGGCATGGGCCGCGACATCGCCGAGCGAAATCTCGCACGCCCCCTTCGGCGCCCGCATCTGCCCGAGCGACAACAGCCGCGACAACCGCCCATAGGCGGCCCGCTCACGCGGCAGGCACAGAAGGCTTGGACTGTCGCTAAGATCGAGCCGCGCGCCGACGATGAATTGGAGGCCGAGTTCTTTTGCGGCGACGTGCGCGCGCACCACACCTGAAAG
Organism: Alphaproteobacteria bacterium; assembly: GCA_018830445.1. Lineage (GTDB taxonomy): Bacteria > Pseudomonadota > Alphaproteobacteria > Rhizobiales > Hyphomicrobiaceae > Filomicrobium. The sequence goes on along the minus strand of JAHJSN010000107.1, from coordinate 42,459 downwards.
CGTGTTGCGGTCGGTGACCGCGATCGCCTTGAGGCCCAGCGCCTTGGCCTGCGCGACGAGTTCCTCGCCATGCGAAGCCCCGCGCAGAAAGGAGAAATTGCTCGTCACCTGCAGTTCGGCATAACCCGGCTGGCGGGCCGAATGAGCGGAGCGCGTCGAAACAGCAACTCCGCCCATCACGCCCCGCTCCCGTAAAGCCCGTGCATCATCCAGCGCCCGCCGGGAGCAGTCTGGCCGTCGCAAGCCTCCCCATCCGCCGGCAACTCATGGAAGATCCAGAACCGCGCGCCGCCCTGCGCTTCGATGCGGTAATAGTCGCGCTCCCGAGCCGCCCGCTCCGCAGGCCTCCCGATATCCCGCCACCATTCCGGCGCGATGCGCTCCGGCCCCTCGCACCTGACGACCCCATGCCGGACCCGCCGCCACACGAATGAGAAGGGCCTGCCGGCTGTACAGCCGGCACGCACACTGATCGGCTCCGGCGGGCTCACCAACAGAAACGGTCGCGGCGGTCTTGATAGCCCTGTGTCGGAAGCCGGCTTTCTCGCACAACTTCGCCCAACCAAGTCGCGCGCCGGCAGCAACCGTTGCGCCCACTCCGGAACATGGCTCTCGCAGGCGGCAAGCATCTGCACACGAGAGGAACCGAGACGGTTGACCAGCCGGTCGACGAGCCGCGTCAGGGCACGCGCGTCCTCTTGCCCGCCACCTTCGCCGACACCGAGACGCTCTTGCGCCTCCTCCATCGGCTCGGCCCGCACGCAAGCAAGCTCGGCCACGTCGATCCCGAACCCTGCATCGATTGCCGAAAATTTTTCCGCCAGCAATCCCATCAGGTGATCGCCGTCCCGGCACACCATCGAAGTGCCGGCTTCCACGATGGCAACCGTGCCATCGGCCCGGTAAAGCGACGCCCGCACATGCCGGCAACCGAGTCCCTGACGGCTGAGCTGTTCGACAAGCCGTGAGGCCAGCACCCCGACCTCGGCCGCGATTCCTTGTGCCGAAATCAAAGGATCGGTCCACGACTGGCGCACCTTGAGGAGTGGCGGCTCGGCGAGCGGCTTCAACGGCTCGCTGATCTCACCCAGCAACTGATCGAGACGCAGCACAACCTCCGCCGCCAGTTCCGCCTTGCCGGCGTTCATTGAAGTACGCGAAGTCTTGGAGGTATGTGAAGTCCTGGCACTCCGGCTGCGGCTGGCTTTGCCGCGCCCGAAATTGGCTTCGTTGAAACGCCGCCGCAGGCTGGCGCGGGGAATACCGTAAAGCTGCCCGATGCGCTTCAGGCCCAGCCGCTTCAACAGCAGCACGGCTTCCGCGTCGAGCCGCAGCGCCTCGACCGGAAAACCCGCCAGCTCGGAACGCAAACGTCCCGGCTCGATGATTGCAAAACCTGTGTCCGTGTCCATGCCCCCGCCGCCAACGCCGAACCGCGCCAGCGCGTAAGCCGCGGCAGGCGTATCCGCCAGTCCCGCCCGCACCGTGAAGCCGAAACCCTGCAGACGGCGCACCGCATCGGCCAGAAGCCCGGCTTCCCCGCCATAGAGATGCGCCACCCCGCTGACGTCGATCCAGATGCTGCAATTGCCGTAAACGTTGCGCTGCGGCCCGTAGCGGCCGCACCATTGCGCCAGCGCGGCAAGCGCCTCGGCATCACGCGAAGGCTCCGCGGCAAGCGACGCCAGCCCCGGCATCAGCGCGCGCGCATCGGCAAGCCCCTGTCCCACCCATAACCCTTGCGCGGCCGCCTTGGCGTTGACCGCCGTGATCTCGATGCCGTGCCCGCCGCTCGTCACCAGCACCAGCGGGTTGTCATCGAAAATGTCGTGGACATCGCGCAGATGTTCCGGCCGCAGCGGATGTTCCGGCCGCAGCGGGCGTTCCCGCCGCAGCCGGCGCTCCGGTCGCAGCGGGCGTTCCCGCCGCAGCGGATGTTCCGGTCGCAGCGGGCGTTCCCGCCGCATCCGCTCGACCGGCCAATAGGGAAACCACAGATGGACGAAGCGCTTCATTGCCGGTCATCCACTCACCACTCGGAAAATCGCGTCCCCGGAAACCGGCTTCGTCACCGAAGTCCGGTTTCCGGGGTCTTGCCCGTCCGCTCCGGCGGAAAGATCGCGAAACCTCCCCGCCTGCAAGATCCCGGCGCGGCTCCCATGGAAGCCATCGCCTGGAACGCAATGAAGACCGCGGCCTGGAACCCTGGAAGGGGACCGCAGCTTTTCGACAACAACCACACTGGAACCGTCGCCCGGCGCATATTGATCGAACGGCGAGGGGCAACCCGGCCTCATGCCGACCCGCCAGCGCCGCGCCGTTGCCCCAGCCGCAGGCGTGCCGGCATGCGTGACGAACAGGCACGGCGTGGCATACGCCTTGGCCGCCAGACTGAGACGCCGCGCCGGCGTCAATCCCACCTCGTCAAGACACCCCACGACTGCCGAAAGCGCCTGCGACTTCAAACCCTCCTCCATCGCCCAAAGTGTTTCTTGCGGCTTTGTCGTCTCGACGATGAGAAGCCTCGACGGCGCCAAACCCAAGGAATTGAGGCCCGGCCCGTAAAGCCGCCCCGCTTCCCGCAGAAGATTGGAGGCCGCGCCAATGAGGATCATCCCCGGCGAGCTTGCTCCCTGCGCCTGAACCTTCGCGGCAAGCCGCAACGCAAACGCCAGCGCCGCGGCAAAACCCGCCGCCGCCGCTACCGCAGAATCGGCAACCGCCGGCTTGATTTCGTGCGTCGCCTCCGAATCGAGCTCAAAAGCGCCCGCCGCCTGCCCACTGTGTACCGAACGCCGCCGCAACGCCGCGGACGACACGAACGAGCCCGGCGCCCCGCGCTCGATGCGCGCGATCTCGTCCCGCAACGCTTGAAGCTTGTTTGTCTCACACGGCTGGGTGCTTGGCTCCTGGGCTTGATCGGCCCTACACCGTCTTGCCGAGTGTTGGCCCGACAAAGCAGCGGAGGATTGCCCTGGCCCGGTTGCGCAGCGGGCAACTGAAGGGCCATCAGAAAGGTATTCAGCGCCGGATGTCGCGACCGCAGGGAGCGATGGGCATCCATCCACCACGACTTCAGGAAGTGTTGGCACCGAGTAGGCGCCCACAGCCCCACACGACTTTAGGAAGTGTGGGCCAAACAAGGAACCGTGAACCCCACACGACTTTAGGAAGTGTGGGCCAGACAAAAAACCGTGAACCCCACACGACTTTAGGAAGTGTGGGCCAAACAAGGAACCGTGAACCCCACACGACTTTAGGAAGTGTGGGCCAAACAAGGAACCGTGAACCCCACACGACTTTAGGAAGTGTGGGCCAGATAAGGAGCCGTGAGAAACCGGAACGGGAGAGGGCGGTCCACCATTCCGGCTCTCACGGCAAGCCAAAGCCTCGACGCAGCGGGGTAAGCAGACGTCATGAGACGCAGGCATTGAGTGCGAGATCCGCTTTGGCTCGGACGGCGGGGGCAGGATGGGGGAAGCCGCCAGGACCATGGGAACACTCTCGCGATACGAATTCAACTCACACTCAAAGCACCTTTGAGAAGGGTGCTGGCACCAACTCCGAAACAACCAACGCAGCACTTAAGTTCTGTTTTTGTTCTATATCCAGAGTCGCCCAGGGTCAACGAAAAAATAGAACAAAACAGGAATATATTTTTCACCCCCAGACAACGAGACCGCTGGCAAAGCGAAATCGGCTGGAACCAACACGATTGTGACCGCGTTTAGACGCAATCAGGCCAGGAGTGTGGCCGTTTGGCTCTGCACAAACCGGGCACACTCATATACTTTCTATTCACCAAAAGCGGTGCAGAGTTGCATGAGCCGAAATGATCGGCAGGTCAGCCGTCGCCGCCAATAAGAACGAAAACCCGCTTCAACTTGAACACGCCCCAGCGATCGGTCGCATCACAAGCCCGTCGCCGGACACATCAGCCGAACTAAACGGAGCCAAATACGCAATGTCCGTCTTCCCCAGCCTCGCAAGAATATTGCCGGTCCTTCTTGCCGCCATCACCGCCATCTCCTTTGCGCCCGCCGCCAACGCCCAATGGGGCGGGGACGCCGAATGGGGCGGCGGCCGTCAGACCGTCAGCTTCCCCACCAGCTACTCGCCCGGTAAGATCATCGTCAGCTTCGGCGACCGCCGCCTCTACAAGGTGATCTCCCGCGGCCAGGCGATCAGCTACCCGATCGCAGTCCCCCGCGAGGACGCTCGCTGGCAGGGCACCACCAACGTATCGATGAAGCGCGTCAACCCCGACTGGCGCCCGACCCCGACAATGCTGCGCAAGAACCCGCGCCTGCCGACCTGGGTCCCGGGCGGCCATCCGATGAATCCGCTCGGCATCCGTGCACTGTACCTGGGCGCCAGCGCCTACCGCATCCACGGCACTGACGCCCCCTGGACGATCGGCACCGCCGCATCATCTGGCTGCATCCGCATGTATAACGAAGACGTCGTCGACCTCTATAACCGCACCAACGTAGGCACCGGCGTTCTCGTGACCTGGAAGCGGTACAGCGGCGGCGGCTATGCCAGCGCGTCGTCGAAGAAGAAAACCTCTTACCAGTGGTAACTGCATCGATTTCCACGAGCCACAGTCATCCAACTGGAGGGTCGCTGCAGTCCGCAGCGGCCCTTCTTTTTGACTATTTCGCATGGCGAAGTCGGGCCTTGTCTCGCCGCACTTGAGCGGTAATCATTCACAGAATCGCTATCCGCAACACCGACAGACAGGGAACTTCACGCCCATGATCTCGAAAGCCGGCTTCCTTGCCGCCGTCAGCATGACCGCGGCCTTTGTTGCTATCGCCGAACCCGCAAACGCACATCCCCATGTCTGGGTCGATGTCAAGACCGCCGTCGTTTACGAAGCAGGCCGGATCGCCAGTTTCCAGCATGCCTGGACCTTCGACGAAGCCTACACCACGATGGCCATCGAAGGGCTCGACAAGAACGGCGACGGCGCCTACGACCGCGAGGAACTGGCTGAACTTGCCCAGGTCAACATCGACGGCCTCAAGGAATTCGCCTTCTTCACCTATCCCAAGCTCGGCGCTGTCCCGCTAACCGTCGCCGATCCGACAAATTACTGGCTTGAGCATAAGAACGGCATCCTGACGCTGCATTTCACTTTGCCGCTTGCAGATCCGGTTCTGGCCGGCGCGCAAGGCTTCAATTTCCAGGTGATGGACCCAAGCTTCTACATCGCCTTTGAACTTTCCAAGGAAACCCCCATCACTCTTGCGCAAGGCGCTCCGGCTGGTTGCAAGGCCGAAATCGCCCTACCTGCCGACGAAAGCGATGAAGCCAAGAAGCTCGGTGACGCATTTTATCAGCAGTTCGGCGGCGATATCGGGATCGGACTCGCCCAGACCGTAAGCGTAAACTGCCCCTCGAGTTGACCCCAAGCATGGCAACAATGCCGTAAGATCGCCCAATCGGATCGTGTGCCCCAGTTAAGCACACCGGTTAACTGTTCTTTCACACATTCTGCCGGCAGGCCCGAAAACCGGATAAATCTTGAAGAGCCGCCCGCCTCGGGCCGTTCTAACTCCTCAAGGTCTTCGGTAAATGAAGCGCGTCGCCTGGCTCCTACTGTTCTGCATCGGCATCGGACTCGCCCTACCCTCGTCCCAGGCGGCCCGGGATGTCGCCGTCGCTCCGACCCCTGGCCCGAACCTGCAACTCGTCGTTCTGGAAGTTGATGGTTGCATCTATTGCGACGTCTTCCGCCAGCGCCTGCTTCCGGCATACCAATCCTCCAAGCAGGGCAAACGCGCCCCGATACGCTTCGTTGACATCAACGACCCGGCGCTTGGCGATTTCGGCCTGACCCAGCCGATCGGCACGGTGCCAACTTTCATCATGTTGGAAAACAACCAGGAAATCGGCCGTATCCCGGGTCTGATGGGGCGTGAGGATTTCTTCAAGGCTGTCGATTGGATGCTGATCGGACGCTGAGTTGCGTCCGCCTTGCAAGTTGCCGGAAGTCGTCTTTCAGCTAGAGACCCGTTGCATTGCAACCGATCATCGGCTTCCATGCGCGTCTGATCGGCAGGAGATGGAACGATGGATAGGCGCGGCTTTCTCAAGTCTTCGGGCGCTGCAGCCGCAATGGCGGCGACGGCGACAACAACGGCTGCGGCGACGACACCAGCACGGCAGCTTGCCGAAGGTCCTGCTGCCCCCGCCGTCAATACGAGCCCGACGCGAGAATACACACTGGCACTGGCCTGGGCCGACACCGTTGCTGGCCCCGCGGACTTGGCGCACCGTCTGGCAACCCGCATCCGCGAAGCAAGCGGCGGTCGCCTGCGCCTCATCCTCGACTATTCGAACACCTCTGACGCGGAGTTCGTCCACGCAAGCGAGCATACCCGCGCTGGTCTCCACCCGGCATTCTCTTATTTCGCCGGACTGCCCGCCGACTCAGGCCTCGATGGCCGGGACCTCGAAGCCTGGATTTCGACAGGCGGCGGCCAGGATTTATGGGATCGTCTTTCCGGAGAACATGGTGACAAGCCGCTCCTTGCTGGTCATCTCGGCCCCGCCCCAGTGATGTGGTCGAACCGTGCGCTGGACGCTGGCAGCAGCCTGCGCGGCCTGCGCGTTGCCATCGACGGCCCTTCCCGCGACCTCGCCCGCGCACTCGGCGCCGAACCGGTCGCGATACCGCCATCCCGGCTTGCCGCAGCGCTGGCAAGCGGCGAAGTCGACGCCGTCGAGCATGGCGCAACGCTGAACGCCATGGCGATCGGCCTGCCCGGCGCCGCAAGCTTTGCCGTCACACCCCCACTAGCCCCCGCCGGCACGGCAATCGCGATGCGTGTCCGCCGCGATGTCTGGGAACAACTCGGGCAGGCCGACCAGGCACTCTTTTCGGCATGCTCGGCGGAAGTCTACCGGACCAGCCTGTCGGAAGCCCGGCTCGCTGAAAATCTCCTCCTTCAGACCCTATTGGATCGTGGCGGCCTTGAAGCTCGAGCGATGCCCAAAGAAATCACGGCCGCTCTGCCCCATTTGAGCGAAGCCATCGTCGCCAATTTGTCCGGCCACGATGCCGCCGCCCGTCGGATCAACGCCAGTTACATGCTATTCCGCCGTCACCTTGGCCTGAACCATCCCTCGAAGGGCATGCCGGTTGCCTGATCTGGACTGTTACTGATCGCCGGGATATTCCCCGCAATGCTGCCCATTTGTTATGTTGGCAAATAACATATAGTGCGTAGCCGAATAATATTCGCCGCACGATCGGCGCAACAATAATGAACACCAAAAACGGAAAACCAAGGAGCCCGAACCCATGTCAAAGGAATACGTGGACGACATCGCGCGTTATGCGTCGAAAGTGGATGAAGCCGCCGTTGCCGGCATCGTCAAGCACCTGGGAATTGCTCTACGCAGCAAGGACGCCGCCCTCGTCTCCTGCTCGAGCAAGGATGAATTGGCTCGCGTCCGCGATAGCTGGCTCAAGAAAAAACTCGACCTCGGCGATGACGACAAGAGGCTTGACGCTGCCATCAAGGACGTCTGCGAAGCCATGAAGGCCGACAAGCGCAAGCAGCGCGTCACGTTCTATTATCTGCTCGCCGAAAAGTTCGGTAAACTGGGGTTATTCACCCCCTGAGATTACCACTTCACGATAATTGACCCATCCGCGCCAGCCGCAACGTGGCAACGTTTCGGACTGCGGCTGAACATGGACCGTCCCGCCGCTGCCCCAGGCCGGGAATCTATATTCCGCATGCGAATTGACCTCAACCTGCCCGTCGGCCCGGCAACTGCCGAACCCTAAACTACCGTGGGATCTGCGCTTGGTCTGTGGCCTGGACACACGCCGCGCAACCATCTTGCGTTTCAAAATGCGTTTTTTGCGGAAAATAGGGCTATAAGGTGCGAAGCTAATGCGTCTTGAGTTGTAGAGTCTTGTGAGAGTATCGAAATGACCGCCACATCACTGGGAGCCCTGAGGGACGGCGAGCCAACTCGCAAAATCACCGATGAAAAGATGGATCAGGTACGCGAGCTGCTGCTCGGCGATGATCTGCGGCGGACAGAATTGCGACTGGATGCAATCGAAAACCGGATAAGTGTCTTTGAAACCGACGTCGCCCGCCGGATCGACGCAATGCAGGCGCGCATCGAAGCGATGTCCGGCGAGGTCGCCGGCGAACGCCGCGCCGCGTTCGATGAACTTGCCAAGGGCATGGCCGAACTGAGCCAGCGGATAAAGTCGGTATCTCGTATCTGACCGACTGCTCCGGGGCCGCCTGGCGCTGGAAGCCCGTGACCGCCCGAAACCGGCTCCAGAGAACCCTACCGCCGCAGCACGCTTGCCAGCGCCGGCCCCTTCCAACCAACTGAATTACGGATGAGCAGTCCATGTCGAATGGCGTCACCAAACTCAAAGAACTGCTCTTTGACACTGAATCACGCACCCTGATCGAACTTCAGCGCCGCATCGAGGCGGTCGCGAAACTGGGAACCGATCAGCGCACCGCCCTTGCCCGCGATCTGGATCGCGTTGCGGCAACCGACGCCGCCTTCCGTAACGAAGTCAAGGCCCAGATCGAAGCCGTCTTCACCCGCGCCGGCACCGAGGACCGCTTTCGCAAGAGTGTCGCCGATGTCCTCGACCGCGCCCTCGCCGAAGCAGAAGTCAGCCACCACGACGAACTTTCCGCCGCCGTCGCCCCGCTTGTCGTGCGGACCATCAAGCGCGAGATCCACGAAAGCCAGGACGAACTGGTCGAGGCCCTTTACCCGATAACCGGCCGCCTCGTTCAGGCATATGTCGCCAGCGCCATCCGCGAACTTTCCGAGCGCATCAACAATCAAATGTCGGCCAACCCGGCCATGTTGCGCTTCAAGAGTTTGGTAAGCGGCCACTCGATGGCCGAACTCGCGCTGGTCCAGGCCCAGCAGTTGCAGGTCGAGGAAATCTACCTGATCCGCCGAGGCTCCGGCGAATTGCTTGCCCGATGGCCGGTTAGCAGCCTGCGTCACGACCGGGATCAGGTGATGAGCGGCATCCTCACCGCCATCAACGAGTTTTCCCTCGAAGCCTTTTCCGATGACGGCTCCGCACTGCGCCAGATCGATTTCAACACGTCGCAGGTCTATTTGCGCGCGTCTCCTCTGTTGTTGCTTGCCGCCAAATGCAGCGGCGTTTCGAACGCAGCCGTCGAGCGCATGATCGATGCCGAGTTCATCGACACTCTCGAACACCGCCACGACGCACTTGATGGGCTCGCCGACGAAACGTCGACACCGGCGCACCGCAACGCCTTGTTGTCCGAGGTTGCCGAACGCATCGAAACGCGCGTTGCAGACGTCAGAACGCAGGTCGAGAACGACAACACCGGCTGGCTCATCCTGAAAGCGGTGGCATGGCTCGTCGCCCTTCTCGCCGCCGCCTGGATCGCCTGGTACGGCTATCGCCACTTCACCACCGAGTGGGTCCGCGAACGCGCAAATACCGTCATAGCTCAGACCGAATCGATGCGCGGCTATCCGGTCCGCCTGCAGGTCGCCGACTATGGCACCGCCATCTCGCTTGCCGGTCTCGCACCATCGGCGGCGGCGAAATCTGAAATCATCGCGGACCTCAAGGACGCGCTGTCGGGTACTGTCGTCACCGACGAACTGACAATCGTACCGACCGCCCCCGACACCACGCCTCAGATCGCAACCCTGCGCGAGGACCTCGCAGCCTTCGAACGCCGGGTCGCCCGCGAAGCCTTTGAACGCAGCACATCGCGTGCCTTGAACAGACTGGAAACGTTGCCTGAGAGCTTCGATCGGCTCACTCAAAACGTCGAAGAAAATTCGAAAAAGAACCTTGTGCGGGCCGCTGCCGGCGACATCAGCGCGGTGCGCAGTCAACTCGCCGAGCTTCGCAGGAAGGCCTCGACCAATTCCGACGGAAATTTCGCCGTCGAGAACCGCGAGCTGGCCGACAACCTCGTCGAATTGCGTACCACACTCGCCGCCAGCGCCGTCAATCTCGCGCGCCTCCTCGATAGCGGACAGCCACAGCCCCACTCAGCCGCCCGGCCCGCGATCGTGGAATCGACTGGCGGGCTATTGTCCGAGGCCGAGGCCATGGCCATCCAGACCGAACAGTTTGCAACTCTCCTGGTCGCGCTCGCGCAAGCTTCCACGATCAAACCCCCGCCGCCTGTTGTCATCGAGGCCCCGCCGCCGGTCGTCATCGCCCCCCCGCCTCCGGCCGGGCCGACGCCGCATGAGAAGCTCGCCGAATGGATACGCGATCATGCGGTCTTCTTTTCGAACGATACACGCTTTCGCAATCCGCAGATGGCGTCCGCCCACCTCGACGAACTGGCTGAACTCATGCAGGCCACGACAGCAAGCGTGCGCGTTGTCGGTTTCACCGACGAACAGGGAAGCTCGCGTCAGAATTCGCCCCTGTCGCGGGATCGCGCCGAACTCGTGCGCCGCGCGCTCATCACCCGCGGCGTTCCGGAAGACCGGCTGATTGCCGTCGGCCGTCTCGATGCCAAGGACATTTCGAGCATTGTCGGTGAATCGAGCCCCAACCGCCGGGTCGAATTCGAATTCGCATTCGTCGGGGAATTGCCCTAGATCCTAGTGGTGCGCACCTAACGTTTGGTCCCCACTTGCGGCTTGGCTCGATGCCAAACGTTTGGTGCAACGGGAATCAAATGTTTGATCCAGAACACAATAAAAAGTTGCCTAATGTTCCGGGCTGACATTCAGGTTCCCGGCAGGGAACCATATGTCAGAGTCGGAGCACTAGCGAAAACAATGGCTTAGTGTGGCGTTCAGCGCGCCTCAATTGACAACTCCTGTGCGGCACCAACAGGTCAATTAAGGCGCGACGCCACACTAGCTGACCTTGGCTGGTTCGCAACGCGCCGCGTCCCCGGCAATCATCGCCGGGCAACACGACCGGTTGAAGGAAACAGGTTCGGTGGCATCAAAAAAGGTCATGCTTCTGGGTGAAATCGGCGTCGGCAAGACTTCCCTTGTCAATCGCTTCGTTTCCGGACGCTTTCGTACCGATTACATGCCGACGATCAACGTTGAGATATATACCCACAACCTGCCCGAAACGGACATCCGGCCCGCTCTCACTCTGCTCATCTGGGATACCGACGGCAACTTTGGCGAGACGATCTTCTCAAGCGTCTACCTCAAGAACGCCGCAGCCGCGCTGATCGTTGCCGATGCGACGCGACCGGCAACGCTGTTGGCCATGACCTCGCTCAGCAATGGCTGGCGGGCAGCCATGCCCGGGCGTCCCTACAGGTTGTTGCTCAACAAATCCGATCTGTTCTCTCCCGATCAGCCGATCGATCTGCCCGCCGGCCACGAAAAACACCATGACCGCCCGCTGCGAACCAGCGCCAAGTCCGGCGACAATGTCGAACTGGCTTTCCACTCCGTTGCCGACGGCATTATCCGTCGTGGCCTCTAGGGGCACCGCCATGGAACGCAAACCAACCGCACCTGTGCCCGCCCCCGCACCACTCCTCAGCGCCGGACTTCTGCTGGCCCGCAACCACATTTACACAATGGCCTGGCTCGATCGCGATCTTTTCGTTTCCGGCCGCTTCGGCGAACTGACACCCCAGTTGCAGGTCGGCGAGCCGCTCAGTTCCGGTCTGCCCGTTCTGGCCGACTACGAAGACGACATCCACGCGCTGCCCTGCGACGGCAGCACCTCGTTCGAACTGCCTGGTATCATGCTGATCGACGCGGATGGCACGCCGGCCCCGAGGATCGATATCGTGATTTTCCGGCACACCGCAGTGGTGGCCGCGGACAACCCGGCCTCCACGAACGGATCTGAGGAAATTCACTCCGAGGACAACGGCTGCGAATTTCTCCTGCTCGTAACTCGCCCCGGAACCCATTCCACGGAAGTCGCCGTGGCACGCCTGCAACGCGACCGCCACATGCTGCTGGAGGATATCGAACAGAAAAAACTCGAACTCGACCGCGTCAACGCCGAACTCGAAATCACCAACCGCGACCTTGAAGACTTCGCGACCGTCATATCCCACGACCTGAAGGCACCCATGCGCGCATTGCGATATCTCGCCGAGGATATCGAGAAGGCCATCGACGATGACGAGCCCGAAGCCGCGCGTACCGCGTGCGAAGCACTCAAGAAGCAGTCGCGCCGCATGTCGACAATGCTCTCGGAGCTCCTGGATTATGCCAGCGTCGGCAGAAAGAAGGAAATTCTGGAGCCATGCGACACCCGCGCCCTCGTTGAGGGAATTTCAGCGTCTCTGCCGCGCCCGGCGGGAATGAATTTGCACATCGGCGGTCAATGGCCGGTGATCGAAACCTATGTCGCCCCGCTCGACCTCGTCGTTCGCAACCTGATCGATAACGCGATCAAGCATCACGACCGGCCGGATGCAAGCACGATCGGCATCAATGCCACCACCTCCACCGATACCCTTGAAATCTCGATCGAAGACGACGGCCCCGGTATTCCGGCAACCCTCCAGGAAGCCGTATTCTACCCGTTTCGGAGTTTCTCCAGGCAGTCCTCGGCAGCGCATCCGGAGAACACGGAAAGCTCCCACGGCATGGGACTGGCGTTCGTCAAGCGCACCATCGAGGCGGTAGGCGGCCGATTGAGCCTCACATCCGCCCCCGAATGGTCGCGCGGATCAACCTTCCGGGTATCCTGGCCGCTGAAGCTGGATTGACATACGCGACGCCAGTCGCCGGTCGCCAGTCGCCGGTCAATTTCAAACGACGCCAACTCACTTCAGGCAGTAAGTATGGCGAGATTGCAACTCCGCGTGTTTCCTGCAACAACTCGAAGTCGCACTTGCTTGCGAAACTTGACGACCACCGTTGACCGACCCGGTCCGCTTCAGCACCATATCAGCCGCAACCGCCCGCCTCCGCCCGAAGGAGAACACAAATGGCAGAGTCATCGTCCACATCCGGCGGGGACTTCCTCGACAAAAAGAGCGGCCTCGCGAAATCGCTATCCGGCCTGCCGAAATTGACCGAAGTTCTCGTCGTCGATGATGAGACGATGGATATCAAGCGTCTGCGCGCCACGCTTCATCTGATGTTCGGCTACGACATCAACGTCCGCGAAGCCACTACGCTCTCCGGCGCCATCGACGAAGTCATGAAGAAGACGCCGCAGCTGATACTGCTCGATGACGACTTGAAACTCTCAGCGGACCGCGCCCATGAGTCGATCCCCTACCTTCGCCGCATTGGCTTCGAAGGACCGATCGTCGTCGTCAGCGGAATAGCCACCCGCAATCGCCGCAAGGATTTGATGGAAGCGGGGGCAGCAGAAGTGCTCCACAAGGACGACGTCGACTCGGTGCGCATCAACGAAGTTTTGCCGAAAATTCTGTCCGCCGTCGGCTTCGAACCGTCCTTGAAAGACTGAGGCGGCGCCGCCTTCCGGCAATAGGCATAAGGCGTATTCGGTGCTATGGCCTGCCGGACCCTTTGCTCTCTCCCGACCACACCACACGCGCGCTGCCGCCGTAGCGGTTTGCCGCCTTAATCCTCCAAGCCCGAATATTCCAAGGACGACCGATGGCCCCCACGACACTCACTCACTTCATCGGCGGCGAAAAAGTTGCCGGGACCTCGAACCGGTACGCCGACGTATTCGAACCGATGACCGGCGATGTCAGGGCGCGTGTCCCACTTGCCGATCCCGCCGAGGTGCGCAAGGCCGTCGAGATCGCGGCAGCCGCCCAACCCGCCTGGGCGAAAACCAATCCCCAGCGCCGCGCCCGTATTTTCATGCGCTTCGTCGATCTCTTGAACCAGCACGCCGACGAGATCGCTCGGGTCATGTCGCTCGAGCACGGCAAGACCATCCCCGACTCGCTTGGCGACCTCCAGCGCGGGCTCGAGGTCGCCGAGTTCGCAATCGGCATCCCGCATCTTCTCAAGGGCGAGTTCACCGAAGGTGCCGGCCCCGGGATCGACATCTTCACGATGCGTCAGCCCCTCGGCGTCGTCGCCGGCATAACGCCCTTCAACTTCCCGGCCATGATCCCGCTGTGGAAGGCCGCCCCGGCAATCGCCTGCGGCAACGCCTTCATCCTGAAGCCATCCGAGCGCGATCCCTCCGTGCCGCTGATGTTGGCCGAATTGTTCCTGGAAGCCGGCCTGCCGAAGGGCATCTTCAACGTCGTCAACGGCGACAAGGAAGCCGTCGACGCCATCCTCGACGATCCTGGAATTGCCGCAGTAGGTTTCGTCGGCTCGTCCGACATTGCCCAGTACGTTTACGCGCGCGGCGCCGCCAATGGCAAACGCGTACAGGCATTCGGCGGCGCCAAGAACCACATGATCGTCATGCCCGATGCCGACATGGACATGGCCGCCGACGCACTCATCGGCGCGGCTTTCGGTTCTGCCGGAGAACGCTGCATGGCGATCTCTGTTGCCGTTCCCGTCGGCGAAGGCACCGCCGACGCGCTTCGCGGCAAGCTCGTCCCAAAAATCGAGGCACTCAAGGTCGGCCCGTCGACGAGCCCGGATTCGGATTTCGGCCCGCTCGTCACCAAAGCGCATCTTGAGCGCGTCCGAAACTATGTCGACATTGGCGTCGGGGAAGGCGCCGAACTCGTCATCGACGGCCGCAACTTCAAGATGCAGGGCTACGAGAACGGCTTCTACATGGGCGGCTGCCTGTTCGACCGCGTGAGCACCGACATGCGGATCTACAAGGAGGAAATTTTCGGCCCCGTCCTGTCGATGGTCCGTGCCGCCGATTATCAGCAGGCTCTCGCGCTGGCCAACAACCACGAGTACGCCAACGGTGTCGCCATCTTCACCCGCGACGGCGACGCCGCCCGCGATTTCGCCGCCAAGGTCGAAGTCGGCATGGTCGGCGTCAACGTCCCGATCCCCGTACCGCTTGCCTACTATACCTTCGGCGGCTGGCGCCGATCGGGCTTCGGCGACCTCAATCAGCACGGTCCCGACGGCATCCGCTTCTATACGCGCACCAAGACCGTCACCACACGCTGGCCGACTGGCGTCAGGGAAGGCGCGCAATTTGCCATGCCGACGATGAAATGAGCATCGTTCATACACAACATTAAGCCTACCGGACGCGGTTTCATGCCGCAGTGCAGCAATTGGCCCAATTGTTGCGGCTTTGCGTTGGCTGTTAAGCGACCACGAAGCGCTCTTTTAGTTCCGGAAATGGGGGCAAATGAATGAAATCGACAGTTGTACTCTTTGTAACTCTGGCCGCTTCGGCTCTCGCGGTCGCCACAGCGGGAGCCGAAGACTTGAAGCTTCCCAAGGAAGTCACACCCGCACTTCGCGCCGCATGCGAGCCCGACGTCCGCCGCCTCTGTACGGTCAAGGATCCGACCATTGCCAAGGTCAAAAGCTGCGTCCGGCGCAACTTCACCAGGCTGGGGCTGGGTTGCCAGATGAAACTCGCCAGCGCCGGCTTCGGCCGCTGACGCACCCTGCTTGACCGCCGGCAACTTTGACGCCGGCGTTCGCAAGCCGCACCTCGTCTTATCGGCGGGTGCGGCTTTCGTGCATCAAATTGCGCCATCAGGTATCGGCAAAGCCATTCGGGCAAGGCTCTGGCCGGCAAGGCTCTGGCCGGCAAGGCTCTGACCGGCAAATCGCTGCCCCGTGCAACCCAATTGGCACCATGTGAATTTTCGAGCGCGCTTTGTTCTCTCACGCAACCTTGCCGCGCGATGCCGTCGTTACATGCCTACCCTCCGACCTCGCTTGCTTGCCGTCTGGTTTGAAGCCACTGCACCCACTTGCAAGCCAGTCCATCGCGCTGCGCAAACAACACATCTGATTTTCATTTCCGGGGTTGCGAGACGACACCCAGTGCGGCAACACTCCGCGCCATGATCGAACTTAACGACATCCTCGACATCTCGAATTGGCCCTTCACAGCCGACCAGCTCGAAGTGCTTGGTATTCTTTTGGGCGTCCTCGTCCTGCTCGTCTGGGGAAGATGGCGCTATGACGTCGTCGCCTTCGCCGCCCTCGTCGTTGGGGTCATCATCGGAGCCGTGCCCAAGGACCAGGCATTTGACGGCTTCGGCCATCCCGCCACGATGATCATCGCCCTCGTTCTGGTCGTCAGCTACGGGTTATCGTCTTCGGGAGCCGTCGACTTCATCGCCCGTCACCTGACATCCGCGGGCCGCTCGATTCCTTCGCACATCGCGGTAATGTCCAGCGTCGGCGGCCTGCTTTCGGGTTTGATGAACAACGTCGGCGCACTCGCGCTTTTAATGCCGGTCGATATCAGCGCCGCCCGCAAGGCCAAGCGCTCCCCGGCCTGGACGTTGATGCCGTTATCCTTCGCCACGATCCTCGGCGGGCTTGTCACGCTGATCGGCACCCCGCCCAACATCATCATTTCGACCTACCGCGAGCGCGAATTGGGCGCTCCCTTCGAGATGTTCGACTTCACCCCCGTCGGCATCGTCTGCGCCGCCGCCGGCATTGCCTTCATCGCGCTTGTCGGCTGGCGCCTGATCCCAAATTCTGCCGGCCGTGCCGATACCGGCGATGAAGCCTTCAAGCTCAACGACTACATCGCCGAACTGACCGTCGAGGAAGGTTCCGATTTCGCGGAAATGCAGCTGATCGCCGCCGAGGAACTGGCCGGAAAAAGCGACGTCAAGATCCTCAACGTCATCCAGGAACACGGCTACATCAACAAACGCCATGGCTGGTCGAAACTCAACGTTGGCGACGTTATGCTGATCGAGGCCGCCGCCGAGAACCTCGACGACTTCGTTGCCGAGCATAAGCTTGCCTACGTCGATTCCGAACATCAGCGCGAAAAACTGCGCGGCGCCGATCTGGAATTGGTCGAGGCGGTTGTCCGTCCCGGCGCCAGGATCGAACGGCGCTCAAGCAATTCGCTCAACATGTTCGATAACCACGGCATCTGGCTGGTCGGCATCCAGCGCGAGGGCAGGAGCCTGCAAAAGCGGGTCCGCCGCGAGGCCGTCGCCGTCGGCGATGTCCTATTGCTGCTCGGCCCCAAGAACCGGACCGGCGACTTCATCGACGAATGGGGCATGCTTCCGCTTGCCGAACGCGGACTTGAGGTCAAGGACACCTCGAAGGCCCTACTCGCTGCCGGGCTGTTCGGCGCCGCGATTGCGCTATCGAGTTTCGGACTGCTCTACCTGCCCATCGCCCTTGCAATGGTCTGCGTCCTCTATGTCCTCTTTGGCATCGTCCCGCTGAAGGAGATCTACGAGACGATCGAATGGCCAGTGGTGGTTCTCATCGCTTCCCTCATCCCGATCGGCGCCGCCCTGGAGACGTCGGGAGCTTCGAAGGTGCTTGCCGAAAGCATCGTCGGCGTCTCGCAAGGTTTGCCGCCGTGGGCCGTCCTGACCATAATCATGGCACTGACGATGACGCTCTCGGACGTCTTGAACAACACCGCCACGGCACTTGTCGCCGCGCCCATCTCCGTCGAAGTCGCCCGTTCCCTCGGCGTCAACCCCGATCCGTTCCTGATGGCGGTGGCGATCGCCGCCAGCTGCGCCTTCCTCACCCCCATCGGGCACAAGAACAACACGCTGATCATGGGCCCCGGTGGCTATCGCTTTGGCGATTACTGGCGCATGGGCCTGCCGCTCGAGATCATCGTCGTTGCAGTCGGTGTCCCGATGATCCTGCTGGTCTGGCCGCTCTGAATTAGTAGCTCTCGGCGAGCATGGCATTCGCATCGCTATGGGCCTTCAACACGACAAATTCGCCGCATTGCAATCCACCTGCGTAAACGCGACGTTCAATGTGTCAGAGGCCGGTGTTCCGGCCCCGCGGCTTGCGCCTGATCTCCTCCCGCAAGCGTGTATGATAACTCGAAGGCCGGTCAAGTGACCGGCCTTTTTTTATCTCTAAACCATCTGGAGAAACAAGCGTAAGTTCGCGCAGAACGGGATTGCCGGATAACGAAGGGAGGGCACACCGCAGCGTGGCCTTGGACGGCACACCCTCCCCCGTCTCCTCCTGGACTTGGGCTGGTCGTTGCCAGACCTTATCCTGCCAAAACGTTATACAGTTACGCCAATAGGCGCAATACGTTCGATCGGGAAAATTGAACGATCAAGCGAGACCATTTCCTGTAGAGAGCTCAACGCGTCACGAGTACCGGGATGCTGCTGTGCGTGAGCACGTCGTAAGTCTCGCTGCCGAAGATCAGCGCCGACAGACCGCGACGGCCGTGACTGGCCATAACGATCAGATCGCAATTGCGCTCTTCGGCAGCTTCGACGATGGCCTTCCAGGGTTCGCCGCTTTCGACTTGCACCGGTTCGAGTTTGACGCCGGCCTCCTTTGCCTTCGTG
Organism: Alphaproteobacteria bacterium; assembly: GCA_018830445.1. GTDB lineage: Bacteria > Pseudomonadota > Alphaproteobacteria > Rhizobiales > Hyphomicrobiaceae > Filomicrobium. Next base: position 24,091 of record JAHJSN010000107.1, on the reverse strand, counting down.
CGCACGAAGTCCAGATGATGCTCGACCTCCTCCTTGAACGCCTTCCGCTCCGCGTCGCTGACGCTGATGACGACCCCTTCGGCGACGAAGTCATCCAGATGCGGGCGCACCGTCAGCGCCGTCACCTCCGCTCCCATGAGCTTGGCCAGCTCGATGCCATGCGGCACCGCGGTATTGGCGAATTCACTCCCGTCGGTGGCGATCAATATGTGGCTATACATGGAATTCCTCGCGCTGCTGCGTTGGGTTGATTGGTGATAATCGTCAGCCGTTCCCCCCCCTCGCCGCATTGACCGCCGTCAATTCCAATGCGCTGCGACCGAAATAAGCCAGCCGCCCCGCTCGCCTGCCAAAGCATTCAGACTCCCGGCCTCAAAACTGACAAACCGCAAAGGGCCCCGTGGCGCGGTCCGCTTGCTCAGGATACCAGCCCCCTCAGATCGCTGATCACCAGATCAGGCGCCAGTTCCGCGTATTCGTCCGGCCGTCCGGTCCGGTTGATCCAGACGGTCTGGTGGCCGAATGCTTTCGCACCCGCGATATCCCACCTGTTGGACGACTGGAACGACATGTTGCGAGCGGGGATGCCGAAATGAGAGGTGGCCAGTTCGTAGACCCGCGGCGCTGGCTTGAATATTCCAGCCGGCTCGACGGACAGCACCGCATCGAACAGATCGGCAACCCCCGCCGAGCGAACCGCATCGGCCAGCATCGAAGGATCCCCGTTGGAGAGGATCGCGAGCTTCGCACCATTCTGCCTCAGCGCTCCGAGGACGCCGGGGACTTCCGCGTAGGCGTCGAGTTCTCGGTAGGCCGCAAGCAGCTTCTCGCGTAGCCCCGCGCCGATGCCGCCACTCGCCGCGATCGCAAAATCGAGCGCCTCCTCGGTAACCTGCCAGAACGTTGCGCGCCGGCCCGCCAGCGAACGAACCCAGGTGTATTCCAGTTGCTTCGTGCGCCAGATGTCCGACAGGTTCTGCCAGCTCTCGCCTATTTCACCGGCGTGGCGGGCCGCCGCCGAATGAACGTCGAACAGCGTTCCATAGGCATCGAAGACATAAACTTCCGCCGTCATCTCTATGAACTCCCGAAATTCGCTGTTGGCTCGAACATCATCGATGAACGGCAAGACTTCGGCAACAACCTCTCCCACGCAAACAAGCCCAGGAATGCAAAACGGCCGCCGAAGAACACTCTCCAGCGGCCGACTGATCTTGATCTTGATCTCGAACTGAAGCAATCGATCAGGCAGCGGCCGCCGTCTCGACCTTCGCCCAGCGGGTGAATTCGTCCATTGCCGCCTGCACGCCGCCCTTGCTGTGCGGAACGCCGGCAAGGCCCAGCCCCATCTCGACTCCGCCCAGCGCACCCAGAATGGTAAGCTCGTTGGTATCGCCGAGGTGACCGATGCGGAACACCTTGTCGGCAACCTTGGTCAGGCCAGCACCCAGCGACATGTTGAAGTTTTCCAAAACCAGCTTGCGCAAGGCATCTGCGCTGTGACCTTCCGGCATGCGGATCGACGTCACGGTGTTGGAGAAGAACTTGGCATCGCGGCACTGGTTCTCTAGGCCCCAGGCCTTGACCGCTGCCCGCACGCCGCTTGCCAGCTTGGCATGGCGCGCGAAAACGTTGTCGAGACCTTCCTCGTTGAGAATTTTCATGGCTTCTTCAAGCCCGTACATGAGCGTGGTGCCGGGTGTATAGGGATAAAAGCCCTTGGAATTCGGCTCCAGCATGTCGTGCCAGGAGAAGAAGGCCCGCGGCAGCTTCGCCGTCTTCATCGCTTCGAGCGCCTTGTCGCTGACGGCGGTGAATGAAAGTCCCGGCGGTAGCATCAGCCCCTTTTGCGATCCGCACACGGTTACATCGACCCCCCAGCCGTCGTGCTGGTAGTCGACGCAGGCCAGCGAGGAAACCGTATCGACCATCAGCAGCGCCGGATGGCCGGCTGCATCGATCGCCTTGCGGACTTCATCGACCGGCGAGCAGCATCCCGTCGCGGTGTCGTTGTGAACGATCGCAACCGCCTTGATCTGGTGGGCCTTGTCAGCCGCCAGCCGTTCACCGATTGCTGCCGCATCGACGCCGACACGCCAGTCCGACTCGATATAATCGACATCGAGGCCGAGCTTCCGCGCCATAGACTGCCACAAAAGCGAGAACTGCCCCGTCTCGAACATGACGATTTTGTCGCCCGGCGACAGCGTGTTGGCGAGCGCGGCTTCCCAGGCGCCGGTTCCCGACGAGGGGAACATGATGACCGGGTTCGTCGTCTTGAAAATACCCTTCAACCCATCGAGGACGCCTTTCGAGAACTCGGCGAACTGCTGGCTGCGGTGATCCATCACCGGACGCAGCATGGCCCGTTCGATGCGGCCCGGAACCGGCGTCGGTCCTGGGATCTGGAGGAAGTGGCGACCGGCGCGATAAGGCGTCTTCGACATGCGTGTTCAGTCCTGATGTGGAGCGGAAAAATGGGTTCAACGGGTTAAAGCGGCGCTGCGCGGATCCAATTCAATCGCGCCCACGCCGCCGATGACGCGGCATAGCGCAGCGAGAAGTTTCCGTCAAAGGGTCAAATTTGCGCCCCTCATACCGCAACGCAGCATCCTTCCGAACGAACTGGTGATAGCTTCATGCGGCTGCGAGCCTGCTCCGCAAGCTCGCTCCTTTTCATCTCTGGAAATAACAGGATTTCATGCATTTCCGACACTGGCACCTGTCAACAAAGCGTTTGAATCAAAAAAATGGATTTACGCGGACACCCGCGACATTTAGGTTCACCCGGGGTCTTGTATACGTAACAAGGTCGGCCGCGCAGTGCGTGATATTGCTGCGTTCGAAGGAGTCTAAAGCTTCCGGGGCTGACCAGCAAACCGGTAAAAGGATGCCAATAAGGTTCAATGCCACCCACGACCGCGCAAGTGCACGGCAACAGGGCCACGTGTGGGAAACACCAGGGAGATTAGCAATATGACGTCCAAGGTCGATACCAAGACGCTAAACCGCCGCCGCTTCCTCAAGGGAAGCGCCGTCGCCGCCGGCACCGCAGCAGTCGGTACCGTTGCCATGCCGCACGTCTCGCGTGCTCAAACGAAGACACTGAAGGTTCAGGCCGCTTGGGGCGGCGGAATTTTCCTGGACAACGCCAAATCCTATGTGGAACGCGTCCACGCGATGGCAGGTGACTCTCTGAAGATTGACCTTCTGCCGGTCAACTCGGTCGTCAAGACCAGCCAGATGCAGGATGCGGTCCATCGCGGCGTTCTCGACGGCGCCCACTACGTACCCGCCTACTGGTACTCCAAATCGAAGACGGCTTCGCTGTTCGGCACCGGCCCGTGCTTCGGCTGGTCGAGCCAGGAAGTGCTGGGCTGGGTCTACTACGGCGGCGGCCAGGAACTGTTCGACGAACTGATGGGCAGCCTCGGCCTCAACGTCGTCAGCTTCTTCAACAGCCCGATGCCGGCCCAGCCGCTTGGCTGGTTCAAGGAGGAGATCAAGGACGCTTCACAGATGAAGGGCCTCAAGTACCGTACCGTCGGACTTGCAGCAGACGTACTTCTCGAAATGGGCATGTCGGTTGTTCAGCTTCCCGGCGGCGAAATCCAGCCGGCGATGAAGTCTGGCCTGATCGACGCTGCTGAATTCAACAACCCGACATCCGACCGCGACTTCGGCATGCAGGACGTCTCCAAGCATTACCATCTGGCAAGCTTCCACCAAAGCCAGGAATTCTTCGAAGTCACCTTCAACAAGAAGATGTATGAAGGCCTGCCAAAGGAACTTCAGGCGATTCTCAAGTACGCTTCCGAAGCTGAGAACTCAAACTTCTACTGGCACAACACCAAGCGTTACGCCGAGGACCTTGGAAAACTCCGCAACGATCAAGGGGTCAACGTTTACCGCACGCCGGATTCGGTGATGGCCGAACAGCTCAAGGCCTGGGACAAGGTCGTCGATCGCCTCTCCGGCGAGGATGCGTTCTTCGCCAAGGTTGTGGAATCCCAGAAGAAGTACGCCAAAGAGGTGATGGGCTACATGAACCTCAACCAGCCCGACTACCAGTTGGCCTACAAGCACTACTTCGGATAGTCGCAAGCAAATCCACGCACCAGAATGAACCAGGGGCCGAACGTTCGGCCCCTGGTTGTGCAGCGCGTGCCGATGCCCGGCACACAAGCCGTCAGGGGAAAAGCGCCTTGGTCAAGACAATCCACGCCATCGAAAGCCTCAGTATCTGGGTCGGACGCGCCTTTGGCTGGTGCATTCTCATCCTGACGTTTTCGGTCACCTACGAAGTCATTTGTCGCTACATCTTCAACGCGCCGACCGTCTGGGCCTTCGACATGATGGTGCAGATGTACGGCGCGCTGTTCCTGATGGCCGGCCCCTACGCACTCGCCCAGGACGCGCACGTGCGCGGCGACGTTTTCTACCGCCTCCTGTCGGTGCGATGGCAGGCGCTGATCGACTTCACGCTCTATCTCCTGTTCTTTTTCCCCGGCATGCTGGCGCTTTTCTGGTACGGCGCGGAGATCGCCGCCGACTCGTGGCGCTACCATGAAGTGAGCTGGAACAGCCCCGCGCGCATCCAGATCTACTTCTTCAAGACGCTGATCCCGATTGCCGGCGCCCTGCTCATTATTCAGGGCATCGCCGAGTTGATGCGCTGTTGGCTTGCAATGAAGTCCGGCGTCTGGCTCGAACGCCTTGAGGATGTCCAGGAAACTGAAAACTTGCTGACCGGGGACGATCTCGACGTCAACATCCCCAATATCAAATCCTAACAAAACAGCGCAATCGAACGCTCCGGAGCCGCCAGGACTATGACAAACCCTGAAGTCGCCATCCTCATGCTCTCACTGTTCATCGTGCTCGTGCTGCTCGGGTTCCCCGTGGCATTCACGCTGCTCGCGATGGGTGTGGGCTTTGGATATTACGCGTACTACGACGCCGGCTCGATCCAGGCCTTCGGAGATCTATTCAACAACAAGATCTTCTACCTTCTGAACCAGAATACTTATTCGGTGATGGAAAACGACACGCTCGTTGCCATCCCTCTATTCTTGTTTATGGGATACGTGGTCGAACGCGCCAACATCGTCGCCCGGCTGTTTGAATCCTTGATGCTGGCCGCCCGGAACCTTCCCGGCTCGATGGCCATCGCGGCCATGATCACTTGCACCGTGTTCTCGACCGCAAGCGGCATTGTCGGTGCTGTCGTGACGCTGATGGGCCTCCTTGCATTCCCGGCGATGGCCAACGCCAACTACAATCGATCGTTCGCATCGGGTGTCATTTGCGCCGGCGGCACCCTCGGCATCCTGATCCCGCCGTCGATCATGTTGATCGTCTATGCGGCAATCGCCGAACTTTCACCCCTCAGGCTTTATGCGGCCGCCGTTTTCCCCGGCCTGTTGCTGGCTGGATTGTACATCGTCTACATCGTCGGGCGCGTGATGCTCAATCCGGCAATCGCGCCCAAACCGGTCTACGATACCGAGCTGACAAGGGGTGAAATCTACTGGCGGCTGCTGACGTCGTTCATCCCACTCACGGTTCTCATCATTCTCGTGCTCGGTTCCATTCTCGGCGGTCTGGCGACCCCCGCCGAAGCCGCCGCAATGGGCGCCATGGGCGGCCTCGTCCTCGCGGCGATGTATCGATCCTTGACCTGGCAAAAGGTCAAGGAATCCGTCTTCCTGACTGCCAAGGCGACCGCATTCGTCTGCTGGATGTTCGTCGGCTCGTGGACCTTCGCCTCCGTGTTCTCCTATCTTGGCGGCCACGATGTCATCGAACACTGGGTTCTGTCGATGAACCTTGCCCCGTGGCAGTTCCTCATTCTCTGCCAGACGATCATCTTCGTCCTGGGCTGGCCGCTCGAATGGTCGGAAATCGTCATCATCTTCGTGCCGATCTTCCTGCCCATGCTGGATAACTTCGGTATCAATCCGTATTTCTTCGCGATGCTCGTCGCGCTCAATCTGCAGACCTCCTTCCTGACCCCGCCGATGGCGATGTCGGCCTACTATCTGAAGGGAGTGCTGCGCAACCAGATCGAGCTGATGGAGATCTTCGCGGGTATCATGCCGTATCTGGTCATCGTGATATTGACGATGTTCCTGATGTACCAGTTCCCTGGAATCGCGCTTTGGCTGCCGGACTATCTGTTCGGTGCATATGTCAAATAGCGAACCCTCGAAGGCAGTGTGCCGATGACGCTTTGGCAATTGCCGGCTTGCGAAGCTGCCGACAAGATCCGTTCTGGTGAGATTTCATCGGCGGATCTTGTCGAAGCTTGCCTTGATAGGATCGCTGCAACCGATTCCGATATTGGCGCGTTTACCCATCTCGACCGCGAAACAGCACTGTCCGACGCCGCAGCGATGGACCGCATTCGCAGGCGTGGCCGTGCGCTGGGGGAATTGCACGGCATTCCTCTTGCCCTTGCCGAAGTCTTCGACACGCAATCAATTCCCTCCGGCACGCCCATCGCCCCTGATGCGAAGCGCACGCCGAACACCGATGCCGCCGTAATGGACCGCCTGCGCGAAGCCGGCGCCATCCGCATTGGCAAGACCTCATCGAATGAACTCGATGCCAGTCACGTCGCTGCGGTACGCAATCCGCATGCGGCTGACCGCTCGGCTGGCACCGCAGCGAGCGGATCGGCAGCCGCCGTCGCTGCCGGCCATGTCCCCTTGGCGCTCTGCGTCCAATCGAACGGTTCGTTGATCAACTCGGCTTCCTATTGCGGTATCTTCGGCTTCAAACCGACTCGGGGAATGATTTCGCGTCGCGGATGTTTCCTGACGTCGCCGTCACTCGACCAGATTGGCGTGCTCGGCCGCTCGTTGCAGGACGTCGCAACTCTTACCGACGCCATTGCGGCCTATGACCCATCCGACGACAGCAGCTTCCCCCGGCCACGGCCGCGAACACTGGAAGGCTACCGGTCCGAACCGCCGGTCGAACCCTGTTTTGCCTGGATCGAACTGCCGTTTCTTGAAGCGGCCCCCGAGTCCACCCGCCACGGATTCGAGGAAGTGATGGAAACCCTCGGCGACCGGATCGAAAAAATCCCCGCACCGAAATCCTTCACCGAAATCGGGCACCACCACCAAGTCGTGCAGAGCTACGAACTCCTGCGATCCATCGACCGTCAACCCGCACTCGAGCCTGATCAAATCAATCCTTCTCTTCGCGCCATCCTTGAAAGCGCAAAATCCCTCACCGAGAAGGATTACAACCTTGCCCTCGCGATGATGGCCGGAGCCGAGGAGTTCTTCGCAAGCTTCTTCCATGACTTCGACGCGATTATCGCACCGTCCGCCCTTGGCGAGGCTCCCATCCTCGGCGCCACAATTTCGGATGCGGCCTGCTCGGCGATCTGGACGTTTGCCGGCCTTCCATGCCTTTCTGCCCCATGGCTGAGGGGTGAATCTGGTTTGCCTGTTGGTGTACAATTGATAGGATCGGCCGAGGAAGACGACCGCCTGTTCCGCACCGCCGGATGGCTGGAGCGGCATTTGCAGGACGCCGCGTGACGATTTTTGTTGAGCAAGAAACCGCGAACGACCACGCTTGATTGCCGTCTCGACGGCACAACCCTCGAAGGGCACTGAGAACATGTCAGAGAAGCGCTATACCAAGGACCCCGTGAAACCTGTCACAGGCATTATCGGCTTCATCGTCTTGGCGGTCTTCATCCTCGGTCTCTCGCATAGCATTTCGACCGGGTTCGCCGGTTTCATGGGCGGACTTCCGTTCATGCTGATTGCGATCCTGGTCCTCGCGATGGCATTTTACGACTACTGGGACGAATGCCTGCGCAAACGCAAATAGCAGTCGCAGCGTGCACTCAGGGAAGCGTGGCCAGGTGACCCAGGACGAACTCTCCAGACTGACCGCAAGCGAGGCTGCCTCTGCGATACGCTCGGGCAACACCTCATCTTGCGAACTCGTCTCCGCACTCCTTGCCCGCATAAGGCAACGCGACGGCGAAATCCTGAGCTGGGCCCAGCTCGATGAAGATCATGCCCTCGACCAGGCCCGCCAGGCCGATGAGCAACTGGCATCGGGAAGCGGAACCGGACCGCTGCACGGCGTGCCGGTGGCCATCAAGGACATCATCGAAACCGCCGCCTACCCGACCGAAAACGGCAGCCCGCTATATTCCGGCAACGTCACCGGCCGCGATGCGGCTTGCGTTGCCGCACTGAAATCGGCCGGCGCCATCATTCTCGGCAAGACCGTCACGACCGAACTGGCGCTGCTCACACCGTCGCGGACAAGGAACCCGCTCGACACCTCTCGTTCGCCCGGCGGATCCTCGGCAGGTTCTGCTGCCGCGGTCGCCGATTTCATGGTTCCCGCCGCCCTCGGCTCACAGACAGCAGGCTCGGTCCTTCGTCCGGCATCCTACTGCGGCGTCTATGGCTTCAAGCCAACCTTCGGACTCATCTCCCGCGCCGGTGTCCTCATGCAGTCACACACATTGGACACCCTCGGCCTCCTTGCCCGCTCAATCGACGACCTGGCGCTACTCACCGACTGCATGTCCGCGCAAGACCCGCACGATCCTGTCAGCTACCAGCGCAGCCAGCCGCGACTTGGCGAATTTTCTGCAAGCGTGCCGCCGCTGCCGCCAAGGTTCGCTTTCGTGAAGACACCCGCCTGGCAGGCCCATGCCGATCCCGCCATGCAGGACGCCTTCGCTGAATTCACCGGAAGACTCGGCGAACGCTGCGAGGAAATCGAAATCCCCGAGCTGGTAGACGTCCTCGAATGGCAGCGCCTCGTGCAGCTTGCCGAAAACGCCGCCTACTACGGGCCGCTTCAGGACCAGGCTCGCACCCGGCTGTCCGCCGGGCTCAACGCCCGTCTCGATGAAGGCGCCAAGGTTCCGGTACGAGCTTACATCGACGCGATTGCCGCTCGCGAGGCTGCCTATGCCGCCATCAAGAAGGTTCTCGCAGACTTCACCGCGGTTCTGACGCCTGCCGCCCCTGGCCCCGCGCCGTTGCTGAGCGAGGGCATCACCGGCTCGCCGATCTTCAACGGACTGTGGACCTATCTGGGCATGCCGTGTGTGAGCGCCCCGCTGATGCATGTCGGCGCAATGCCGGTCGGTGTCCAACTCGTCGGCCTGCGCCGCGAAGACGGCCGCCTGCTGCGCACCGCCCGCTGGCTATCCCAGAACCTGCCCGGCACGATGAGTTGAAATGAACGCCCGATGAAGTTCGGGCTCAGGTTTCGTTCACGTTGCCTTTGTCATGATGCTTCCCGTAAAGCCCGTCATTCCGGCGGCGCAAGCTAGGGAGTAAGATGATGTTGGCAAAGTACGCACTCGTCGCCATGCTGGCGGTCGCCGCCCCCATGATCCACCTGACGCCGGCCGATGCCGCACCGCGCGACGGCACGAAGACCGAACACAGCTGGAAGCAGTACCTCGACGGCCGCAAGAGCAAAAACAACTCCGCCTATAAGGTCACCAAGTCCTCCCCCGGCTACAAGTCCGACCACGACAAGTATGACCACCGCAGCGGCAAGACATACGGATGGAAGGGCGACAAGGTCTGGAAGTTCGGCAAGCCGTCCATCAGCCATACCTGCACCGCGGTAGCAAAGAAGCGCTTCGGCTACGGCAAACGCTTGTGGGGCATCTCCGGCAAGGCTTACGGCCGCAACGCCTGCGATCGGGCCATGTACGAATGCCGCAACGAATTGGGTAGGCGCAAGGCTTCCGGCAGCAACCCATTCGCCAAGTGCGTCATCGACCGCAGAACCTGATTGGTCCGACTGTCGCCCGCGCGGCACCTCGGAAATTGATTCAACAAAGGGCGGCTCTCCCCGGGCCGCCCTTCAACTGTCAAAGGCGCGCTACGATACCTGGGGATGAGCCCGTTCCAGGTTTGTTAACCATACCTTGCCACCATATTGACGACGACCACCCAATTGCTGGAACGCCCTTCATCCACCGGGAAGCATGTCATGAGGTCGATTGTCGTACTGCTTGCAGCGCTGGCGCTGGTGAAAATCTACACGCAGGACCAGATTTACCGCTCGGCCACCTCGCAAGCGCTGATCGATGCATACCGCACGAAGGCCATTTCCGCCTGCCGCCACGATGTCGGCAATCTGCTCGGCGAAACGCAGTGGGATGAACCAGCCGCCATCGATGTCGAAATCGGCAGAAACGACCTCGGCATCGGAGTCTGGGATGCCAATCATCCACTCTGGGAAGCAGCCTTTTTGCGGCCTTATCTGGTCCTCTCGCCGGCCGGAGATGCATCTCGATTGAAGTGCACCTACGACATTCCAGCCGACGCAGCCGACGTCGCCCGCCTTTGACCGCATCGCCTGCCTGACCGCATCTGGCACGCGATCGGCAAGCTTCCTGTCACCGGCGCAGCGCGACAATGCTGATCTGCGTCATCAAAAGGTGATCGGCCCGCCCTGCGAACAATCTTGAAATCAATCGCTGCCGCGCCGAAAAGCGGCGCACCGGCCGGACCGAGACGACCTTGTACCCAGCCCGTTCGAACATCGCCGCAAAGCTCTCCGGCGTGAACCAACGCAGGTGAGTGCGATCGAACACACCACGGTCGGCTTGCGGAAAGCGTCCCGCAAGGAGTTCACGCAATACCTTCCAGTTCGCGATATTCGGCGAACTCGCCAGCACGACGCCATCGGGCCGCACGAAGCGGTGCAATCGCTTCAGCAGTGCTTCCGGGTCACGCAGATGCTCGAGCACCTCTGACATGATCAAACCGTCGAATTCGGCAGGCTGGAAATCGAAAGCCAGTTGCTCTGCGTCCCCGACCAGCACTCTCGAAAGCCTCGTCGCGGCGGTAGCCGCCGGCTCTACCATGAGTTCAACACCGACATAGCGTTTCGCCCGCCCCCGCTCCAGGGCCAGCGCGCCGGTGTCACCGCTGCCGCAGCCGATCTCCAGAATTGAAGCCGTCGGGTCGAACGGCAGGTCAGCCACCATGTCTTCGCGCGCACCGGCAAAGTAGCGCAGGTCCTTGCCGGAATAGGCCGACGCCAAGGCAGCTGCAGGATTCCAGGTATCGCTTTTCAAATGCAAGGCTCCATACACGAATAAGAACATTTGCGAAATTCTTTTAACCAAGCCGCATGAACAGCCCCCTAACGAAGAAATGGAAATGAGCTGCGGATCCCAAAAAGGTTCTCGTCGGAATTAACAGCAATTTCACCACGCAGGCGATATCAAGGTAGTCTGAAACGGGTTTTGCGAAAGTATCGAGTAAACGAATTATGTATCCGCGTACCCTAATGAAATCATTGCTTTCGGTCTCGGCAGCATTTCTTGCGGTCGTGACCCTTGCCGCATGCTCCCAAGGCCCCGACCTTCCTCCGCCAAGCTTTGCCACCAGCACCGGCCCCGGCCTGGAAAACGCTTATCGCCTGCAAATCGGCGACAAACTGAAGCTGACCGTTTTCGGCGAAGACAACCTGTCCGGCGACCTGGAAGTCAACGGCCGCGGAGAATTGCCGCTCCCTCTCATCGGCGAGATCCCGGCCAAGGGCCGTACCGTGAAAGAGGTGCAAAGCGCCATTGCCGCTCGCCTGGCCGACGGCTACATCAAATCTCCCCGTGTAAATCTGGAAATCAGGAATTATCGGCCGATCTACGTCCACGGAGAGGTCAAGTCGGGCGGACAGTTCCAGTTCTCCAACAGCCTCTCGTTCACTGACGCGATTGCCATGGCCGGCGGATACACCTACCGCGCGCAACAGGACTACGTCATCCTGTCACGCGCCGGAACGCCACCGGTTCGCATCGAGATGTCGACCTCCATGCCGATCCTCCCCGGTGACAACATTCGCGTGCCGGAACGCTTCTTCTGATGGCCATGCGTTGGCCCACGATGGCGGGGCTCGCAGCAGCGGTTGCTGTCCCGCTGGCCCTGCCCGAGACCGCGCTCGCCCTCGACGACGCCAATCCTACCGGCTTGATCACCGACACGGTCGCCAGTCGCCAGCGCACCCAGGACTTCGACAATGCCAAGCCGCACGGCACACGCTCGGTCCGCGAGCGCATCGGTCAGGACTACAACCCGATCGGTATTCGCGCAGGCAATTTCATCATTTCTCCCAGCGCCGAAACAAAGGCAATCTACCACGACAACATCTTCGCCTCGCCTGACGATCCGGTCGCCGACCTGCGCACCGAAATTGCGCCAATGCTTGAGATCAAGTCGTCGCTGCCCCGGCATATCCTGAATTTCGCCTTCGGCGGCCGCTTTGTCAGCTTCGCCGAGAACAGCGACCAGAATTACCTTGACGGCTTTGCCAACGCCTCCGGCGCCCTGCACGTCGACCATGCCCACACGCTGGCACTGGCCGCCTCGACCGAACTGGTCCACCAGGAGCGCTCCGCGTTGAACGCCTCCCAGTTTGCCAGGGACCCGGTCCCCATCCACCAGACCAAGATCAGCGGCGGCCTGACCCGCGACGTCGGCCGGCTTTATGGCACCCTCTCCGCCACCGCCGAACTCTACGATTACTACGACGTCGACAGCATCCTCGGCGGCACGCTCGACCAGGACATCTACGACACCGAGTTGTATTCGACGCAGCTTCGCGCCGGCTACCGCTTCTCCCCTGGCTTCGAAGCAGTCACCAAACTTCGGGTCTTGCGCAAACTGGCCAATGAGTCCGGCGCCAACAATACAACCGCGACCGGTTACGAGGCGTTGTTCGGCGTGTCCTTTGAGACGAGCCCGATCCTGCGCTGGCGTATCCTCGGCGGCTATGGAATCCGCGATTATGACGACGCCAGCAAGGAAACCGCCGGAACATCGCTGTTCGAAGGCCGGGTGGATTGGCTGGCAACCGAACGAATGACGGTTTCGGGAACGGTGAGCCGCGAATTCAGCGATCTATCCGGAGAGGACTTCTCGGGCTGGGTTCAGACGACCGCAAAGGCCACGGTTGATTATGAAATCCATAATGATTTGTTTCTGAAATTCGGCGTCGGGCTCGCCAATGCGGGGTTTAGCGGAAGCGATCGCGATGATCAGACGTATTCCGGCGAAATAGGCCTGGAATATTACATGAACAAGAACTGGTTGTTCACCTTTTCATACGAATATTCCGAGCGTCAATCCAGCGACGATCGTTTCGACTTGACGGACAACAAGTTTCTGATCGGCGCCAAATTGCGTTTCTGAGAGGCTAAGACACCAAACAACAAAGCAGCCGCATTTTCCAGGCCGGCCCACCAACCTCCTTCAGGAACCGAACGGCTCGACAACCAGGAACGCGCGCGGATAGAAACGGCGAAAAGCGTATGAGTATCGTTGAACGCGAAGATGACGGCGGCGAGCCGGGGTTCAACCCCGAGCGCATCATCTCGGCTGTTCGCCGCCGCTGGCGGATTGCGGCCGGTATCACCGTCGCGGTAACGTTGATTGCCGCCGGAGTAGCTTACCTGCTTCCCGACCGCTACGAGGCCTCCGCCACCCTCCAGCTCGATCCGCGCAAGAAGAACGTCGCCAACATCGAAGGCGTTGTTTCCGACCTCTACGTTGATACTGCCGCAATCGAAAGCGAAGCCGAAGTCATCGCTTCGCGCAACGTCCTCTTGAAGGTCATCGAACGGCTGAACCTGCGCAACGACCCGGAATTCAGCACCTCTGGATTGTTCAGCCCCCCGACCGAGGCAGACGCCCAGAGCCTTGAGCCAGCGAACGGCATCAGCGAACCGGCGAAGGAAACGGCAATCCCGCGGCGCGACCAGTTTGCAACCGCCTTCGCCCGCAACCTTGAGGTATCCCGCGTCCGCAACACCTTGTTGCTGGAGGTCACCTTCACCTCATCAGACCCCGACAAGGCGGCACTGATCGCCAATACCATTGCGGAAGTCTACATCGCCGAGCAACTTGCCGCGAAATCCGACCTCTCCCAGACCGCTACGAATCTTCTAGACGGCCATCTCGAGTCTCTTCGCAAGCGCGTCCGCGATGCCGAGGCCCGCGTCGAAGCCTATAAGGCCGAAAAGAACATCTTTGCGAGCGAAGGCCAGATCCTATCGGAAAAGGAACTGACCCGCTGGATGGAGCGGACTGTCGAAGCCCGCAACCGCACCGTCGAGATGCGCGCGCAGTTCGAACAAGCCAAGAAGCTGGGCGACTCCGGTCATTCGATGGACGCCATCCAGCAGGTCGTTTCAAGCCTCACTGTCCGCGGCTTGAAGGAAAAGTACGCCGAAGTCAGCCGGCGCAAGGCTGAGCTTTCCACACGTTATGGCGAACGCCATCCCGAAATGCTCAAGGTGCGCGCCGAACTTGACGACGCCCAGCGTCAGCTCGATACCGAAATCAGCTCTCTGATCGCGAACCTTGAGAACGAATACGTCGAAGCCGTCGCCCGTGAGCGCGAACTCCTTGCCGGCCTCGAACAAAAGAAGCGTGAGGAAGCCGAACGCCGCGCCGCCAACGTCCAACTCAACGAACTGGAGCGCGAAGCCGATACCTCCCGCCAGATCTATCAGGTCCTTCTCAGCCGCTACAAGCAGAATGCCGCATCCCAGACCCTCCAGCTCCCCGATGCGCGCATCGTCGAATTTGCCGATACGCCCTCGCAACCCGCGGCCCCCAAGCGCAAACAGATCGTCGCTCTTGCCGCCGCTGCCGGATTGACGCTCGGCCTCGCCCTGATTCTCGCCCTGGAGTTCGCAACCCCCGGCATCGGTCGCCCGGAGGAAGCCGAAGAATTGCTGGCCTTGGAGCACATCTCCTCGCTGCCTCAGCTCGACAGCGCCAGCGATGACGCCGGTGACCCGCTGCGCGCCACGCGCCTGATGATTGCCGCGCCAACCAGCGGCTTCGCCGAAGCGATACGATCGTTGCGACGGGAAATCGATGTCCGGCATATCGAACGTGGCAGCCGCATCATCCTGATCGCAGCAAGCCTGCCCGGTGAAGGCGCAAGTATCGTTGCCTCGAACCTCGCCCATTACTATGCCCAGACCGGCGATCGAGTGGTTCTCGTCGATGCCGATCTGCGACGCTCGAACCTGACGCGCCAGCTCGCACCCCAGCGCCGTGCCGGCCTCGCCGAAGTCTTGAACGGCGCGATCGCTCCGGAACAGGCAATCCTGCGCGACCAGCTGACCAATCTGCATTTTCTGCCCGCCACCGGCGGCATCCTCGTCCCCTCCGGGCAAGCCGAACTACTCGCATCTGCTGCCATGCCGCGCGTTCTTGGCCGCCTGAAGAGCCAGTTCGACACCATCATCATCGATGCCCCGCCGCTGCTGCCGGTCATCGATACGCGCATCATCGCCGATTACGCCGACCAGATCGTCTTCGTCATGGCATGGCGGCGTACCCCCAAGCAGCTGGCACGCAAGGCGATGAAGCTCCTCAGTGTCAACGCTGACCGTCTTGCCGGCGTGGTCGTCAACCAGGTTGCAACCGACATTCTTGCCGATGCCAGCGGCATCGAACTGGTGAGCCAATCGCACCAGCCAGAATCAGTCCTTGCAGCCTGACGGCCAACCGGCATTCCACACCTGAAAGTAAACCAGGAAGGCGGCCATCGCCTCGTGCCCCATTGCGGCATCTGAGGCGTTGCGACGACACTGCAAATTCAAAACTTTAATCAAATATATCAGCGGCTTTCAGTCAATATTTAGGGATTTCAGGTGAAATCACGTCATCTGTTAGCTGAGCTGCCAAAGCCACGCGCGTAAGGTGTGAAATGTCAATGAGTCCCGCACTGACGACCGACCATGAACTGACGGCACAAGACATTGCCGTCAGCCTCAAGCCAACCCGCCACGCATGGTCCCGTCGCGTTGCGGTCGATCTGGTCGCACTTTTCGATGCAGCAGCGATCATCGTGGGCGCATTCCTGCCGGTTGCGATTTACGCCAACTTCGGTGGGCTCAGCGTCAACTGGATCCTGACCCTGCAGTCGAGCATCGCCGCCTCCGTTGTAGCCTTCCTCGTTCTGCGCAGTTGGGGCATGTACGACGAGCGCTCGCTGAGTGATCTGCCCGAGCACCCCGGCCACTTGCTGGCCGCCTTGCTGATTGCACTGTTTGCCGTAATCGGTCTCGGCCTGCCCTTTGCAATCAAGGAGGCCCATCTTTGGGTCTGGTACGCGGCCTGGGCTTCGGCCAGCTACACGATGCTGCTCGCCGCCCGCGGCATCGCGCGCGTCACATTGAAGAAACTCACCAAGGCAGGCCGTTTCGATCAGCGCGTCGCCGTTTATGGCGCCGGGCAGATCGCACGCCGCGTCCACGATTATCTGTCGAACGACCAGTATGGCATTCACTTCTCCGGTGTCTATGACGACCGCATGGGCGAAGACCGCGTCAATCCCGAAGGACTGGCCGTTGCCGGGCGCCTCGAAGACCTAATAGAGGCAAGCCGCAACGAACAGATCGACCAGATCATCATCGCGCTCCCGCAAGTCGCAGAAGGACGCATGGCCGCCATCGCCGCAAAACTGCAGCGCCTCCCGGTCAGCGTCCACATCGTCACTCACATCGCCTCCGACCTCATCCCGAATTCGGCTGCCCACAAAGTTTCGAACCTGGGTCCCGTAGGCATGCTCGATGTGAAGCAGAAGGCCCTTTCCGACTGGGCGCCGATCATCAAACGCACCGAGGATATCGTATTCGGCACGCTCTTGTTCTTGATAGCCTTGCCGCTCTTTCCGCTCATCGCCGCCGCCATCAAGGCGGAAACCAAGGGCCCCGCAATCTTTCGTCAGCGCCGTCGCGGCCTGAACAAGAAGGTTATCGAGGTCTACAAGTTCCGCACCATGTCGGTCATCGAGAACTGCGAAGACGTTCGCCAGGCCGTCGAAAACGACCCACGCGTCACCCGCGTTGGAAGGCTGCTGCGCCGTTTCAGCCTCGACGAGCTGCCCCAGGTCGTCAACGTCCTGAAGGGGGATATGAGCCTCGTAGGACCGCGCCCGCATGCGCTCAATCATGACGACGAATTCGGTGACAATCTCGAGAGCTACGCCAACCGCCACCAGGTCAAACCTGGCATCACCGGCCTCGCCCAGATCCATGGACTTCGCGGCCCCACCGACACCCCCGAGAAGCTCGAACAGCGCCTGGCCTGCGACATGAAATACATCTCCAACTGGTCTCTCTGGCTGGACCTTTCGATTCTGGCCCGCACGGTCCTGGTAATTCTCATCGGTCGAAATGCCCATTGACGCTGCGCGAGTGGTGCGCACCTAACGTTTGGTTCCCACTTGCGGCTTGGCTCGTTGCCAAACGTTTGGTGCAAAAGCTACACTAGAATCATAGTGTTGCTCGTGTTCTTTGTGGCTCCGACACTTGGAGGGATAGTGTGCTGCAAGGGGAACCAAGTGTCGGAGCCGGAACACTAGTCGAACGACACGGCCGGCCCGTCACCGACCAGCCGGCCTGGTCAAGATGCGCAATGACCGCTGACACCGACAGGCAGTCGACGGCGAACGCAGGTGAGACACGCAAGAGCAGGCAAACGCTATGTTGCGCGCACTAACGACAGCACCACTGCCGGTGACCCTCGTCATCCTGAGCTTCCTGTGTCCGACAGAGCTGTCGCTGTTCCTCGGCGGCTTGCGCCTTCCCCCGCACCGCATTGCCCTCATCGTACTGTTCCCGATCGTAATCTACCGTCTGCTGTTCACCCGCAAAGTCCGGTTGCAGGGCTTCGACCTTGTCTTCTTCGCCTTCAACATCTGGACCGTGGCGGTATTCACCCATCACTCCGGCGCGCCCGACGGCCTCGTCTATGGCGGGTCACTAGCCCTTGAAAGTCTCGGCGCATACCTCGTCGCACGCACCTACGTCCGTGATTTCGAAACGCTGAGGAACTCCCTCAAGGTCATGCTCATGGCAATTGCCGCCGCCGCCGTGATTGCACTTCCCGAAACCCTGCTCGGCCAGAATTTCGCGCACGACTTCATGCGCGCGCTGACCGGCTACGAACACCCGATCGGAAACGAAACCCGTCTCGGCCTCACCCGCGCCTACTCGACCTTCGACCATCCCATCCACTACGGCACATTCTGCGCCGGTTTGTTGACATTATTTCTCTACGCCGAACGACGCTTCAATCGGCGCATCGGCCGTGGCGCGCTCGTCGGAGGCGCTACGTTCCTGGGGCTGTCGTCAGCTCCGATGCTTTGCCTCGCACTCCAATTTTCCATGATAATGTGGGACTGGCTGACCCGCGGCATCCGCTCACGCGCGCTCATGACCTTCGCCCTCATCGCCGGGGCGTTTATCGGTGTATCGCTGATCTCTGATCGTGGCCCGGTCGGCATCATCGCGACCGGCCTCACGCTCGATTCGTGGACCGGATACTACCGCATGCAGATCTGGACCAACGGGCTTAAGAGCGTCTGGAACCATCCCTGGACCGGCATCGGCCTGGCCGATTGGGACCGCCCCTGGTGGATGGTCTCCGACACCATCGACGCCTTCTGGCTCGTCATCGCCATGCGCGAGGGCATCCCCGCGCTAATCCTGCTCGCCCTGGCCATCGCCATGCTGGTCATGGCCGCTGTGTCGAGGGGACTTTCCACCCCGGATCGCGAAACCCACCACATCCTGCGTGGCTGGATCATCTCGCTGATTGCACTGTGCATGATCGGAGCGACCGTCCACTTCTGGAACGTGCTCTACGCATACTTCTTCTTCTTCCTGGGTCTCGGCGGAGTCCTGGCCGATCCGATGCGCCGCAAACCGAAGCGGAGCGCCGAACAGGCCGCCGGCGCGAACAAGAATTCAAAACCGCGCATCCGCCGCGCGCCGAAACGCCCGCGAAAACCAGTTCCGGAAGCCGTCTGGGCTTGAAGCGCAAACAGCCCCTGGATTGCGTTCCTGTTCGAATGTGTCTGACGGCTTGGCGTATGAACCCTGAACTGGTCAGGCGACCGCACGAGCGAAATCGTTGGTCAGGGCGACAAGCTCGCTTTCGACGAGATCGGCCTTCGCGTCCCAACTTTCACCGGCGACCCTGCCACGCCCCGGCACCGGATCGAATGTCCCGCCGACAGCTCGCCGGATCGCCTCCGCGAACGCCTGCGGTCCCTCCGCCACCGTCACCAGATCGCGCCATTCGCGCAGTGCCGGAAACGGTGTCGTCACCACCGGCCGCCCGACTGCGATGTATTCCTTGAGCTTGATCGGGTTGCACCCCTTGATCCATTCGCTCGAATTCCACGGCATGATGAGAACGTCCATGGCGGCCATGTAGCTGGCGACGTCCGCGTAGGGCTTGCGGCCGACGAAGTGCACATTCCGGTGCGGACACCAGCCGTCGGGCAGCGAACATCCACCGACCACCACGAACGACATATCGCTGAGTTCACCGGCAACCTTGACGAACAGCTCCGGATCGAACGTATGCCGGTCGACTCCGCCAATAAAGCCAACGCGCGGACGCGGCAGATCCGCGACATCGCAAGGCTCCGCTGCGGCGCAACCGTGCCCGGCGTCCGCGAACAGATCGTAATCGACTCCATGCGTCACCAGCAGCTGCCGCCTGACGTCCCGGCGTTCTTCTTCCATCAGGTGCGGCGCCGCATAAACCACGAGATCCGCATGCGCCTTCAGGTGCGCGATCTGCGGTCCGACGATTCCCGGATCGGCTTCGGGAAAAGCTTCGAATCGATCGGTGCGTTGCATCACCACGCCGGCCGACGGAATCGATTGGGTGAGTTTCGCCCCCGCCGGACAGTGGATCCAGAGGATAGGGTTCGTGATGCCGATCCGCCTGGCGCCAAGCCTGATCTGCGGAGCCAGCGCCCACGACGACATCTGCTCGGCAAGCTTGCCCGGCGCGGTCACCGGCGAGAATACGAAGAACCCCGGCTCGGCTTCGACCAGTCCCCGCGAGAGGCTCCTCAGCTTACGTCCGATCCGATGAGCGAAGACCCGCTTGTCGGACAACCCCGGCATGCGCACCCCGAGCGAATTGACGAACAGAACCCGATGACGCTTGGCCAGTCGCCGCATGATCTGAAAATCGAAATGACCGCGGTTGTGATACCACCAGTCCTCGCCGCCGATGCAGATGATCCCATCGAACCCTGTTTTCTGCCGCATGCTGCCGTCCGCCATATCCGACCTGCCGGTCTTGAGCCAATAGACCCAGGCAAACTAAGCCGCGCTCTGTTAACCAGCTCTTAAGGCAAAGTCCCCACACGCCCTTAACCGAAGGTTAGCAACGCCCGGCATACCATTCCTGCTGGAAATGATTCCCGACCGGCAGGCGGACATGGCGTTGGATGCTGCAGATAAAGTTGCAGAGCCGATCGAGCTCTCGATCCTCGTGGTGAGTTACAACACCCGCGAGTTGACGCTCGCCGCGCTGCGCTCGGCAATCCGCGAAACCAGCCACACCAGCTACGAGATCATCGTCGTCGAC
Source organism: Alphaproteobacteria bacterium (assembly GCA_018830445.1). Lineage (GTDB taxonomy): Bacteria > Pseudomonadota > Alphaproteobacteria > Rhizobiales > Hyphomicrobiaceae > Filomicrobium. Next base: position 3,656 of record JAHJSN010000107.1, on the reverse strand, counting down.
AACGCTTCGAGCGATGGTTCGGCCGCCGCCATCGCCGCCGAATTCCCTCAAGTCCGCCTGATGGCTCTTGCCCACAACATCGGTTTCGCCGCAGCCAACAATCGTGCCTCCGTCGAAGCCCGCGGCGAATTCCTGCTGCTCCTCAATCCGGACACCGTTGTCCTCGACTCCGCCATTGACCGGCTGGTTCATTTCGCCCGTCGCGAACCGATGGCGCGGATCTGGGGAGGGCGCACGCTTTACGCCGACCATCGCCTCAACCCGTCTTCCTGCTGGGGCAGGCTCACGCTTTGGAATCTGTTTTGCCGCGCCAGCGGCCTGACCGGCGTCTTCAGGAATACGGAATTCTTCAACGGCGAGGCCTACGGCGCTTGGCAGCGCGATCGTGTCCGCGCCGTCGACATCGTATCCGGCTGCTTCTTCCTGATCGGCCGCCAGGATTGGCACAAGCTCGGCGGGTTCGCGCCGCTGTTCTTCATGTACGGCGAGGAAGCCGACCTGTGCCTGCGCGCCCGCGCGCACGGCGCCTATCCAATGATCACGCCGGAAGCGACCATCGTCCACCTTGGCGGCGCTTCCGAACGCGCGCGCACCGACAAGATGATCAAGCTTCTGGCCGCCAAGGCCACCCTCATCGAGCGCCATTTCGAGGGACTGTCGCGCTTTGCCGCCCACGCCCTGCTGGCCATGTGGCCGGCATCGCGATGGCTCGCTTATCGGGTGGCACATGCCATCTCCGGAACACCCGAACACCGCGAATCGCTCGCCGCCTGGGCGGCAATCTGGGCCGCACGCAAGCGGTGGTCGGCGGGTTACCCGATGCGTTCCGAACTGCTCGACAAGCCGCTGACGACGCCGCTGCCCAGCGCCGCAGGCGCCTGAGCCATCGAGCCGGCAGGTCGGCAAGTCGGCAAGTCGGCTCACAAGCACGTCGGGCATCGCGCCTGCAGTGCAAAGTTCAATGCTTCGTATCGCGTACCCCTGAAAACAGCCCCACCGCCACGATCGCGTGAGGCCCAATCGATGAGGACGGAGCCGATGGCATCCGCAGGCGACCGGCCGACAACTATTCCCGCGCGAAAGCTTGCCTCAGGCACGCAGCCGGATGTGGCCTACACCATAGCGACCCTGGTCACCGATCCCGCTCAATACGATTTGATGCGCCGATCCTTCGCCGCCGGCGGCTTTGACGCCGACGATTGCGAATACCTTTTCATCGACAACACCGGAAAGGAACAGGCCAGCGCCTATGCCGGCCTGAACCGCGCTCTGAGCGAAGCACGCGGCCGCTACGTCATCCTCTGTCACCAGGATGTCCGCCTCATCGAGAGCGGCGACGCCCGCAACGATCTGGACAGCCGCCTTGCCGAACTCCATTCCCACGATCCCGATTGGGCGCTCGCCGGCAACGCGGGCGGATCGGCGCCAGGCCAGTTGGCGCTGCGCATCTCCGATCCGCATGGCTCGAACCGGCATGTCGGCGAACTTCCAGCCCGCGTCACCAGCCTTGACGAGAACTTCATCGTCGTCCGCCGCGAAGCCAATCTGGGCTTCTCCCATGATCTCAGCGGTTTCCATTTCTACGGCACCGACATCTGCCTCAATGCCGATATCCTCGGCTGGCACGCCTACGTGATCGATTTCCACATCTGGCATCTCTCATCCGGCAACAAACAGACACGCAGCTTCGCCACCGGCAAGGAAGACATCCGCGCCAAGTGGTCGAAAGCGCTGCGGCCACGCTGGATTCAGACCACCTGCGCACTGCTCCGCCTCGACGGCGAACCACTACGTCAACTCGTTGGCCATCTGCTCGAAGAACCCGTCCAGAAACTGTCGCGTCGTATGCCCGGAGCACGCGGCTGGACCGTAAGCCCATCCACCGCCGGCAAAAGCAGTGAACCCGGCAACGCCGGATCGACGGACCCTTCCCCGTCATCCAGGTCCAAGCCCGGCAATGACGAGGCCGCCTGAGGCATGAGCGACTCCCCAAGCAAATCCGCTTCACCCGCGAGCCGCGCCTTGCGCCGCGTCGGTGGTCAGGGTGCAATCTTGATGGCCGGTTTCGCCGGCGCGCAAGGTTGCTCGTTTCTGCGCAATGGATTGCTCGGCCACTGGCTTTCCCAGGGCGATTTCGGCATCGCCGCCGCCATCACGCTGATGCTCCAGCTCGTCGAAACCCTGAGCGACCTCGGCAGCGACCGCCTCATCATCCAGGCTCCCGACGGCGACGAGCCGCGCCTGCAGGCGACCGCCCACGCAACCCTGATTGCCCGCGGTGCGATCACCAGCCTGCTCCTGTATCTCGCGGCTGCCCCCACCACTGCATTCTTCGCAATAGCAGAAGCCACCTGGGCCTTCCAGGCAATCGCCCTCGCGCCATTCATCAAGGGCTTCATGCACCTCGATACCAGACGCTACCAGCGCAGATTGCTGAACCGTCCGCAGGTGATGATCGAGCTATTGCCGCAGGCCATCGCCCTCTTGCTCACCATCCCGGCACTCTATTTGACCCCGGACCATTCGGTGGTTGTCTGGCTCGCACTGTCCCAGGCCGCCATCGCACTGGGCGTTTCGCACTTGGTTGCCGAACGCGCCTATCGCGTCGCGCTCGACCAGGGCTATCTCGCGCGGTTTGTCCGCTTTGGCTGGCCGATATGGCTTTCGGCTTTTCCCCTCGTCGCCGTCTACCAGGGCGACCGCATGATCGTCGGCGGCCTGCTCGGCATCGAGGAGTTGGCTTCCTACACCGTCGCATTCATGATCACTATGGTTCCAGGACTGATCGCCGCCCGCATAGGCAACGCGCTGATGTTGCCGCTCCTCAGCGAGGTGCGTGCACATCCGCTGCTTTTCCAGCATCGCTACGCCATGATGATCGAGATGATCACGGTCCTTGCGGCGGCCTATCTGATATTCTTTACCGCGGCGGGCGGCAGTCTTTTGCCGATCGTGTTCGGCCCGAACTACGATGGCTTGGCATCGATCGTAGGCTGCCTTGCCGCGATGTGGGCGTTGCGAATGCTGCAGGCCCCACCCGGAATGGCCCTGATGGCCCGGGGCGATACCGAACCGCTGCTGATTGCCGGCCTGGTTCGCGCAACCGGCCTTTCCTTGTCCATCTCGGCCATCAACCTGGGCTACGGACTTCTCGGCGCCGCCTTCGCAGGTGTCCTCGCTGAAGGCCTGTCTTTGACCTATATCGTGAGCCGCACCGCCGCCCAGACAATTGTGCCTTGGAGAATTTCGGCGATCGCAGTGATGCTCTTGTTCGCCGCCGCTGCCATAGGCCCGAGCCTGGCGATCCTGTTGCACGGAGCGCCCATTACTCTCATCGTCTTGGCCGTACTCGCCAGTGTCGCAATGTTCGCTGCTGGCCTGCTTGCCATGCCGTCGTCGCGCTCTCTTATTATCGAGAACCGCAGCAAATTCACCTCGTACTTGCCCGGAGCAAAACGGAAAGGCCGCGGTGCCAATGCCGCGGCCTGACCGGCAACAACCTATTGCGAATGCAAGTCTAGTGTGGCGTCGCGCCTTAATTGACCTGTTGGTGCCGCACAGGAGTTGTCAATTGAGGCGCGCTGAACGCCACACTAAGCCATTGTTTTCGCTAGTGGCCTTCATGTCTCGCCTAAATCGTCAGCGGTTGCGGCCAG
>JAHJSN010000106.1 GCA_018830445.1 Alphaproteobacteria bacterium | reverse complement strand
TGTTCCGACTCTGACATATGGTTCCCTGCCGGGAACCTGAATGTCAGCCCGGAACACTAGGCAACCTTTTGATTGTGTTCTGGATTCACAAACATTTGACGACCTCCACCCGGGACTCAAATGTTTGATCCAGAACACTAGGCCTGCAAAGCAAAATTTGAAAAAGGACACGCCATGATCACGACGAACTGGAAGCCGGGCGCTAGGATCGGTGCGGGGCTCTTTGCCATCGCAGCGCTGGGCGGCGTGCTGGCCTTCGACGGTGCATTCGACCGGGCGACTGCCGAGGACGCCGCAAAGCCGTCCACGGGGGCTGCCTTTTCGGCCGACCAGAAGGCTGGAATCGAAGCCATCGTGAAGGACTACCTGCTGGCCAATCCTGAAATCCTGCTCGAAGTGCAAAGAAGCCTCGAAACCAAGATGGAGAAAGAGCAGGAGGAGCGTCTGAAGACGGCGATCAAGGAAAACAAGGACGAACTCTACCATCGCGCCGACGCGCCGTCGGTCGGAGATCCGAAGGCCGAGATCACGGTTGTCGAATTCTTCGATTACAATTGCGGCTACTGCAAACGCGGCTTCTCGGAAGTTGCCAAGCTTGTCGAGAACGACAAGAAGGTGCGGGTCGTTTTCAAGGAGTTGCCGATTCTTTCGAAGCAGTCCGAAGAAGCTTCCCGCGTGGCGCTGGCCGCCAAGAATCAGGGCAAGTATTGGGAACTGCACAGCGCGCTGTTACAGAACCGCGGGTCGAACGATGCGGAAAGCTCGCTGAAAATCGCCGGGAAGCTCGGTCTCGACGTCGACAGGCTCAAAGCGGACATGGATTCGAAGGAAGTGACCGCCGAGATCGAAAAGGTCCGCGACCTTGCGCAAAAGATGGGCATCAACGGCACGCCGCACTTTCTTGTGGGCGACCGGACCATACCTGGAGCGCCGGAAAACCTGTTCGAGCTGATCGAGGCGCACGTGAAGGATCTGAGGAAGAACGGCTGCGAAGTCTGCTGACCGGCCGGTTTGCCAGCTGCCATGGCTGTGCTGGCGGTCGATACCAGAAGCCTCCGAGAGTATGACGGCGGTCCTTGCGGCCGCCGTTTTTTCGTCAGGGGCAGCTTTCAGGCGCTCATGGTACTCTGGGCCGACGCGTCAGATGGCTCACTTTGACTTCATCAAGAAAGCTGATAGAGCCTTTAGCCGAAGTTTCTGGAATTTCTGGGATAGGTCGCCTTCGCGGCGGTTCGGGGCAGAACTGAGCCCGTGTTGGCTACTCAACCCGTTTGACAGCTCGTGGACTTCGGTAGCTCGTGGACTTTGACAGCTCGTGGAAATGGCCAAGCCAATCTTCGTCCTCAATGGACCCAACCTGAACCTCCTGGGAAAGCGCCAGCCCGAAATATACGGGACCGCCAACCTGGAGGACGTGCGCAGGCTCACAGAGGCGCGCGCCCGAGAGCATGGCGTTTCGATCGATTTCCGGCAGTCGAACCATGAAGGCTCGCTGGTTGATTGGATCCAGGAGGCGCGGGAGGCGGCAAGCGCCATTATCATCAATGCCGCGGGATACACCCACACCTCGGTCGCGCTGCTCGATGCGCTGCAGGCGGCGGAGCTGCCTGTGGTTGAAGTTCACCTTTCCAACATTTTCCGCCGCGATTCCTTCCGCCAACACTCGTATATTTCGCTTGGCGCGAACGGTGTCATCTGCGGTCTTGGCGTGAAAGGCTACGAACTCGCGGTCGATGCGCTCGCCGATATTATCAAAAGCCGGGACTCGTGACGAAGAACAAGGCACGGCCCTCACAACGGCCGAAGACCAGGGGGCGCAAGGCCATGACCGCAAAAGACGGAAAGGACACCACCATCACGGAAAGCAAGTTGATCCGGGAGCTGGCAGGACTGCTCGATGAAACCGGCCTCAGTGAGATCGAAATCGAAAAGAGCGGTTTGCGGGTGCGCGTGGCGCGGCAGATCACGATGACTGCCGCAGCGCCGGTGGCAATGGACGCATCCCGCTCGGCGGCATCGTCGGCAGCTGCCGCGGCTGGCGCCGATGCGTCCGGCGCAGACGCCGCGCGGCATCCCGGGGCGTTGAAGTCGCCGATGGTCGGGACGGCTTACCGCTGCCCGGAACCAGGGGCGGCACCGTTCGTCGAGGTCGGCAGCCGTGTCAATCAGGGTGACACGGTTCTCATTATCGAGGCGATGAAGACGATGAACTCGATTCCCGCACAAAAAGCCGGCACGGTAGCCGCCATATTGTTTGAGAACGGTCAGCCGGTCGAGTTCGGCGAACCTCTCATCATCATCGAGTGACCGGCGCCATGTTCGACAAGGTCTTGATCGCCAACCGCGGCGAAATCGCACTGCGGATTCAGCGGGCTTGCAAAGAGCTCGGAATTTCCACCGTGGCGGTGCATTCGACCGCGGATGCGGATGCCATGCACGTGCGGCTTGCCGATGAAAGCGTGTGCATCGGGCCGCCGCCTGCCTCCGACAGCTATCTCAACATTCCACGGCTGTTGGCGGCGTGCGAAATCACCGGTGCGGACGCGGTGCATCCGGGCTACGGATTCCTTTCGGAAAACGCCCGCTTCGCGGAAATCCTCGAAGACCACAACATCACGTTCATTGGCCCCAGTTCGGAACACATCCGCATCATGGGCGACAAGATCGCCGCCAAGGATACGGTCCAGAAGCTTGGAATTCCGGTGGTTCCCGGGTCGCCCGGCGGCGTCAGGGGCGAGGCGGAGGCCAAGAAGATCGCCGGCGAGATCGGCTATCCGGTGCTGGTCAAGGCCGCATCAGGCGGTGGTGGGCGCGGCATGAAGGTGGTGCACAAGGAAGCCGACCTGATGTCGTCAATGGCCTCGGCGCGCTCGGAGGCGAAGGCCGCGTTCGGGGATGACACCGTCTACATCGAGAAATACCTCACGAAACCGCGCCATATCGAGATCCAGGTGTTCGGCGACGGACAGGGCAATGCCATCCACCTCGGTGAGCGGGATTGCTCATTGCAGCGGCGGCATCAGAAAGTTCTCGAGGAAGCACCGTCGCCGGCGCTCAACGCGGATTCACGCAAGAAGATCGGTGAGACGGTCGCCAAGGCGATTGCCGATCTGCGCTACAGGGGGGCAGGCACGGTCGAGTTCCTCTATGAAGACGGGAACTTCTACTTCATCGAGATGAATACGCGCCTGCAGGTCGAACATCCGGTGACCGAGATGATTACCGGGATCGACCTGGTGCTGGAACAGATCCGGGTTGCTTCGGGATCGCAGCTGACGCTGAGCCAGAAAGACGTGACCTTCTCGGGTCATGCCATCGAGTGCCGGATCAATGCCGAGAACCCACGCACGTTCCGGCCGTCGCCCGGTCGCATCACCTATTGGCATCCGCCGGGTGGACTGGGGGTGCGCGTCGATTCGGGTGTCTATCAGGGCTATACCATCCCGCCCTACTACGACAGCCTCATCGGCAAGCTCATCGTGCACGGTAAAACCCGAAACGAATGCCTGATGCGGTTGAAGCGGGCGCTGTCCGAATTCGTGATCGATGGCATCGAGACAACGATCCCGCTGTTCAACGAGCTTATCCGACAACCCGACATCGCCAACGGGCTCTACGATATCCACTGGCTGGAGAATTTCCTCAGCAAACCGTGACGGGTTCGGCACGCTGGTCACAGCTTGATACCGCGTCACGAAGCGCGAAGTGTTGTGCCTCTATGATCGGGGGAATAACGCTGCGGGGCCGGGAGAGGATGACTTCCGACCTGTCGAGACAGCGCTCCTTCGTCAACCCGCCATAATTTTGCGCATCATTTGCGGCGCCATGCCTGATCGGGCGAGTGATGTCTTTTCGCAACACGCGTGTCGGGTAGACTACACAACGGCTGCCTAGTGCTCCGACTCTGACATATGGTTCCCTGCCGGGAACCTGAATGTCAGCCCGGAACACTAGGCAACCTGCTGATTGTGTTCTGGATTCACAAACATTTGACGACCTCCACCCGGGAATCAAATGTTTGATCCAGAACACTAGC
>JAHJSN010000105.1 GCA_018830445.1 Alphaproteobacteria bacterium | reverse complement strand
GCTGGCCGCAACCGCTGACGATTTAGGCGAGACATGAAGGCCACTAGCGAAAACAATGGTTTAGTGTGGCGTTCAGCGCGCCTCAATTGACAACTCCTGTGCGGCACCAACAGGTCAATTAAGGCGCGACGCCACACTAGATGCATTCGCGGCTACAAGCCTTGCCCAGCATCAATGTCCAGCATCAATTTGCGCCGGTTTGAGGACTCGATCAGCGCAACCGGATGCCTTTGAGCGCTGCGTTGACGATACTGCTGATCATACGGCGCATGATCGATTTCGTCGCGTAGCTGGCGGCCTGTTCTGCAACAGATTTGCCGCCGCGCGGGCCGCGCCCGAAAATGCTCTTGCCCAACTCCTCGCCCCAGCCACCGCCGGCCTCTGCTTCGGCCTTCAGTTCCTCTTCCTTTTGGGCCAGTTCCACAGCCCGCTTGGCCAGGAGTTCGTGCGCACTCTCGCGATCGATGGCAGTCTCGTATTTTCCTGCCACCGGGCTGCGCTGCATGATTGAAGTCCGCTCCTCCGCGCTCAGCGGTCCGATCTGGCCTTCCGGCGGCCGGATCAAAGTGCGCTGAACCATCGAGGGTTCGCCCTTGTTTTCAAGCGTCGAGACGAGCGCCTCACCGATGCCAAGCTCGAGGATTGCCCGTTCGGTGTCGATTTCGGGGTTCGGGCGGAAGGTTTCGGCTGCCGCCTTGACCGACTTGCGCTCCTTGGGCGTGAAGGCGCGCAGCTGGTGCTGAACGCGGTTGCCGAGCTGGGAGGACACCGTATCAGGGACGTCCAATGGGTTCTGGGTGATGAAGTAGACGCCGACGCCTTTCGATCGGATCAGACGGGCGACCTGCTCGATGCGCTGGAGCAGCGCCTTGGGCGCCTCGTCGAACAGAAGGTGGGCTTCGTCGAAGAAGAAGACCAGTTTCGGCTTCGGCTGATCGCCGACCTCGGGAAGATGCTGCCAAAGGGTGGTCAGGAGCCACAACAGGAAGGTCGAGTAGAGCCTCGGGCTTTGCATCAGCTTGTCGGCGGCAAGCAGGTTGACGATGCCGCGGCCGTCCATCGCGATGCGCATCATGTCGTCGATGTTGAGGGCAGGTTCGCCGAAGAACTGGTCGGCGCCTTGTTCCTCGAGCACCAGGAGCCGACGCTGGATCGCGCCAACGGAAGCAGGGGCGATATTGCCGTACTGGGTGGAAAGTTCCTGTGAACGTTCGCCGACGTTGTTGAGGGCCGAGCGCAGATCCTTCAGATCGACAAGCAGGTATTCCTTGTTACCGGCGGCAACTTCGTCGGCGGCAACACGAAAGGCGATGTTCAGCACGCCTTCCTGAACCTCGTTCAACTCCATCAGCCTGGAGAGTAGAAGCGGGCCCATGTCGGCGACGGTGGCGCGAATTGGGTGACCCTGCTGGCCGAAAACGTCCCAGAACACCGTCGGATATGAGGTATTCGCGTAGTCCGTCAGGCCGATCTTCTCGTTGCGCTTCAGGATGAAATCCTTGGGCGTCCCAGCCTTGGCGATGCCGGACAGGTCGCCCTTGATGTCGGCGGCGAAGACCGGAACGCCGGCTTTCGAGAAGCCTTCGGCCAGAACCTGGAGAGACACCGTCTTGCCGGTACCCGTTGCGCCGGTAATTAGGCCGTGCCGGTTGGCGAGTTGCAAGTCCAGGTACTCGGGCTTGACGCTGGTGCCGAGATAAATCTTGCCGTCCTGAAGCATCGATCCGCTCATCGCTGTGGCCCTCTTCCTTGTTCGCATTTCAAGGTGCCCGCCGTTGACAAGGCAGGCGCCTGAGCGAATCCTAGATTTTGCTGCTGGCGTGGTCATCGCATAGTTGGAGGTCAAATGAAAACAGCAGTTGCCTGTGCGACCAACAGCTTTTCTCGGCAAACAGTTGTTCTGGGGCGGTGCGGCGAAGGCGGGGGCAAGGATCGCTTGCGCCGGGAAGCGTTAGCCTAAGGCTGGAATTTGCGGATTGGGCGATATTAGGTAGTGTGGCGCGGTTGCGGTGCAGCACGCTTGGCGCGATGGCTGTACCGGTCGTCACAATGCTTGGGAAGGTCGCCGATTTATGAGCGCTGACATCTTGAAACTCGCCTCTGACTTTCCGCCATCCGGTGAAGCGCAATGGCGCGAACTGGTTGCGAAAGCCCTCAAGGGAGGCGATTTCGAGAAGCGATTGGTGTCTAGAACGGCCGATGGGATCGCGGTTGCTCCACTTTATGGCCGCAGGTCGAACGCGACGGCGGTTGTCGGCGAACGCGCCGGCCAGCCGTGGCGGATTTCGGCGAGGGTCGATCACCCCGATGTCCAGGCCGCATCCATTCAAGCGCTTGAGGACCTTAAGAACGGTGTCGACTCACTGACTTTGGTGTTCGCGGGGAGCCTTTCGTCGCGTGGCTTCGGGCTTGGCTGCGAGACGGTTGGCGAACTCGATGCGGCGCTCAAGGGCGTTTCGCTCGAGATGATCGCGCTTCGGGTCGATCCGGCGCCTGCCGGGCGCATCAATGCGGCACTGGTCGCGACCCTCGTCGAGCAGCGCGGGCATAATCCTGGCGACTGCGAGATCGATTTCGGCATGGACCCGTTCGGGAACCTCGTGCATCGCGGCGTTATGGCCGGAGACCCACAGACCGTCGGCCGTCGCCTCACCGATGCGGTGAAGGTGCTGAAGGACAAGGGGTTCAAGGGGCCATTCCTGACTTGCGATACGCGGCCCTATCACGAGGCCGGGGCATCGGAAGCCCAGGAACTTGCCGTAGCACTGGCCACCGGCACCGCCTATCTCAGGGCGCTGACGGAGAACGGGTTGAGCGGTGCGGATGCCAGCCGGGCGATCTCGTTCACGGTGGCCGTGGATGCCGATCAGTTCCTTGGCATGGCCAAGCTGCGCGCGCTGCGGCGGCTGTGGGCACGCGTCGAGGAAGCCAGCGGGATCGAGCCGCATCACATCAGGATCAACGCGGAATCGGCGTGGCGGATGCTGAGCCGGCGCGATCCCTGGGTTAACATGCTGCGCGGCACGATGGCGACGTTTGCTGCCGGCGTGGGCGGGGCCAACTCCATGACGGTGCTGGCGCACACCATGGCGCTCGGGCTGCCGGACCCGTTTGCGCGGCGGGTGGCGCGCAACACCCAGAGCGTTCTACTCGAAGAATCGAATCTGTGGCGGGTTGCGGACCCGGCGGCGGGCGCGGGCGGATACGAAGCGCTGACCGATGAGCTTGCGGCATCGGCCTGGCAGCTGTTCCAAGCCATCGAGGCCAACGGCGGCATCGTCGGAAGCCTTGAGTCCGGTCATATTCATTCGATGATCGCGGCCGTCCGCGAAGCCCGCGAAAAGGCAGTTGCGACGCGCAAGACCGCAATTACCGGTACGAGCGAGTTTCCGCTGTTGAGCGAGGGCGGGGTCGAGGTGCTTGAAGTGGCAGCCAATCCGGCGCGTGGGGTTCCAAGCGGGCGAACCGGGAGCACGGACAAACCGTTCGGGGAAATGATGGCCGCGCTGGCGGGCGGCGCTTCGCGCGGGGACGTCATGCCAGGGCCGGCTGCGACCTTAAAGGCGACGGCGCTCGTTTCCAGCCGTCTGGCCGAACCGTTCGAGGCGCTACGCGATCGAGCGGAAGCATGGAAAGCGAAAACCGGGGCATTTCCGCGCGTGTTCCTCGCTGGCCTCGGGCCGATTGCGGTTCATACCGCCCGTTCGACGTGGGTCAGAAACCTGCTTGCTGCCGGGGGCATCGAAGCACTGACGAGCGAAGGGTATGCCTCGCCGGACAAGGCCGTCGCGGCCTTCAAGGCATCCGGGGCAAGCATCGCCTGCATCTGTTCGTCGGACGAAACCTATCGATCTCAAGGTGCGGCGGTTGCTCTCGGGCTCAAGGCAGCGGGGGCTGGCAAAGTGCTCATCGCCGGGCGTCCGGGAGACCATGAGGCGGGGCTGAGAGCTGCTGGCGTCGACACGTTCGTGTTCGCCGGGCAGGACATGCTTGAGGTTTTAGGAGAGTTGCAGGGACAGCTCATTTCCGCTTAAGGGTCTGCGAGAATGCGCCCCGGTTCGGCGACGGGAGATCCCGGGCTTCGGGGTTGCACATGAATCGCCCTGGGACGACATGCCTGTGCATTGTGGTCGCGGTGCGCCGGGTTGTGCAAGGTCCTGGCAAGACAAGCGGATGCGGCGCGGCTATAAGCAGGCGCTGAACATAGAGGCATGCCTAAATCTGGGGCTGGCCGGGAATTCGTCGTGACCGCAAAGTGGGAAGCCATAGGGCCGTGATTACACCTGAAATCGTCGCCGAACACGGCCTGAAGCCGGACGAGTACCAGCGTCTCCTGGAAATCATGGGTCGCGAGCCCTCGATGACCGAACTGGGAATCTTCTCGGTGATGTGGTCGGAGCACTGCTCGTACAAATCCTCACGCTATTGGTTGAAGACACTGCCGGTCACCGGTCCGCAGGTGATCCAGGGGCCCGGCGAGAACGCGGGCATTGTCGACCTGGGCGACGGTTGGGCTGCCGTGTTCAAAATGGAGAGCCATAACCATCCCAGCTACATCGAGCCCTACCAGGGGGCAGCGACCGGTGTCGGCGGGATCATGCGCGACGTCTTCACGATGGGCGCGCGGCCGGTTGCCAATCTCAACGCATTGCGGTTCGGGGCGCCCGAGCACCCCAAGACGCGGCATCTCGTGTCGGGGGTCGTCGCGGGCATCGGCGGTTACGGCAATTGCGTCGGGGTTCCAACCGTTGGCGGGGAAACCAACTTCGACGCCGGCTACAACAACAACATCCTCGTCAACGCGATGTGCGTCGGGCTGGCGCGTACCGACAAGATTTTCTATTCGGCGGCCAAGGGCGTCGGGTTGCCGGTCGTCTACGTCGGCTCGAAGACGGGGCGCGACGGCATTCACGGCGCGACCATGGCTTCGGCGGAGTTCGACGAGAATTCCGACGAGAAGCGGCCGACCGTGCAGGTCGGCGATCCCTTCACCGAAAAGCTTCTCATCGAAGCCTGCCTCGAATTGATGGCTTCGGATGCGATCATCGCCATCCAGGACATGGGCGCTGCCGGCCTCACCTCATCGACGGCGGAAATGGCGGACAAGGGCGGGGTCGGCATCGAACTCGACCTCGACAAGGTTCCCCAGCGCGAAGACAACATGACCGCCTACGAAATGATGCTGTCGGAGAGCCAGGAGCGGATGCTCATGGTGCTGCGTCCGGGCTCGGAACCGGCGGCCGAAGCGGTGTTCCAGAAATGGGGCCTCGATTTCTCGGTGATCGGGATGACGACCGACACCGGCCGGATGATCGTAAAGCACAAGGGCAAGGTCGAAGCCGATATGCCGGTTGCGACACTTGCCGATTCCGCGCCGCTCTATCAGCGCCCGCACGTGCCCACACCTCAGAAGCGCGCGCTGCTGCCGCAGTGGGTTGCCGCACCGAAGCGCGGCATGCTGGAGACGCTCGAAACGATGATGGGCGGGCCGCAGCTTTGTTCGCGGCGATGGATCTACGAACAGTACGACCACATGGTGATGGGCGACACGGTGCAGCGCCCCGGTGGCGACGCAGCCGTGGTGCGCGTGCACGGGACGCAGAAGGGGATTGCCGCGGTCTGTGACGTGACGCCGCGCTATGTCGCTGCCGACCCGGCGATGGGCACCAAGCAGGCGGTCGTGGAAACGTGGCGGAACCTCGTCTGCGTCGGCGCCGATCCGCTGGCGATTACCGACAATCTCAACTTCGCCTCGCCTGAGCGTCCGGAGATCATGGGGCAGTTCGTCGGCGCGATCGAGGGGATGGGCGAAGCCTGCCGGGCGCTCGACTATCCGGTCGTGTCGGGCAACGTGTCGCTCTATAACGAAACCAACGGCGTGGGGATTCCGCCGACACCTGCCATCGGCGGCGTAGGACTGGTTCCCGACGTGGCCAAGCTTGCGTCGCTGGCGCTCAAGAGGGACGGCGATCTCCTGATCGTCATCGGCGCCGAGCAGGGCTGGCTTGGCCAAAGTGTCTATCAGCAGGTGTTTGCCGGCGGGCTCGACGGTGCGCCGCCGCCGGTCGATCTGGCCGAAGAGATCAAGGCCGGGCGGCTGGTGCGCAACCTTATCCGAGAATCGGGGATCGACACGGTTCACGATTGTTCCGATGGCGGCCTCTTGGTGGCGATCGCCGAAATGGCGCTGGCGGGGAGGATCGGCGTCGAGCTTTTCGGCTATGAGGGCAAGCTGCCAGAACATGCCGTGTGGTTCGGCGAGGACCAGGGCCGCTACATCATCGCTGCGGCGCCCTCAGACGCGGAGCGGATCATCGAGCGGGCGAAGCTTCTGGCGTTGCCGGCGCGGATCGTCGGTCGTACCGGCGGCGAAACCCTGACGAAGCCCGGCGAGGCCGTTCTACCGCTCGATCAACTCAGAGCGGCCTACGAGGGCTGGTTGCCGAAGTATATGGGGTGAGGCGCGGCCGCGGCTGTGTACGCCGAGGGTGACCCCGCGATCAGCACGGATGTTCACGAGTGTTCCGGTTCCGGCATTGACCCCCAGCCTGCGACTGGACACCGGATAAATGTCAGAACCGGAACACTCGTGCGCTTGATCAGTGCTGCGCGTGATCGCCCCTGGGGCGGCTGATCTCTTCAAGCGTTTCGAGGCCGCTCAGCACGAGGAATTGCGGCGCCATCACGAGGTAGCGGCGCCAAAGCCGGGCCGGCTCGGAAGAGAGGCGATGGGCCCATTCGAGACCGTTCTTCTGCATCCACTCGGGCGCGCGTGCAACGCGGCCGGTATGGAAATCGAACGCGGCGCCGACGCCGATCGATATGGCGCCGGGGATCTTGCGGGCGTGCTTGTGCATCCACAGATCCTGTTTCGGACAGCCGAGCCCGACCCAGACGATCTGTGCGCCGCTGTCGGCGATCCGCTCGATTTCTTCTTCCTGCTCGGCCTCGCTCAATGGCCGGAATGGCGGGCACCATGTGCCTGCGACCTGAAGACCGGGGTAGGTTTCCTGCATGCGCTTTGCCAGTTCATCGGCAACGCCGGGCGCACCGCCGTAGTAATAGTGCCGCCATCCGGTCCTGGTGCTGATTGCCGAAAGCGCCAACATGAGGTCGGGACCGCAGACACGGGTCATCGGCTGATCCGTGCGGGCGCGCGCGGTCCATTCGACCGGCTTGCCATCGGGAACGACCATGTCTGCGGCATTGAAGGCGGCCATCAGACCCGGCTCGCTTCTCGCCCGCATGATGCAGTGCACGTCGCAGGTTGAGATATACCGGCTGGAACCTTCGCCGATCCATTGACCGACCGTGGCAATGGCGCGGTCCATCGTAACGGTGCTGACCGGTACTCCGAGGATCGAGACCCTTTCAGCGGGCTTTGCGGGGGCAGGCGGGAACTGCGGCGCTGTCGATAGACGCACGATCGGCATTGACTTGGACACGGGATTTTCCATGGAACTCTGGCAACAACGACGCGCAGGATGTTGCAAACTGGAACAGTGAGTTACGCTTGTTTAGTGAGATATAGTCGAATCCGGGGCCAAATGAGGCGACACGTTAACGCATGGTTAATATTTATTTCGGGTTTGGTGGGATTTGCGGCGGGATTCGTCAGGCATTGTCTGGCCTGCTGAGCGTTGCCGCTATTTTTCTGCTGGTCGCCGGAAAGCCGGACATGGCCGGGGCCAGCGAGACGATATTCGTCGCGGCAAGCGAACCCGCGGCGGTGACGACGGCGGGTGCTTCATCATCGCGACGGAGAGGCCTGACCGCAGGCGATCTGCCGGCGGCGCTGCGGGTGGCGCGGAAACTTCGTGCTGAGCGGGGCCGTAACGAGGAGATCGTCATCCTACTTGAAGCCGGCGTCCATCGCATCGGTAGCGATGTACGGCTCGGGCCCAACGACAGCGGGACGCCGGGGGCTCCGCTGATCATCCGGGGAGCAGGTGGCGCGGCGCGGCTCAGTGGATCGGTTGTCTTAGGCCCTGCAAAGGTTCGCGAGGGGGTCAGGGCGACGGCCAAGTCGGTCGGTATGCGTCAAGAATTTGTGGCGCAGGTTGCATGGTTCGCGGTGCCCGAGACACTACGATCCCTCAGCGCCGTGGATGTCGTGCGCCGGCTCAGTGCCATCAGCGATGCGGTGCCGTTCGAATTGTTCGATGAACGCGGCCCGTTGCGCCCCGCAAGCTGGCCGGACGAGGGTTATGCTTCAGCCAGCTTGGCGGGAACGGATCTTCCAGGAGTGGCTGTTGCGCCAGGTGACGTCGCGCGCGCGGCGGGCTGGGCAGGATCACCGGAACCTTGGATCGGCGGTTACCTGCGGCATGAGTATGCCTACGAGGCAGAACCCATCGGCGGGATCGATGTTGGGGCGGGAGTCATCCGCCTCAGTGGAGGTTCACCCGGTTTCACCGACGAGACTGTGCGCTTCAGGGTGCTTCACGCAGGAAGTGAACTCGACCAGCCGGGAGAATGGGTTCGAAGCCGCGACCGGCGGAGTGTTCTCGTCATAGAGCGACAAGGCGCTGGTCGGCTGGAAGCCTCGGTTGCGCGCAACCTCATTGCCGTCGATGGGGCACGGCACGTGCGCTTCGAAGGGCTGGTATTCGAGCGGTCGCGGGGCGGCGCGGTTACGGTCAGCAATAGCCGGAACGTTGAGTTCGTCGATTGCGTGGTTCGGCAGACAGGTGGTTATGGCATCGCATTCCTGCGGACAACCGACAGCGGTGTGCGCGACAGCCGCTTCGAGGATACCGGAGAGGAGGCCGTGCGGTTGAGTGGCGGCGACCGCGCATTGCTGGTCGCGGGCAGGAACTTCGTCGCCGACAGCGTTATCGTCCGCTTTTCCCGGCTGGGGCGGAGCTATCGTCCCGGCGTCCTCGTTGGTGGGGTCGGTCATAGTGTCGTCGGCAACTTCATTTCGGGTTCGCCGCACGCCGGGATCATCCTTGCAGGCAACGACCACCTCGTCGAAGGCAACGAGATTTCGCATGTCGCGAGCGAGTGCTCGGACTGCGGGGCGATCTACATGTATCGGGACTGGACAGCGCGCGGCACACGCATCCAGAGGAATTTTCTGCATGACATTCACGGCGACGAGGGAACGCAAGCGACCTTCGAGCGCGAGGTGAAGGGCATCTATCTCGACGATTTCACAAGCGGCACCACTGTGTCCGAAAACGTCTTGCTGCGGGTCGATCAGGGCGTCTTCATCGGTGGCGGGCGGGACAACGTTGTCGAGAGGAACTTATTCATCGCGTCCGAGCCTGCGGTGCACATCGATGGCCGGGGCTTGACCTGGGCGGCAGATGCGGTGCGCAATCCGTCGGGCCAGTTGCGCGCGAATCTTGCTGCCATGCCAGTGGGAAGCGCTCCATGGCGATCGCGTTACCCTGGGCTTGCGGATATACTGTCGGCCTCGCCGGAGCGTCCGTCGGGCAACCGGGTTTCGGGTAATCTGTTCGCTTCGCGGCAGGTGATACGACGGCTTGTTGAAGTGCGGCCGGGCGACGTGGAGTTGTCACCCGCAGACGGCGGGGAGCAATTGGGCCCGGATGAAATCAGTTCGCTCAAGGAAGCGGGTTCGGCCGGCGAGTTGCGCGCACTGGCGGCGCGCGCGCTGTTGCGGCTCGGGCTTGCCGGACTGCCCCTTGAAAAGATGGACCGGCAGCGGCTCCTTGCGAAACAGCCTGAACGGTAAGGCGGTGGCGGCGGCAAGCCACGACCTTAAGGTTTTCTGGAGGTAGCGATTGTGCCGCGTCCTGGGTTCCGGTTAGGTGCGGTAATGTTCCGCTATGAGCGGTAGCGGGCGAGGTCTCGTTGATCACGCGCACGGGGCGGGCGTTGGTTGAATTTGCGCGGTCCCGGCGTAATTGTGAATCGCGGTCGGCGAGTCCCCGCCCGGTTTGTTCGGGTCAAGGCAGGTGGCGTGATGGTCGATGGAAGCGGCTTGGATATCGAGATGCACTCGCCGGGGCCGGAGAGCCCGCGGGTGGCACTCGTCACAAATATCCCGACACCGTACCGCAACCCCTGCTACGCGGAACTCGCCAAGCTCTGCAATCTCAAGGTTTTCTTCAATGCGTGGACGGAACCGGACCGCAACTGGGAGTTCGCGCCGGCGGACCTCAAGTACCCGTTCGAGGTGTTGAAGAATTACACAATCCCCTACCGGCGGACCAACAACGTCAAAGGGACCGTGAACGCGACGACCTACGCGCAGGTCGGCGTCGGGCTGCCCGGTGCGCTTCGAACATTTCGTCCCGACGTCGTTATCGGCCCGGCATTCGGGCCGACCAGCATGCTTGCGCTCGGCTACGCAAAAATGAGCGGAGCGCGGTTCATTCTGTGGACCGAAGGAACGCGGCACACAGAGGCCGGGCTCAGCTGGCTTCGAAAACAGCAGCGCAGAATGATTGCCACGGGGGCCCATGGCTACTGGACCAACGGTCAACTCTCCAGCGAACTGTTGTTCGATTACGGGCGCGGTTCGCAGCCCGTGCAAGAAGGTATGACCGGTATCGATACCAGGGCGTTCCAGTCGGCCGTGGCAGCCCTGCGGCCCGATCGGGAGGGCTTGCGTACCAAGTATGGCGTCAAGGGCACCACGTTCCTGTTCGTCGGCGCGGTGAGCGAACGAAAGGGCGTGCTGCAAATGGCGGACGCATTCGCGCGCGCAGCCGACAACGCAGCGGGAGACGCGACGCTCCTGGTTGCGGGAACCGGCAAGGAGGGCGCCACACTGGAAGCCGCCGGAGCGTCGGCTTCAGGACTTACGGTCAGGCAACTTGGTTTCGTCAAGCCGGAACGCGTGCCGGAACTGTTCGCTGCTTCCGATGTGTTCGTGCTGCCGACGCTGTCGGACAACTGGTCGCTGGCTGTCCTGGAAGCCGCCGTGACGGGTATTCCGCAACTGTTCTCCTGCTACAACGGCGGCTCGCAGGACCTCCTCAACGCTGGTGCGGCAGGCGAATTGTTCGATCCCGTGGACGTTGCCGGTTTTTCCGAAATATTAAAACGGCACTGGAGTTCGCCGCCGCCGTTTGCCCAATCCAGCGCCCTCGACGAAATCGCCGAATTCTACGGACCGAAGGCGTTCGCGGAACGGGCGATGGCGTCTATCGGGTCTGTGCTGGCGGGAGCCCGGGGAGCCCGGGGAGCCCGCGCAGCAACGCGCGCAACCGCGGCTTGAGCCGCAGATTGACCGCCAGCATTGCCGGGCGTTCGCTGGTTATCAAACACCGATACCAGATATCGGGAGCCGGGCGCGCCGAATTATCGAGCCCCTGCATCAAAAACGTCGCGCGGTGGCCGCTGCGCCGGATGACGTCGAGTACCTCAGGCGTGGCGTCGGCGCTCTGCCCCCAGGGAAAAGCAAACGCGGCGACCGGCCGGCCGGTCAAATCCTCGATCGCATCCTTGGCAACGGCAATCTCCTGATGGCACTCGGCGGCCGACAAGGTTCGGCACAGGCTGTGGCTCATGGTGTGGTTGGCGACCTCGACACCGTAGCGCGGCAGGTTGCGGACATCGTCAGGCGACAGGAACAATCCGAGGCGGCGGTGCAGATCGGCTTCCGTCTCGCCGAGGCTCGCTATGAGTGCGGCTTTAACGGCTTCGCGCTCGCCGGGTGGCAGGGCATTGGGTTGCATCCCGGCTCGTTCATCGCCGGCAATCTTCGCGACCGTCTGGCGAACCGCTGCGTTTGCTTGCGGGCCTCCAAGCAACGATATGACAATGTCGACGGGGACGAACGCTTCGGTGACCGGACGCGGATTGACGAAGAGAACGGCAGGCAGGCCTCGCTCGGAGAACATCGGCGCGGCCACCTCGATGACGGACCGGTAGGCATCGTCGATGGTGATCAGCAGGGCGCGTGGCGGGATGTCGCCGGCCAGCAATTGATCAAGAGAGATGACGTTATAGGTTCGCGCAATGTATTCGAGCTGTGCGGCCAGCCTGTCCGGGCGGGTCGTGATGCCGAGATGGCGGGTCGGCCCGCCATCGGTAGCGGCAAAATGATGATAGGTGAGGATCGACACCGGGCGCACGGATTTGCCGGCGCCGATAGTGAGCATCGCTTGAGCGGAGTTCATGCGTACTGCCTGCGTTGCCCCGAAGTTGTGGAGCGGACCGGAGCGCGAACAGCGGCTGGAGCCGCACCGGCGCGGAGACGAACCCGGATCATCACGAGGACGGCGGCCCATGTCACGGTGTGATAGTTGAATTCGCCGAAGATACCCTGCACGGTCATGCCATTGACCACCAGCGCGAATAGAATCGGAATGACGAACCGCCGCGCCGGAGCATCAAGGCGCATCGCCTCGCGCAGCGCCGCACCCAGGCAGAGGCCCATGGTCGCTAGGCCGAGCCAGCCCGTCGCCAGCCAGGTGCCGATGACCATGTTGTGGGCGGAACCGAAGAAGATTTCCTTTTGGCCGAGACGCTCCTGCACGGCGGTCAGGTTCACCAGGAGTTGCAGGAACCGTTCGCTGGCGAAGCCGCTGCCGAAACTGCGGTATTGGCTGGCCTCGATGAACAGCGGCCAAAGTTCGTTGCGGCCGGTCGCCTTGATGAGTTCGGTTGGTGGTTTCTGGAGGGCGGCGGCGATGATATCGACAAGGTCAGGAAAGTGGGACAGACCGAAGAGCAGGAATAAGAACAGCGCGAAGTAGCCGATCGATGCCAGAACCCCAAGTCCGCGGATGAGAAGGTTGGGCGAGGCGATCATCGCGCCGGTCACGAACACCGGAATGGTGGCCACGGTGGCCGCCGATCCGGCGGCGATGAAGGCAACGATCGCCAGCAGCGCGACCGGCAGGGGGAAATTGGTCGATCGCGGGTAAACCCAGACAAACCATAGCAGCGAGAGCGCCAGCAACGGGATGAGGTTCTCCTTGGCGCTGGAGAATACGATGCCGCTGGCCAGCGACGTCGCGATCTGCGGCGTCTGAATGAGGAGCCAGATGCCGAGGATGAGAACGTGCAGCGTAACGAATGCGCGGGCGTAATCGCGGCGGTCGAGCACGAGAACGACCAGGGTGAACATAACGGCCAGTTCGATGGCCCGGTAGATGGTGTAGGTGGGGAAGATCGCCCAAAGCGTGCTGCAGACGGCGATGCCGATCGTCATGTAGTAGGGAAACAGGACGCGGTCGTGGAGAAGGCCGGAAAGACGATTATAGCGGATCAGGTTCCATAGGATGAACATGGCGCTCAGCCCGGCGATGCCGATCGTCAAAAGGTTCGAAGACGACAGGCCCTGCTCGATCAACGCGGTTCCGCTGGTTCGCAGGACCGCGAAGCTTGCCGGCAAGAGGAAGAATGCCGGCAGGAGGAGCGCGGGGGCCCAGAACGAAACTTCGGCGACCGGCACGACACGGACTGGCCGGATCAGTCCGTAGACTAGGGCGGCCCAGGTCATAATCGCCATTCCGGAAAGTGCGAACAACATTGAAACTATTCCTGGCGGTGGGTGTCCGGGCCATTACCACTGCGGACCGGGACGGGACGGGACATTTCCGCCTCGTGTCAACCCGGCGGCCCGGCCAGCCTGAGCGTGTAACGGGCTCAGGCTTCGACGAGCAAAGTTCGCATCCTTTCGACACCGGCGGCTTCGAGAAGTTTCACAGCGTCGGCGAGGGAGGCTTTCTGCGTGGTGCCGCATGTCGTGACAAGGATGACTTCGTGTGCCATGCCGACAAACATCGGCAATAACCGGCCGTGGGGCAAGACGCCGCCGTCTATGACGACCGTGTCATAGGTGCCCGTGATGGCCGCGAGGGCGTTTTCCAGTTGCGCGTTCCTGCCGGTGTGGAGGCGCGGCTGCCTGGTGCCGTTCGGCAATACGTCGATGGTGAGATCGGGCGGGCTGATGGCGTGGGCCGTGGCTGCCTTACGCTGGTCGGCCAGATTTTCAAGTCCCGGTTTGGCGCCAGCGCCGATCTCGGTCGAAATGGCCGGTGTCTCGCAATCGCCGTCGACCAGCAGAACCCGCTCGCCCAGTTCGGCCGCCGCAAGTGCCAGATTGAGGGCAATCGTCGATTTGACCGGGCCTTCGTCGACCGAGGTCACGAGGATCAGCGACGAGGTTTTGCCGGTTGATGTCAGGATTTCGGACGCCAGCCCCTTCAGGGCACGTGTCGCGGGCATGTCCGGGTTGTCGATTGCGAACCGAGGCATAGGCCCAACATCGCCGGCAGGTTGGCGGCGGCGGATGCGGCCGCGCCGACTGCCCGTGCTGGTGCCGAGATCCGGCATCGAAGTGGATTCGACGCCGAACAGGTCCTGGGACTGCATCGCAGACCGCAGGCTCCTGTCGCGGTAGTCCTTGGTGAGGGCGTGCCCCACCCCAAGGCCGAGGCCGAGGAATGTCGCGGCAGCCAGGATCCAGGTGATCGGCGGTCCGCCGGGCCGCTGCGGCGGGACAGCCGGTGACAGCACAATCACAAGTGAAGGATCGACGCGTTTTTGTTCATCGAGTTCGCGAGAACGCAACAGCAAGTTCGTATAGACCGCACGGCGGGCTTCGGCTTCGCGCTCGAGTTCGCGCAGGTGAACGATCTTCTCATTGGTTGTCTGGGCCAGCTGCTTGAGATCGGTCAGGCGCTTCTCAATTGCCTTCTCGGTGTCCTTGGCCCGCTTCAAGTCCAGTTGAGCGGTCTGGGATATCCGGTCGATCTCCTCCTTGATGAGACGGTTGGCGGCGTCGAGGCGCTGGCGGACCTGTTTAACCTCCGGGTGGCTCGGCAGCATATCAGCGGTCACGGCAGCGTAGCGTTGCTGGATCGATGCCTGCTGCGAACGCAGCTGCGTAATTGTCGGTGAACTAACCACCTCGGAAATGGCGTCAGCGGAAGCGCTGCTGGCGCGGAGCGCGCGGATCTGTTCGACCCGGGCGGCTGCGCGGCCGACCTCATCGCGCGCGTTGCCGAGCTGGGTGTTGACTTCGCCCAACTGCTGCTCGTTCACGAGCTTGCCGTCGGCGCCTATGATCCCTTGCGAGCGCTTGTAGCTTTCGACCTTGTCGTCGGCCTCCTCAACGGCCTTGCGCAGTTCGTCGAGACGGCCGACGATCGCCGCGGAGGCGCGTTCGGTGGCCGATGAGCGAGCCGCAAAGCGCGTGTCGAGGTATTGCTGGGCAATGGCGTTTGCGATGCGCGCGGACTTCTCGGCACTGTTGGTGCGCACAGCGACATCGATGACGAAGCTTTGCGGCTCGCGCTCGATTTTCACCTTGCTGCTGAGAGCGCTCAATGCGGCTAGATCGGCCGGACCCTCGGGGCTGTCGACGCCCAGGGCCGTGCGCAGCGTAGTCCTGGCGATGTCGATTACGTCAAGCAACGGGGACCAGAAATAACGCTCAGATCCGTTGAATTCTGGATCCGCGGTCAGGTTATGCTTTTCGATGACCGCCATGAACACGGTATCCGACGTGACGAAGCGCATTTCGCTCTCGACGACGGTCACGGCCTGGTCGGTCGAATCCGAACGCGGTGTCACATCGCGGTCGACAATCTGGAGTCCACGGGGGTCTACGAGCAGGCGGGTTGATGCATCATAGCGTTTCGGCCAGGCAATGAAAATCGCCGCGGCCAGAAGCGGCAGCAGCAAGCCCCACAGAACGATGGTCCACAGATGGCGCCGGGCAGCAGCCAGCAGCGTACGGAACCGAACCGCTGGCGCACCCGCCGTCAAAGGGGCTTCTGCATCTTCTGCACCGAGCCGAAGTGCAAGCCGACGGCTTGCAGATGATCGGCTTTCATGGGGCATCATCGTTACTCGCTACTCCAACGTCTCAATTCCATTCGCAGTGCAGTCCTTTATTTACGTGAATGGAACGCAAGTGTCGTGGTCGTTTCGGAAACACTCTAAACAAGGACAGCCGGAGCGGTCCCAATTCCCGCCGACTGAAGACTGAACAGAATGGTTACCGGATGTTCCGCGCAAAATTGCCGCCAGCAGGTGGGCAGGATGGCGGTTTGCAGAATGTTGGGCTGCAAAAAGCCTGCCATTGAGACATAGGACAATTCGCAGGCTTCTTTCTTGCATGCGATCGGGAATAGCATTAAGCGGCCGCTGCGATCATGGTGGCCTGTACAGACAGCTGCGGCTTGCAAGAACAGAGTAGGCTCAGCCGCCAATCCGGGGCGTTCATTGCAGGAAGTGAGACACGACTGGTGGCGGGGACTCAGGGGCACGTGGGCCTGGGTCGACCGGCCGATGAGCTGGTCGTTTCTCGATCAGTTGACGGCCAGTGGAGTGAGCTTTTGTCTCGGTATCGCCGCGGCTCGTTTTGCCGGTCATACTGAGTTCGGTGTGTTCACGTTGGTTCTTGTTCTGGCGCTGCTTGCCGCGACGCTTATCGAGACCGTGCTTGCGCTGCCAATGATGACGCTGGCGGGTGCGCGGGCGCGGCGGCCACCGGTCTACTATTCCACGGTTGCGGTCTGGACCGTGATTACGGCATTGGCGGGCGGCCTCACGGTGTCCGGCATCATCGGCGGGTTTTTCTACCTGCGCGACGGATTAATCCATGGCGAGCTTGTTGGCGTCGCGTTCGCCGTCACCTTCGCGCAGGCTGCGCATAACATGGTCAGGCGCATCCTGTTTGCGAGGCTCAAGGGTGCGTGGGGGTTTCTTTGCGGCGTCATCCGTGGACTGACCATTGCGGTCGGCGGATCGGCGCTTGTCGTCGGTGGTTACACCATCAACGCGTTCTCACTGTTGTCCCTTCTCGCGGTGGCGTCGGCGGTGTCGGTCGTCATTCCACTTCTGCGGCTATTGTCGAGATACCCCGATGTCCGAATGCGACGTGCGGTCCTCAACCGGCATTGGAAAATGTCGCAATGGCTGGTTGGCATGGTCAGCATATCGATCGGTCAGGAGCAGGCAATCTGGCTGCTGCTCGGCGGGCTGCTCGGCGATGCGGCCGTCGGGGGAGCACGCGCCGGTCAGCATCTGCTCGGCATCACGCACTTCATACTGTTGGGCATGCATAATTTCGTGGCCCGCGAAGCGGCGGGCGCCTACGCGGCCGGCGGGCACGCAGCACTGACGCGGTATCTGTTTGAGCGAACCTGGCATCTCGGCTTGTTGACCGGCGCACTGCTGCTCGGATTGGCGGTGCCCGCAGAGTTCTGGCTGGGTCTTCTGCTTGGCGACGAATACGTGCGGTATGCCGATGTGCTGCGGCTGTTTGCGATAAGCTATGCGGCGGTGTTCGTGCGCGAGGTCTGGATGATGTACCTGAGGACGGTGGATCGCTCGCGGGGGATATTCAATGCGTTCGCGCTGAGTTCCATCCTGGCGATCCTGGCGGCCGCGCCTGCCATGTTGTTCGCGGGGATCTACGGTGCTGTCTTGGTGGTGATCAGCGCGAATGTCATTTCGCTTGCCTACGTTTTGTTCGAGGTTCGCCGAAGTCAGAGGGAGGCTTCAGCGATTTGCGGCACGAGAGCCGATCTTGCCAGCGAACCGCGATAGCCGGAACTGCGGGCGCATGGTGCAGCAGGCTGTCGATGGGCAAGGTCATTCACGGAACTGGAGTCTGGCGGGCATGGCCGACAAGCAGAAGATGCTCTTTCTGGCGCAGCTGCCGCCGCCATCGCACGGCGTCACGACGATGTCGCTGCGCGTTCTTCAAATACTGAAGGGGGTGCCGTGTCTCGATGTCGAGCAGCACTGGTTGGGAAGCTCGCGCTCGGTCGATGAGATCGGGCGAAGGGATCTGCGCAAGATTATCGGGTTCGCACGGCTGCTGGGGTGGCTCGTCATGCTCTGGCTTTCCGGCAGGCGGGTCGAATTCACCTATCAGACCCTGGCGCCACATGGCGATGCGGCGCTCCGCGACCTGTTGTTGATCGCACTATCGAAACGCATCGGGAAGCGGGCACTCGTACACCTCCATACCCGCGGGCTTGAGGATATTCTTGCCGGCGCGGCGCTCAAGCAACGATTGATGCGCTGGGGGCTTCGGGACAGCGAGTTGATCGCAATCACGAAAGACGTTGCGCAGGTTGCCGCGGCTTCCGGGGTGTTCTCGCGCGTTCATTGGCTGCCGAACCTCGTGGAAGATCCAGGTACGCCGCCGCACAGCACGCCTGCGGCCGGGGAACTGCGGGTCGGATTTCTCGGACATGCCGATCCAAGGAAAGGCGTGTTGCGATTTATCGATGCGGTGCGGGGGATGAAGGACGCGGGTCTGAGGGTCCGCGCCTGCATGGCCGGAGGTCCGAGCCGGCACCTTTCGATAGAGGCGCTCTGCACATATGCGCGCGAGCGGGGTGTCGGAGACATCGTTGATGTTCGCGGGCTCGTCACCCCAGAGCAGCGCGACGACATGTTCGCCGAACTGGACCTGTTCGTTTACCCAACCGAGCACGACCTGTCCCCGCTCGTTGTTCTCGAGGCGATGGTCTTGGAGACGGTGCCGATCGTCTACGATACGGGGGGATTGCGCGAGATGCTGGGTGATGAATTCGCCGATCACGTCATCAAGCCGGGACAAGATGATTCGATCGATCGCATTGTGCAGCTGGCGGCGATGTATGCCTCGAATCCGGCTTCGCTCGCAGCAGCCAAGGCACTTTCACGCCGGCGCGTGCTGACGTGCTATTCGGAGGCTGCCTATCGGAGACGGCTTGGCGAGGCGCTCGGCCTTCCGGTTCCCGACGGAGCCGCGACCGGTTGCGCCGATGACCACCGCGCCGGGCACACTCAGCACGCCTGAGGGCATTCCTTCTGTTCTATCGAACATTGCCCTGCTGCTGGGCGCGAAGGGTGCGCGTCAGTCTGGCGCCTGCTTCGATGATGGCCTGGTTGGAGGCCACCGCGGCGGCTCGGCGGATGCGGGCTTGATGGTGGGACCAGAACAGGACGAGCCCGTTCGGGTTCTCCGCGAAGGCGGCGCCGAGAAGGACATCGGCGAGCACCGCCGGGTCGGCAAGGTCGGCGTCGGTTGCGGCCGACCAACGGGAGCATGCCTCGGGATCAGCAGCGAAGATCTCTCCGGCGCGGGCCAGGGCGGGTCCGACAGCGCCATGGATGATGAAGAGGCTTTCTGCATCGTTAGGCAATGGGGCCTCGAAGGCATTCCATTTGAATTGCTGGACGGTGGCGATCTCGGGGAAGCGGCGGGCAATCGCTTCCGCCTGTCTGCGCAGCGTTCCGACGCCAACTGCGGCGGCAAGTCCGCTGCTCTCGAACTCCTTGAGCAGCGCGACCAGTTGCGGGGTGACGGCGGCGTCCTCGACTTCGTGCAAGAGGAACATGTCGACGCGCTCTCTGCCGAGCCGGGCCAGACTCTCGGCAAAGCTCCGGCGGACGAACTGGGGATCGAAGTAGCCGCTGGGAGCGGCAGTCTCGCGGACCCGGTGGGCCGCGGCATACCACCCTGGAATACGCCCCAGCACCGGTTTCACGACCGTGCGGATGGTCGAGATGAGGAGCGGACGTCGCGGGCGGGCGATTCCGGCCTTGGTGGTGAGCGTTGTTTCAGCGTGCCGCTTGGCGAATGCTTTGCCGACAACTCCCTCGGCAAGGCCCAATCCATATGGAGGCGCAACATCGAAATGGCGGATGCCGGCTTCGAATGCGGCATCAAGCAACCTTCGGCTTTCGGCGGCGAGAAGGCCGCCATGGAGCGGACCGCAGCCAAGTCCGAGCTGGGATGTCGACCGTCCGCCCGGGAGTGTTATTTTTTTCATGTGTTTCGTGGCCTTGGTTATGGCTAGCGTTCCGACTCTGACATATGGTTCCCTGCCGGGAACCTGAATGTCAGCCCGGAACATTAGGCAACCTTTTGATTGTGTACTGGATTCACAAACATTTGACGACCTCCACCCGGGAATCAAATGTTTGATCCAGAACACTAGCTGTGCGACGGCTTGGTCAGGCGGTCGGCGAGGCGTAAGCCCAATACAATTCCGGTAAAGGTTGGGTTGGCGAAACCGGCCAGGGGAAATACCGCCTGTCCGGCGACGTGGAGATTATCAGTCCCGAATACGCAAAGGTTTCGGTCGACAACGCCGGTAGCGGCATTTTCGCCCATACGGACGGTACTCATCTGGTGGACGCAGTCGTTCAACGTGTCGAGGAACAAAGGATCCTCGCGCTCGAGTGCTGGATCGATGACGATTTCGGCCAATCCGTTGGCGGCGAATGCATCGCGGACGCGGCGGGCGAACAACCCAAGCGTCTTGATCTCGCGGCCATCAAGGCGCCAATCGACCTCCAATCGCTGCATGCCGATTGCATCCTTGGCGCGCGACAGCCGGACCGCGCTTTGCGGGTTTGGCCACTGCTCGCTCGATACCGAGAGGCGGACATTGGCGTTGCGGGGCTTGTAGGACCGCTTCGAAGTCAGGTAGCGCCATGCCAGAGGCGCCGCGATACCGGCGACGGATGCGGCGTGGCGCGGAAGTTCGAGAATATTATCCGGGCGCCGGCCGTCAAGCAGCGAGCGGATGAACATCTTGATGTTGTCGAGGTGCTGGGAAACTGCGGTATCGAAAAGAAACTCGCCGGAAACGTCGAGACTGCGTTCCTTGGCCTGGAGTTCCGGCGAAAGTCGGATACGGGGGTAGTACTTGCAGCCGCCGAGGTAGGCGCTATCGAAGAGCGCGTGGAAAGCAGCATGGTCGCGGACCTTTACCTCGGCGACAGGACCGTTGATGTGGTCGGCAAATCCCCGGCCCAGCCAGATGTTGCCATGCCAGGGCAGATTGCCGCCATCGGCCGCCGGATGGAGCAGGAGCCGCGCCGTCTCTAGCGAACCGCAAGCCAGTACGAAGTCACTGGCCGTCACCTTCAAAGCGGTTCCAACGAGCGTCTTGGCGTTAACGGCAGTGGCTCGGGTGCGCTTAGCGCACATCTCCACGCCGGTCACGTTGGCGTGCACCACGACACGAAGGTTGGGCCGGTGTTCGATGTCGTCGCGGAAATGGCGGGCAAGATTGCGGGTCGGCACCCAGCGGGTCAGAAGCAATTCAAGTCCTTCGCCGATTTGGGGATCGACTTTGAGCTGCTTCCAGATGGGGCCATCGTCGCGTTCGGCGGCCTCCAGGCCGAGCAGCGCGAAGGCTTCATCGTTGTAGGGTTCCAATTCCGAATAGGCAATCGGCCAGCCAGCGGATTCGAGCCACGGGCGCGGCCCCATGGCATGTTCGCCGAGCGGTAACACCTGGCCGCCCCAGAAGGTCGTGGTGCCGCCAAGGACGCGGTATCGGCCGACCTCGATGTTATCGAACCTGCGGCCGGCGTTGGTGCCAACGTGCAGAGCCTGGGAAGCCTGTTCGAGGGAGCGGCCGCCGCCTTCGAGGAGGACGACGTCGCTGCCTGCGCGCGCCAGCTGCACGGCCATCGACAATCCGACCGCTCCGCCTCCGACAATGCAGATTTCAGCGCGAATATCGCGAGGCGCATCGGGCGCTTGCAGATCGATGATCATCGAGGGTGGCTCTTGGGTGTTCCAGCGATCGGAAATGAGGCATTCATCCGTATCACACTCACAGGATTAACCAGTGAACGGCTGTAGCGATCGTTAAACGCGCGGTCCCGGCGATTTAACTCGCCGTGCTGGCGGAACGTGCGATGCCTGGCGGGTTCGGCAGGCGGGTTGGGCCGGCTATCGCAAGATGGTTGATGGCGCATTCGGTTCGCGATCCGTGCTGGAGGGTGCAAGGCCAAGCGCGGCTGGGAAAATGAATGCAGTAAGCAGGATGAACGCAACCGCAAAGACTGCGGTCGACAGGCACTCGGCGGTGAATGCGCTGGCGGGTTGCAGGCCGACGGAGAGCGCGAACACGGCAACGAGAACTGCAAGCGATATGAGGCCGACGTTGAGAAGTTCGGCGAATTTCCTCGATCCGAGATACGCGGAATGAAGATGCATCATCAGGAATGCAAGACCCGGCAGCAGGAAGATGCCAGGGACGTCGGCCAGCCGGACCAGGTGAAAGTAGAGGTTTGGCAGCCACGCGTTGCCGATACTGTCGATCAAGGAAACGTGCGGCAGCCAGCTCGCGGCATAGGACAGGGCAGCGATCGCGGCCGCGACGGCAAGGGTCAGCCGTATGCGCTGCTGCGGTTGTTTTTGAACGTAATAGACGTTGAGGGAATGCACGACGTCGAGCCACGAAAAGGCTTCGACAACAGCTATCAGGCGCTGCAATAGCGCCATGCTGATGACGTCAAGCGGGCGCCCCAGAACGGTTGCGGCGTATATGGGGAAGTTGCCAACGGCCATGCCGATGAATTGATCGAGGCTGACTGGAAGGGATCTCAACGCATGAAACCGCAGCTGTCTGCGATGCCTCGCATTGAAGGTCGTTACGCGGCCAAGTGCGTTGGGCCAATTGACGGCTCCCGCGGAAGACATACTCCCGACGGCGCACATGCCGATCATTGCAAGCGCGTAGGCCGTGACAATGAGCAGGAGGCCGGGGCCAGGCATGGCATGCCCGAGCAGTAGCAAAGTGCAGAAGAAGACCGGCTGGCTGGCCTCGTAAACGACGATGCGCCGCGGATCGGCATTCCTGGCCACTAGGATGTGACGGAAGAAGATGTGGTTCATATCCAGGAGAGCCGCCAGATAGAGCGCTATTCCCGACCAGAGCGGCAGTTCCCAAACAAGATACATAGGCACCAGAACGGCGAGGACCGGAATGAACGTCGCCAGCTGCACTTGAAGCGCCATCGCCAACGCCATTTCGGTGCGGCCTTTTTCGACCAGCGGGTATGCATAGAGTGGCATCGCCAAGGTCGCTGCGCGCGATGCCAGAAGCGCTATCGCCAGTTGCGCGAAAAACGTCGTAGCGTTCGATTTTTCGGAGAATTCAATGATGATGTAAAGGCTTGCGAACTGAGCACACAACGCCACGGCTCTGATCATCATTGCAGACGTCATGGTGTGCTCGGCTGCTCATTCGAAAGGGTGGGCCCAATTCGGCCTGGGACGCACCGGGATATCCGTCAGTTCCGACCCGATGCGTATCGTGCATAGAGGCTTCGCATGGCTCTCGCGGCATCGCGTGCACGTCTCGCGACGGCCCAGGCATAGGGATTGTTTCGCATGAAGCGCCTGGCGCGGGCCGAGAGCAGCAGCCCTGCCGAGTACGGCCATCCGCGGAAGCGGGCTGCAAAATGGGTGTTGAACATCGGGAGTTCATCGGGACGCCATGCGTTCTTGTGGTGGCCTTCCCCAATTCCCATGTCGATGACGTCCGTGCCTTGGGCGTGGCAGTTGCGGAACCTGTCGTGAATGAGGATTGAACCTGGCGACCATTTGGCGAGTGGGTTCTCGTTGTCCATGGACAGGATCAGGCAGACGAACTTCTGTTTGAAATTGGCGCCGATGATGGTTGCGAGCCGATCGCAATCAACGGTCAGGGACGTTACCTCGAAACACTCCTCCTGCTCATTGCAGGTGATGATTTCGCGGAGGAACCTTGCCAGCCCCGGGTTGCGATAGGCGTTCGAAACCCCGAGCCGGCTCAGATCGTAGTCCTTGTGCCGCAAGAAGGATTCGAATACCGCCAAGCGTTCTTCGGGCGTTTGCGCCAGGAGGCATTCCACCTGTCCGGTCTCGGCCAGTCTTCGTTCCATTCGGCGAACTTTGGCCTGGAACTTCTTGCTCACGCGGGATTTGCAGAAGTTTTCGAAATCCTGTTCGAGGCGAACGACGTAACTTTTGAGGTACGACGGAGTGCCGGGGAGCAGTGCGAACGGGTTCTGCAATCCATCCCAGTGCGCGGGCTGATGGTAGAAGTTGAAGGCGTCGATGTCTGGATTCGCTTCAACTATCCGAGACAGGATCGCGCGAACGTCGTCGGGGCCGAGTGCCCGCAGCACGCCGCGGCGAAAGATCCCCATGTTGTAGGTATTGTAGGATTGACCAAGCCAAGTCAGAACGGTGGCGCCCATCGAGCGGACTTTCGCCATCGGCCAAATCAATGCGAGTTGGCCCGTTGCGTCTGTGCCGATGACGATGAAGGGAGTTTCACCATATGATGGCGAGGCGTAGCGCGACCAATGCGACAACCAGTGGTGGGTTTGGAAGAACGTGCAGACAGCAGTCCGTTCGAATTCTAACCATTTTTCGCGGATCAGATCCGGGTCGCCGACAAACGACAAGGTCAGGTCAGTTGCCTGGCAGGCGTTCCCAGCAATCGGCGGCGAGCGATCGTTCAGGCCTTCCTGGCGGAACATGACGTCCGTCGGATTTGCACTGACTCGACTTAGCTCCGGCGAATTCATCTCGGTCCGTTTCAGTCGTACGGCCGGCAATGAGCCAGCTCTCAAAAGGCGTTGCGGTAGGCGCGCGGCGAGACAACCGTCATCAGCAAAATCAACAGGTCGAAGGCGATCGACCAATTGTCGATGTAATAGAGGTCGTGTCGCACCCGGTCATTCATGGCCTCGTCGGCAACCGTCGGTCCGCGGAAGCCGTTGACCTGGGCCCAGCCGGTGATGCCGGGCTTAACGTTCAGACGACAAGCGTAACGGTCGACGGTCCGTTCGTAGCGGCGGTCATGTGCGATGGCGTGCGGGCGGGGTCCGACGAGCGACATCTCACCTTGCAGGACGTTCAATAGTTGCGGCAGCTCATCAATGTTGGTGCGCCTCAGGAACGCGCCGACACGGGTTATGCGGGCATCGCCTTCGGCAGCCTGGACGACGTGATCGCCGTCGTCGAGCGAGGTCATGGTGCGGAATTTCCAGATGCGGAACTCCTGCTGGTTGAACCCTCTGCGGCGCTGCCTGAAAAAGACAGGACCGGGAGAATCGAGCCTTATGGCCAGGGCCGCGATCAGCAGGATCGGACTGACCAGCAGAAGGGCGACCAGAGCAAGGCAGACGTCAAAGAGGCGTTTGGCTGCACTCTCGAACACGCTAAGCGGCGGCCGCACCAACATCAGCGTCTTGATATGGCCAATACGATCCGCGCGCAGTCCGGGGAACCTTTCGATCAGCGACCAGCCGCCAAGGTGAATGGTGGCCGGCAGATCCATCAATCCGTCGGTTAGGCGGCGGAGGAGTTCATCCTTGTTGGGATCGAGCATGATGACGACGTCGCTGACACCACCTTCGCGACCCCGCGCGACCCCTTCCTTGAGGTATTCACGAATGCCGGCCGCACTCATTGCGCCGAGTTCGCTTTCCGGGGGAAGAATAGCGGTGTTGGTGATCTCGACTCCGAGGCCCTTGTTAGGAAGGTTCGCCATGAAACCGGCCAGCCTGTCGGCCTCGCCGACGAGCATCAGCCGCCTGGGCGCGACCAGTCCCGAGCGCACAGCGCCAGCGACCCATTGATGCAAACGATCGTCAAGGAAGGCAAGTGCGGCCAGCCCAATGCTATAGAACACGAGCAGCCAGCCGCGCGAGGCGGTATCGGTGTTGTATGCAAGAAAGGCGACCAGCGTCATTCCGAGGATTGCGTAGGTCCATGCGGCAAATAATTCGGCAAAGCTGCGCGTGCCGTCGAGATAGTTCTCGACAACGTATTTCCCCCGGGATGCAAACGGCACAATAAAGCACGCTGCCGCGATCAATCCGTAACCGACGAAATCGCCAATAGGGCCGATCACGCGGTAAACGATCAAATGGTAGAGTGCACCACTTAGCGTGGAGGCCGTCAGAATGGTCACGATCTCAAGAGCGGCGACCGCGGATGAGAAGCCCGCGTTGCCCACCGCGTACTTGGTGCGCCGAAGCGCCTTCCGATCGGAATAACCTACCTCCTGGAGCATGATTTCCCGCTGTCATTACGGTGGCTGCCTGTACGTCGTCAGCCACGCCTCGCCACGCTATCTAGTAGTCTTCCTATATCCGGCCGCCTTCGCACCCGCAACGGGGAAGCGCGTAAAGTTATGGAGTTATAGTTTCGCGTTCATCTTAAATCTAAGCCCCTAGCCGGCCGCTGAGTTCAGCGAGGCATGACAGGATGTGTGCGGTACTTACCCGCAGATTGCCGCAGCGCTGCGCTCGTGTTCCGCTTCTGACATCATGATACCAAGTGCCGTTCAAGACCCCGCGGGTTAGGCCATTGTTTGTGTTCCGGATTTGCGGTGTTTGCTCGACCTGGCAGCGGGCTCGGGCTTCTGATCGAGGTCACGAGCGCGGTGTTTGAAGATCGAGGCCGCCTGCAATGCTGCGGATAGAGGCGGCACTATCTTATTTACTGTATTTTGTATCCGGAGCCGGCTTGAGTATGCAAACGATTTGATCGAATGGTAAAAATCGATCTGTCGCCATTGGCGGGCGAATTCGAGTAGCGTTTCCGGTTCCTGGTGGTGTGCGATTCCAGCATACACGAGCGTGGGCAGGCGCAAAATTCATAGAAGGGCATGCGCTGGATCGTCTGGAAGGCTCCCGACTTTCCCAAATTCCGATGAGGTTCAACGTAGCTCGGGCCGATCGGGCCGCCGCCAGCGTGGGGGCAGTGCGTTGTCGAATGAACAAACAGGTATGATACGCGTTCCTCCCAAGCCGCCAGGCAACCGCAACCAGGATCATTACTCACCGTGGCAAACAAGAAATCCGCGCGACCGCCATCGTCTGCAAAGCGATCTTCAGTGAACTCGCGACAGGAGAAGCCGACACTGGTCGTGCGTCGTGCGAAGGTTTCGGACGCGTCGGCCATTGCCGAACTGGGCCGCAAGGTCTATGCGCCGGCTCCTTCCCTATCGGCAAGAATGATCAAGGGACAGATCCACAACTTCCCAGAGGGCCAGTTCGTCGCCGATTTCGGCGGGCAGATCGTCGGGCACTGCGCGACATTCATCATCGGCGGCGATATCGCACTGAAGGCCCACACGTATGATGAGATTACCGGCAACGGTTATGCCTCAAGGCATGACCCGGACGGGGATCACCTTTATGGCATGGAGGTGAGCGTCGATCCGGAGTTCCGCCGGCTGCGCATCGGACAGCGGCTGTACAAGGCGCGCAAGATCCTTTGCGAGGAGTGGAACCTCAAGGGCATCGTGTTCGGCGGCCGCATGCCGGGGTATGCACGCAGGGCAAAGAGCTTCGCCAGTCCGATCGACTATATCGAGGCGGTCCGGCAGCGTGCCGTCAGGGATTCCACGATCAGCTTTCATTTCTCGAACGGGTTCGAGGCGATCGGCGTGCTCGAAGGCTACGATGAGGATGACCGTCAATCGGGCGGTTACGCCACCCATATGATCTGGCGCAATCCGAGGGTCCCGGAAACGCCGGACGGCAAAGGCTCCAAGGAGCGGCTGGCCCCTCAGGAAACCGTCAGGGTCGCCACCGTGCAGTACCAGATGCGGAAGATCTCTTCCAAGGAGGAGTTCCGTCAGCAGGTCGAATACTTCATCGACGTGGCCGGGGACTACCGCACGGATTTCATCGTGTTCCCGGAAAACTTCACGCTGCAGCTGCTTTCGCTCGAGTCGAGCAGGCTGCAGCACAAGGACAGCATTGAGCGGGTTTCAACCTATGTCGACTGGTTCTGCGAATTCATGAGCCGGTTCGCGGTCAGCTATAACGTCAACATCATCGGGGGAACCCACATGATGATCGACAGCAAGGGGGAAACCCGAAACGTCTGCCACGTCTTCCTGCGCGACGGCTCGGTGCATGCGCGAGAGAAGATTCATCCGACGCCGAGCGAGAGCTATTGGTGGAACATCAAGGGCGGCGATCGCGCCGAAGTGATCGACACCGACTGCGGACCGGTCGGGGTGATGGTCGGCTACGACGTCGAATTCCCGGAACTGGCGCGCCATCTCGTCGATCAGGGGGCGATGATCCTGTTCGTTCCATTCTGTACCGATGAGTCGCGCAGTTATCTTCGGACGCGCTATTGCAGCCAGTCGCGCGCAGTCGAAAACCAATGCTATGTGGCGATCTCGGGCGTTGTCGGAAACCTGCCGAACGTTGAGGACATGGATATCCATTATGCGCAGAGTTGCATCTTCACGCCATGCGATTTCGCATTTGCGCGCGATGGGATCGCCGCCGATACAGCGCTCAACACGGAAACGATCGGGTTCAGCGATCTGAGCTTGTCGGACCTGAGGGCTGCTCGAAATTCGGGGACGGTGCGCAATTTGCGCAACCGCCGGTTCGATCTTTACGGTGTGACCTGGACCGACAAATCGCGCCGCCGGCGCAGGCGCTGAGAGACGGGCGGCATGTTTGAGCGTTAACCGGCGCCATGTTCAAGCAAGTCGGCGAGGGCTTAAGGTTAGTTTTCTGTTTCGGTGCGCAGATGCTGGGTATGCACTTAGAATTGTTCCATCACCCATGAGATAGGGGCACCGGTACGGGCACTGTGTGCTTCATTTGCCCAACTTGAGCAGTAACGATTGGCGTTTCAACGTGCTTCTGGAAGAGCCTGCGAATATAGGCAGCCCCGCAGAACCAGGCACGAGGTGCGCGCGCGCGCACCGCAGCGAAATCGTCTTGGAGATCGTCGATACGTGGGATCAGTTCGAGAACCTGCGGGACGATTGGGACCGCCTAATCGCTGCCGCTGGAGCGGGGCCGCAGGTCTTCCAGAAGCATAGCTGGATCTGGCATTGGTGGCGCACATTCCTCGGTCCCGCGCAGAGACCTGCAATCGTTACGGGCCGGCGCTACGAGCAATTGGTTCTTGTTGTCCCGCTTGTAGCGGAAAGCCGGTTCGGGGTTCGAACTCTTAGCTTCATGGGGGATCCGGTCAGCCAATACTCGGATATCGTCTGCGATCGGGAGGCCGTCAGCAGCGCCGACGTGCTTGCCGGGTTGACACTGGCTGCTCGCGCAGTTGGCGCCGACCTGCTTGACGCCCGCAGGGTTCGGGAGGACGGGGCGCTCAGCGCGCTACTTCAAGGTGAGGGCGCGCGCGTTACAGACGTGCAAATCGCGCCGGCGATGAATTTCAGCGACATCGACAGCCTTGCAGACATCGATGGCCGGTTCTCGGGCAGGATGCGCCGTAACCGGAGAAAGAAACGCAATCGCCTGCTGGAAGCGGGTGAAGTTTCGTTCAGGATCGTTGGAGAGGGGGCAGAGGCGCTGGAAATAGTGGAGCGTGCCCTGGAACTGAAGACGGGATGGCTGGCGCACCACGGGATTGTCTCCAAGGCTTTCGCGGATGCCCGGTTTGGGGATTTCTGGCGAAGTGTCGCCGGCGTTGGCGATCACGCGGTCGGATTGACGGCTTCCGTTCTCGAGCTTGATGACCAGCCGATCGCCATCGAGTTGGGGCTACGCCACAAGAGTGTGCATTGCGCGCACGTCGGGGCGTTCGACATCGCTTTTGAAAACCTAAGTCCGGGCACGGCCCAAATGGATGCCTTGTTCGAGGCCTGCATCGCCGATGGGATCGAGAGCTACGATATGCTGGCCCCTGCCGACAGCTACAAGCAACGCCTTGCCGACCAATTCGTCCAGGTGCGCGATTTCGTCCTGCCGCTGTCCGCCAAGGGCCGGGCCTGCGATCTGCTGCGCCTGACGGAAGGTCGCATCATCGCCAAAGCTGCGATGAATGGTCTGCCGCCCAGCCTGCGGAAGTTGGTCAAGTCGGCGCTTGGGGTCTGACACTGAAGCGCTCAGCCGACGCCGGAAGATATGCCGCGCAGGGATTCTAGGATCGGCTCATAGGCTTCGATATCGCGGGATTCTGGATAGACGACGAACACCGGATAAACGAACTTGCGGGCCCTGGGCGGCTGGCGGAGGCGCCCTTTGGCGATGTGGTGCTTGACCAGACGCCGCGGGCAATAGCACGAGGCCTCGTGCTTCAACAGGTAATCGACGCCGTTCGCACCTATGTCGAGGTGCAACCCGCTGGTTTCCAGTTGTGGAAAAGCAGAAGCGTGGTCGCGCAGGAAATCGCCGCCCCAATCGGTGGCGACATACTCATCCTTGCGGCGCCTATTTGACTTGGAGGACGAGACGAGAACGAAGGTTTCATCGAACAGGTGCTCGATGACGAGGCCTGGCGGCTGAGAAGGCTGGTAGAGGATGGCCAGGTCGAGGGTGCCTTCGAGAAGGCGCTGAATGAGATAAGTGCCATTGCCGGCTGTCGCTGAGACTGCGATGTCGGGCATCGAATTGCGCAGCCATCCGACCCAATCAATGAGGAAGTCCTGCCAGAACGACATCTGCGCGCCGACGGCAAGATGGTCCCGGTGCTCGCGCGACAGCCGCACCTCAAGCTGTGCGTGCTGCCACACGCGAACGAGCGCGAGCGCATGCTTGCGGAACTGCTCTCCGGCTGCGGTCAGATCCGCCCCGGTATGCGAGCGCTCGAACAGTGGGCGGCCAAGCTGTTCCTCGAGCACGCGAATGCGCGCCGAGATGGTCGACTGCGTGACGTTCATCTGACGCGCGGCGTCGATGAAACTGCCGTTCTCCGACACAGTGAGAAACGTTCTTGCAAGCGTGATGTCCATGACTCACTCCTTGTCAAAAGAAAGCTCTTCGCGATATCTATCGATTTTTTCGATAGCCTCAACCGGAAAATTCCGTTTGAGGACCAGTGCGTTTGCAACCAGAGTGAAGAAATCACGCGCGGTTTCTTGCGCCCTGCCGCAGGTATCGGCACACACAGGTTCAGAAAAGGGAACGATCGTCATGAAGACGAAGACAGCTAGAAAGCCAGCAGCAAAGAAGACGGCCGCCAAGAAACCTGCGGCCAAGAAGGCGCTGGTCAAGAAGGCCGCGAGCAAACCGGCAGCCAAGAAGACAGCCGCAGCAAAGAAACCGGCAGCGCGGAAGGCCGTAGCGAAAAAAGCTGCCGCGACGAAGCCAGCAGCGAAAAAGGCTGCCAAGAAGCCTGCGGCCAGAAAGGCGGCAGCGAAGAAACCAGCCGCCAAGAAATCCGCGGCAAAGAAGCCTGCTGCCAAGACCGCGGCGGTCGCCAAGCGTGCGGCTGCAAAGAAGGTATCGGCAAAGGCACCGGCCAAAAAGGCCGCTCGGAAGCCGGCCAAGAAGAAGTCCTGAATGGCTGCATTACCCCTGCACACCGGAAGGCTCGCCGCGAAAGCGGCGGCCGTCACGTGCGTTCTGAGCGCGGGCTTGTCGATGGGCCTGCCACCAGCGCTTTCGGCGGTGATAGAGAACAAGGACACCGGCCCATATACGATCACCGTCGAGCAAAAGGACGGCCGGAGCACACATCAGATCGCTGCCGGAGGCAAGCTTGAGGGTTTCTGCCTCGATGGCTGCATCGTCATCCTGGATGGGATCAGCGACGGCGCCTATCGGCTCCCCGAGGGCAACGAGATCGTCTCCATTGAGCAAGGTGTCTTGTTCTACGAAGGGGCGATAGTCGAGAAGGCTGAGCAGCCCTGACACCTCGCGGCCCGCTGGTGCGGGTCGTGGCGAGGCGTGCGGTGGCTATCGACGCGGCTGCGCGTTGCGGCATTGGAATTATTCCAATTCAAAACAAAGCGTTACTGTTCGACGATAGCTGATATGTTGTTGACAGACGCGGGTGCGAGCGGTTGGCTGGATGCGGCCGTTGAGCCAAATTATCAATCCGATGTCGGGGCCTTGAACCCCCTCGATTGGAGGCATCCATGAACGTCAAGAAGGGCAAGCCGCGCTATCTGTGCGCGCACCGGCCGGCAATTCCGCTGCAAAACCGCACGTCCAATAACGAGTTGCTCGTGGGTTATGGTTTCCGCTGGTGGCTGACAGGACTTCGAAGCCGCAACCCTGTGCACTGGCAGGACACCTGGAGGCTCTATTCCAACTCACTCGACACCAAGAGCGCACGCCTTGCGGTCGACTGTCTTGCGAAATGGGCGGTTGCAGCGGATGCGCACGCCCATCGGCGGCTGCAGATCGCAGGACTCCACATGAACTCTTTCAGCCGGGATGAAACACTGGCAATTGCGATGATTGCTGCAAGCCAGCACAGTACATGTCCGGCCATGCGGGCCTGTGCTTTTGCCCTGCTTGAGACGCCGCACGTCGACGAAGTCGTGCACCATGCCGAGACCTTCGCTGTCGTCCTGCGGGCACAAGGATGCCTGCTTTCACCTCATGCGATCGTCAACGCCAATGACTATATGGGGGGCGGGCCGGGGGCGATGAACTGAAGCAGGCGAGGGGCTTCCCATGACGGCGCGCCACGCGCGGCAGGTCAGCGGGTTTTGTGTCTCGCCATCATATCGTCATACCGGGGCGTTCGAAGTCATGGCCGAACGGCAACAGCGCGAGGGGAAAGCCTTTGCTCGTCACCGGTTTTCCTATCCGGCGCCTTTGCGTCGGCGCACGCATGCTTGTGATGCCTGTTTTTCTGATCGCCGCTATGACCCTCGACGCGACAAACTCTCATGCGGCAGCTTCCGAGCGAGTGACGACGGGTGCGGAGGTGCTTGCCAGCTCCGGTTTCGGGGGGCTCGAGGGTTTAACAGTCGGGCTGGTGACCAATCAGACCGGGCGGGTCGGGGACAAGCATCTTGCCGATCTCATTCATCTTGTGCCCAACGTAAAGCTGGGAGCCATTCTGGCTCCGGAGCACGGGTTTCGCGGACAGGTCGAAGCCGGCGAGAAGGTTCGCGACGGTATCGACCCGGCAACCGGCGTCCCGGTTCACAGCCTCTATGGGGCTTCGCGCAAGCCGACAGCCGCCATGCTGCGGGGGCTCGATATTCTGGTGTTCGATATCCAGGACATCGGCGTGCGCTTCTATACCTACATATCCACCATGGGCCTCGCCATGCAGGCCGCAGCCGAAGCCGGCATCCCGTTCATGGTGCTCGACCGGCCGAACCCGTTGGGGGGCGAGTATGTCGCCGGGTTCGTTCTCGATAGCGGTCTTCAATCATTCGTCGGGCAATACCCGATTCCAGCCGTTCACGGGATGACCATCGGCGAGCTTGCCGCGATGATCAAGGGAGAAGCCTGGCTGGCCGGGCTTGCGGACCTCGATCTCAGGATAGTCGAGATGGCAGGATGGAGACGGGCAATGCGATGGCCGGATACGGGCCATGACTGGGTTGCCACCAGCCCCAACGTGCCGACGTTCTATTCGGCGGTCGCATACCCCGGAATCGGCATCATCGGAGAAAGCGGGCTGGCAAACGAGGGGAGGGGGACGGATGCGCCGTTTACGGTGTTCGGTGCGCCCTGGCTCGATGCGAAGGCGCTCGTTTTGGAGTTGGGTGCGCTCGGACTTCCGGGGGTTCGTTTCGAAGCTGTGCGATACACGCCACGCTCGATTGCCGGGGTTGCGGCCAACCCGAAATTTCTAGGACGCGAAATCGACGGCGTCAGGGTGGTCGTCGCCGACGTTGCCACTTATCAGCCGATGGAGGTGGGCGTACATGCGATGGCAGGCCTCGTCCGTCAGGCGCGGGCGGGGAGAGTCAAGCCGCTGTTTTCCGAACTGAAGATGCTGCACGCGCTGGCCGGCACACGGCGTTTCCACCAGATGCTGATGGAGGGTACCTCCGCAGAAGCCGTGATTGCCGCCTGGCGTGCGGAGGTCAATGCTTTCAGGGCGCGCGCCGCGCACTATCTCATCTATCGATGAGGGCCGGACGGCTGTTGCCGTTTCGGCCTTGGGCGTGCGCAAAGGTGCAGGACCTGACCTCAATTGAAAAATGATGAAAATTGGTGCGGTCGAGAGGACTCGAACCTCCACGGTGTTACCCACTACCACCTCAAGGTAGCGCGTCTACCAATTCCGCCACGACCGCATTCGCCCGATTGTAGATCTCGGGTTTAAAGTCTCAATCGCTACAGGTCTGAGACCGTGTGACGATTGAGGAGGATGCTGCTAACAGATGGGCTCGAAGATGGCAAGGCCCGATCCGCGCGCACCTGTTCGGAGTGTGTGGAATAGGCCGGAACGCTGGCATGGAACACGCAATGGGTGCCCCCCGGATTTCTGAGAGTCGAACTGGATTGGAAAGCGCTGCGGAGCTTGAATGGGTGGTTTCAACATCGCCAGTGGATTATCCAGAGGCGGTGACGGCTATGGAGTCGCGGGTGGCGGATATCGCCGCGGGGCGAGCGCATGAGGCGATATGGCTGCTGGAGCACCCGCCGCTCTATACGGCGGGCACCAGCGCCAAGCCGGCCGATCTTGTCGCACCTGACGTTTTTCCGGTTTTCCAAAGCGGCCGCGGCGGGCAGTACACCTATCATGGTCCCGGGCAACGGGTTGCCTATGCCATGATCGACGTCCGCCGTCGGTTCGGGGGGGACGTTCGGGCCTTCGTTCAGTTTCTCGAAGGCGTGGTGATCGAAACGCTGGAGCGGTTCGGCATCAAGGGGGAACTGCGAGACGGGCGGGTCGGCGTCTGGGTGGCACGGCCGGATACGGCTGTAGGCGGCGAAGACAAAATTGCCGCGCTTGGAATTCGCATCCGGCGGGGGATCAGCTTTCACGGCATCTCCATCAACGTCGATCCGGACCTTTCGCATTTTGCCGGGATCGTTCCGTGTGGAATCCGTGAGCACGGGGTCACGAGCTTTGCGGATCTCGGCGTAAAAGTTTCCATGGCGGATCTGGACGCGGCCCTGCGACAAGTGTTTGCCGCGCGTCTGGGCGAAATTCGCGATGCTTTTGACGCAGACGGGAATCATCCCGGCGCAATTGCCAGGTAGACCTTGGCGGCCATCAGTAGCGCGACACTGATCAGCGCGGCGGCGGCAAGATGGCTTGTGGTGCTGGTCCTGGCTGAGCGCGTGTGCAGCGTGGGACCCAGGGCGGCCAGGAGCGCCGCCGACATCATCGGGACATAAGCGGCTGCGCCGTAGAGAAGGCTGGCGGCGGCGGAGAAGGCGCAAATCAATGCGATGAAATTTTGCACCTTGGCATCGGGGGTCTGTTGCCTGAAAGCCGCCA
This sequence comes from Alphaproteobacteria bacterium, assembly GCA_018830445.1. Classification (GTDB taxonomy): domain Bacteria; phylum Pseudomonadota; class Alphaproteobacteria; order Rhizobiales; family Hyphomicrobiaceae; genus Filomicrobium. Next base: position 7,386 of record JAHJSN010000105.1, on the reverse strand, counting down.
GCGCGAGCCCGCCGATTGCGAGCAGCCAAACCATTGCTCCGGCCGCCTCACTCAGCGTTGCGACGAGGGCAGCGCCCGCGAAGATTGCGAGGTTGGAAGGTTGAGTTAAACGCCCGGTCAGGCCGCTTGCGGACAAGGCGGCGACTACCGCACCAAGCACGACGAGCGCCTGAGCGATCAAGCTAGTTGGCTCGAAGTGAGACCAGCCAAGATGCATCGCCATGAAGCATGCAAGTGCCGTCAGGCCGGCGGCTAGAATTGCTGCCAGATCGGCATTTCCAGCGCGCATCGGTTCGACAATAGCCGCGGCCAGCAGCAAGCCTGCCAGTCCGATTAATCCAGTTGTCAATATTGCCATGATCGAGGGTGCCGAGCCGAACAGGATCGCGTTCAGGCCGACGATCAGCTGGGGTAGCCATTGCGAGTGATCTGGCAAGGTCCCGAGAATGTCGCCAAGTGCGGCGGTTCTCAATTCGGCTGCAACGGCGGGTGCGGGAGCCGGACCGGCTGTCATCAGCATGGCGGCGATGGCTGCGTAGAGCGTTGCGGCGGAAATGCCGATCACGGCGACGAGTCCTGCCGTGGCGGGATCGACGTCAGGCATCCGCAGCGGTGCGGACCGGAAGACGAAAAACTTGAACGTGAGATAATTCGCCAGGATCGCTGGGATCAGCCCCAGGATCTGCGCCGGTATGGGCTGGAAACCGAGCCAATCCCAGTACACCGCGACAAGGCCTACGTTGAGGGCGAAGCTCAGGCCCAGCGCCAGGACGTAGCGGATGAGCAGGGCCAGATCGACCCGGTCGGGCGGGAACACGACGCGGGCATAGGAGATGAAATGGAACGGCACGACCATCACAAATGACAACGCCGCAGCCGCGGTCGGCTTGACGCCCGCGAGATTAACGAGGCTCACATAGAAGATCATGTTGAGGAGCGTCGCCGTGCCGCCAATGGCGAGGAATAGCGCGACTTCTCGCAATGGCGGGCGCGCGAGAGCGTCGACGCGCCGGGCTGAGGTGGGGATTGCGTCTGGGCCCAAGGCCGCCTCTCATTCCAAATCGTCGTTGCGCAGGAAATACAGCGGCCGGTTCTTCACTTCCTGATAGATGCGACCGACATATTCGCCAAGGATTCCCAGCATGATGAAGTTCAACGACGAGAAGCCCAGGACGACGAAGACGGTCAGGTAGAACCCCGGCGGATTGCGTCCGAATGCAAAGTATTCGATGAGCAGCCAAACGCCTAGCAGGACGCCGAAGGCAATCGCGATGAGACCGACGTATGTCCACGCCCGCAGCAGCACCGTCGAATGCGAGGTGATGCCTTCCAGGGCGAAGTTCCATAACCGGAACATGGAAAATTTGGTTTGGCCCGCAGCGCGCGCCGGACGCTCGTAGGGGACGGCGATCGAGGCGAAGCCAACCCAGGTGTAAAGGCCCTTCATGAAGCGCTGCCGCTCGCGACAGGCTCTCAGGGCACGAACCGCATCGGGTCCCAGGAGACGGAAATCGCCGGCGTTGGCGGGCAGCGGCGTGTCGCTCAGATGGTTGAAGATGGAATAGAACATGCCGGCGGTGGTGCGCTTGGATATCGTATCCTCGGCGCGCTTGGTGCGCAGGCCGTAGACATTCTGATAGCCCTGCCGCCACAGCTTGACGAATTCGCCGATCAGTTCGGGGGGATCCTGCAGATCGGCGTCGATGAAGACGACAGCCTCGCCCTGGGCCGCGTCGAGCCCGGCGGTCATGGCGATTTCCTTGCCGAAATTCCGCGAAAGCCGCAGTGGACGAATGCGCGGCTCATCCACGGAGATCAAGCGGAGCATCCGCCAGGTGTCGTCGCGGCTGCCGTCATCGACACAGACGATCTCGAAGGGTTCGGCGATCTCCGTCATGACCGGGATGAGACGGCCGAATAGCTGGTGCATCACCTCCTGCTCGTTATGCATGGGGATGACGACAGATATGACAGGGCGTGGTGGCGCTTCGTTCGACATGCTCTGGGGCGGCCTTCAAGTTCGCGCGCGGCCTGCGGAAAGTCATCTTGCGGCGGGTTTTTGTCCGGCCGGTGGCTGGACAACGAGTTTACAGCGTTTGTTGCCGCCACTGCCACGCGGCATGTCGGCATGATGAATGCCCGTGGATCACCGGTGGACGAATGCCGGGCGACTCTTAGATGCCGACGCAGGAACCGTCCGAGCGCGGGTCGGTGGCGGCGCGAATGACACCGGTCTGGTCGATCGAGAGCATCCCGGCGTGGCCCATCAGATCGTGGAACGGATCGATGAGCGCAACGTCATGGCCGGCAGTGCGCATCGCCTTCACGAGTTTTTCAGGGTAGCGGCTTTCCAAATTCAGGGTTGGTCGTGTTTCTCCCGGCCTCGTGCCGAGGAACCAGCGCGGGGCGGTAATGGCAGCCTGCATGTCCTGTCCGAATAGAATATGCCGGGAAAAGATGGTGGCAAGTGTCTGCGGCTGGCCGTCGCCGCCCATCGTGCCGAAGGCCAGTGTGCGGCCGTCGTCGAGGCGCGCCAGGGCGGGGTTGAGCGTGTGGAACGGCAACCGGCCGGGGCCCAGTTCGTTCGGGCCGGGGCGCAGAGAGAAGCTGTAACCTCGGTTGTGCCAGAGCACGCCCGTACCCGGCAGCACGACTCCGGAGCCGAAATCCTTGAACAGGCTTTGAATGTAGCTGACGACGTTGCCGCTGGCATCGGCGGCGCCCATCCATATGGTATCGCCCTCCTGGCTTGGTTGCGGCCAGGGGGAGGCCTTCGCCATGTCGATCCTGGCGGCTTCGCGCGCGATGAAGGCGTCGTCGAGCCACGCGCGGCAATCGTCGCGCATACGGGCGGGATCGCCGAGGGCTGCGTCGCGAAGCAGGTAAGCGCGCTTGGCGGACTCTACAAGACCGTGGAGATGCTCGAAGGTTTCGGCGGTTTCGACGGCGAGGCTTTCAAACAACTTTATGAGCATCAAGGTGGTGACGCCCTGGGTCGGGGGCGGCAGGTTGTAGACCTCACCGGCAGCGATGCGGATTTGCAGCGGTTCGACAAACTTGGCGGAGTAGGATTCGAAATCGGCAAGGCGCAAGGTGCTTCCGGCGGCTTCAAGGTCGGCGGCCATGCTGCGGGCGAGGTCGCCACGGTAGAAGTCCTCGAGGCCGGCCTCGAGGAAACGTTCGAAGGTGGCGACGAGTGCCGGCTGGCGCAGTATGCCGGCTTCCTGCAACGGCCCATTGATGCCGAAGGTTTCCCGATATCCGGGAGCCTCGTTCAGTTCCGGCCACTTGAGGTTGGCGCGTAGGGCGACAGAAGAGCTGACCGGTGCGCCGTCCCGGGCATGGCGGACTGCATCCTCAAGCAGCCGCCGCAAAGGCAGCCGGCCACCGATGGCGGCGGATACCTCAAGGGCCTTCTGCCATCCGGCGATAGCTCCGGCGATGGTGATTGCCGCCTTCGGGCCGCGCAGGGGAACGGCTTCCAAACCTTCCGCACGATAGGATTGGACACTCGCCAGCGCCGCGGCAGGCCCGCATGCCTCGATCGCAACTGGCTTTTCACCCGGCCGGGAGATGAGCCAGAAGCCGTCGCCGCCGATACCGTTCATGTGAGGGTACGTAACCGCGATGGTTGCCGCGGCGGCAATCATCGCTTCGATCGCATTGCCGCCTTCGCGAAGGACTGCCGCGCCGGTTTCTGCAGCCAGGTGCTGAGGAGCGGTGACCATTCCGCCAAGACAGGTCCGTGCGCGCAGCATGTGTTGGTCCTCGTTGTTCTAGTGCTCCGACTCTGACATATGGTTCCCTGCCGGGAACCTGAATGTCAGCCCGGAACACTCAGCCCAGAAGACTAGGCAACCTTTTGATTGTGTTCTGGATTCACAAACATTTGACGACCTCCACCCGGGAATCAAATGTTTGATCCAGAGCACTTGGCAATGAAATCCTGCCTGCAGGTGAAAGCGCCCGGCGGCTGTGCGCGGATTGCCCGATCTTACTCCGCGGCCAGCTTGACGTAGTGCCCCTGGGCAACCGGGCAGCGTTCCCACAGTTCGCTCAATGAGGCGACCAGGTGGTCCATCAAGGCATCCGTGTGCATCGGACCCGGCGTCAGGCGGATGCGTTCGGTTCTGCGCGGCACGGTCGGGTAGTTGATCGGCTGGGCGTAGACCCCGTAGTGGGTGAGCAGCGCATCGGTGACCGCCTTGCAGTGCACGGGATCTCCGACCATGACGGGGACGATGTGGCTCGGGTTGTCCATCACAGGAAGGCGGGCTTCCTTGAGGCGGGCCTTCAGTGTTGCTGCGCGCTCCTGATGGAGTTCGCGTTCGGCATTCGAAGATTTCAGGTGACGCATCGAGGCCAGTGCACCGGCGGCGACCGCAGGGGCCAGCGAAGTCGTGAAGATGAAGCCGGCGGCGTACGAGCGGATCGCGTCGCAGATCGCCTTGGAGGCAGCGATGTAGCCGCCCATGACGCCAAACCCCTTGGCCAGCGTGCCGTTGATGATGTCGAGACGCTGCATGACGCCGTCCCGCTCAGCGATGCCGCCGCCGCGCGGGCCGTAGAGGCCGACGGCATGGACCTCATCGAGGTAGGTCATGGCGCCATATTTCTCCGCCAGATCGCAGATCGCAGCAATCGGCGCGATGTGGCCGTCCATCGAGTAGACACTCTCGAAGACGATCAGCTTGGGCGTATCCTTGGGATACTGCTTGAGAAGCGATTCCAGGTCTTCGATATCGTTATGGCGCCAGATGTGCTTCATGCCTCCGCCATGACGAATGCCGGCGATCATGGACGCGTGGTTCTTCTCATCGGAGAAGACGACGGTGCCGGGAATGAGTTTCTGGACGGTATCGAGGGTGGCGTCGTTGGCAACGAAGGCGGAGGTGAAGAGGAGTGCGGACTCTTTCTGGTGCAGGTCGGCAATCTCCCGTTCGAGTTCGACGTGGTAATGGGTGGTGCCGGAAATGTTGCGGGTGCCGCCGGAACCTGCGCCGACGGTATCGATGGCTTCGTGCATGGCCGCTAAGACTTTGGGGTGCTGGCTCATGCCGAGATAGTCGTTGGAACACCATACGGTTATCTCGCGCGGCGGCGTCCCGGAGCCGAAGTGCAAGGCGTGAGGATACTCACCACAATGGCGTTTGAGGTCGGCGAAGACACGGTAGCGGCCCTCGCGGTGCAGAGCAGCAATCGCTTCTTCGAATTTCTTAGCGTAGTCCATCAAACGTTCCCTGCCGATACCGTTGCATCTTTTGGCCTGTGAAACCGTTTCCCGTCTCAGTTTCAACCGCCGCGCGCACCGTTCATATTCATTTTATTCTAACTATAGCTGAGACGGAAGTGAGGCACAATGCGGCGGAAGCGTTGTTTCTCAATTCATTCCGTTCGGATGCAGACAGCATATTGCCATGCCTGTCGCCGCCACAATTTGCCTTAAGCCTAATTTCCATCCCCGTGCCTGCCTACGGCGGTGGTCGAACGCAGAACAACCGCCACCCGGCGCTTCTGCTACACGCTGCGACCGGGCGAGGTCTTTGAGAAACATCAAGCGGTGTAAAAATGCAATGGCAAAACACCGCGCACGCCGACCCGGCGGGGCCGGGCGGGTCATCGCGATGCGGCGCGGCGCGATGCGGCGCGGCGCGACGCGGCGCGGTTTTCGACTTCCTAGTCTGGTTCCGGGATCAGACCGGCCCGTTCAGGCTAATAGCTCCCGGCATCACTACCAACGCCGTCCTTGCCGTAAAGGTCGCGACGGAACTGAACGACACCATCTTCGGTGGCCCAGGCGGTGATGTAGGCGAAATACAGTCTGACCGGGCGCTTGAGGCGGACATCCTTGGATTCACCGGTCTCACGCATGGTGACGACCTGCGATTTGTTCCAGCCCTCTTTGCCCTCGAGAAGCCAAGCGGCAAGATCCTCGATGTTGTGAACGCGGATGCAGCCCGAACTTGCCGCCCGGAAATTGCGGCCGAAGAGATTGTCGGAAGGCGTATCGTGGAGATACACCGAATGACCGTTGTGGAAGTTGATCTTGACGAACCCTAGCGGGTTATCCTTGCCGGGCTTCTGGCGATACGAAAGGCCGTGAGGCTGCGATGAACTCCACCTGATCTTTTCGGGATCGAGTTTGCGCCCGCTGCCGTCGTAGGCATCGATGCCGTATTTGACGAGGACGTCCTTGCCCGCCTTTTCCATCTGGCGGCCCTTGGGGATAAGATCCTTCGAAACGACGGTCGGCGGCAACCGCCAAATCGGATTGAAGTTCAGTTCATGGATGCTGGAAGAAAGAATCGGAGAGGGACGTGAAACCTTGCCGACGACGCCGGCATGCCGGGTGACGACTTTGTCATCCTCGACAGCTTCAATCTGAGCGGAGGGGATGTTGACGACGACGTAACGGCCCTTCTTCGTCTTGCTGGTGTACTGGCGGATGCGTGACAGCCCCTTTTTCAACTGCTTCAGCCGGGTCTTGGCGGAAACATTGAGGGCTGCGCGGGTGCGCTTGTCGACGATGCCCGTGGGAGCCAAGCCATTGGTTGCCTGGAACCGCTTCACCGCCTTCTCAACGCTGTAGTCGAACTGCTGGGGCATCCACGCATCGCCCGATTCCAGATCACCGGATAGCTGAAGTCGCTGGCGCAGGATTTCAACGGCGGGATCGTTATTGCCACCGGCAAGCTTCTTGTCGGGTATCGTTTTCCAGCCGCCGTCCTTGACGATCTCTTGGTAACGCTTGATGGCCTTCTGGGTCGCGGCAATGTTGGCCGGAGACAGCGTCGGGTATCCCGGCGGCGGGTTGGCCTGCCAGCGGCGGGCAAAACCGATGTCCGAACTGGAATTGCTCGCCGAAAGGTCGGCAAACGGGTTCCATTGCTGCGCGCTGGCCGGCCCGAACGCCGCCAGGACAACTGCAAATGCGCCCAGAAACGCCAAAACTGTGGCCAAGCGACTTCCTGGTGAGCCGGTCAAATTCCACACCCCTGATTTGGTTGCCACGACGGTTTCCGACTTCGGAAATCTACTGAAGACGGCTCACAACGCAACCGGATCGCTTACACGTCGGCCTTGAAGCCCGTGAAAATCAATGTCGCCGAACGCCTGTATTGCACAACGTGGGGCAATCGCGGTGTGAATTGAAGGTATCGGCGCCAATAGAGATGCGAGATTTGTGCTCGCTGGTGCCGTGCAGCAACAGCGGGATCAAAATGACCGGCTCTAATTGCACGAGCGCCGGCGCTCGCTCCGACCGAATCGGCATAGGGGGATGAAGGTTGGCGCCTTCATCTCCCCTGCCACACCACCCGGCATGCGGGTCCGCACCGGCCGGTTCGAAGGGTTGAGGTTACTTGGCAAGCCTTGGAACTCCAAGCT
>JAHJSN010000104.1 GCA_018830445.1 Alphaproteobacteria bacterium | reverse complement strand
TTACGCGGCGTTGAAAAAATTCGTGCAGAGTGGGCGCTGATCTGCACCGCCCACAACCTCACAAAGCTCGCCAGAGCGGCCTGAGCCCGCTATCGTCGCCGCAAATGCCCGGCGCAACCGCTATCTGGACGGGCTCCTAGTACGGGCCTGAAAAAAAAGAAGACCCTGGCGCAAGATAACTGGCGCAGCTCGCTTACCCGGGCTGCGCCTTTTTTGTTTTGAATCGACCTCGGTCAAGCCATTCCCCTCGCCGCTGTCACCGCTTCCGGCAGAACCGTTGCCAGCAAATCGAGTTCGGCATCCGGCCCGGTGGAGATGCGGATACAGCGGTTCAGCGGGGCGACGCCGGGCATCCGGATGAAAACATCGCGGCTGAGCGTTGCTTCGAGTATCCGGCGGGCGAACACATCATCGCGCCCGCAATCGACGGCAACGAAGTTGGTTGCCGAGCGGAGCGGGGCAAGACCGCATTGACGCGCGATATCGCAAATGCGCTCGCGCGCTCGCGCAATACGGGCAACAGCGTCTTTGAGGTAGTCCTGGTCGCGCAACGCGGCAAGCGCGCAGACCTGGCCGAGCCGGTTGATCCCGTAGTGGTTGCGCACCTTGTCGAAGGCCGTGGCGAGTGCCTCGTCACCCATCACGTAGCCGATCCGCGCTCCCGCCATGCCGTAGGCCTTCGAGAATGTCCGGAAGCGCAGCACCTGCGGGTTCGACACGTCGATCGGCGGCGTGGTGCCCGCTGGCGCGGTATCGCAGTAGGCTTCGTCGAGGATCAGCAGCGTCTCCTCCGGCAGGTTGACGATCAGGTCCTCGATTGTCGCGGCCGGCCACCAGGAACCCATTGGATTGTCCGGGTTCGAGACATAAAGGATCTTCGCTTTTTCACGGCGCGCCGTGTCGAGCAGTGCGCCGATGTTCTCGCGGTCATCGCTGTAGGGTACCTTGACGAGGCGGCCCCCATGGCCGGCAACGTGGAAGTTGAAAGTCGGATAGGCGCCTTGCGAGGTCACGACCGTCTCGCCGGGGGACAGCGTCAGCGCCAGTGTCAGACCGAGCAGGCCGTCGATGCCCTCGCCGATGTTGACGTTCTCCATGCCGATGCCGTGATAGGCCGCGATCGCTTCGCGCAACTCGAAGTTTTCCGGGTCGGCGTACTTCCAGTTCTCGCCCACCGCCGTCTGCATGGCGGCAATCGCCTTGGGCGAGGGGCCAAAGCCGGATTCGTTGGCGCCGAGCCGCGCCTTGAACCTGTGGCCGATTTTGCGCTCGAGGGCTTCTGGACCGACGAACGGCACCGTTGCGGGAAGTGCCGCCGCATGGGCAGAGAGGTAGCGTGAGGTTTTTTTCATAGGAGGCACAGCTCTGCCAGTTCGCGGCGCATGCGTGGTGGCATTTTCGCCATGTCCGCATCCGCGCCGCCTTTGAGATCTGGGGGAACGTCGTCGTCGTTGAGATAACGCCAGCCTTGGAAGGCCCGCCGTGGCGTCGGGCGCACCGCCACCAGCTCCGGATCGAGCAGCAGCAGGCAGCAGCGGCGTCCGTCGGCCTTCGTGCCCTCGTCGAACCCAACCAGCCTCTGGCGGGCCTGGATGACTCCCTTGATCACCCAGTAGATCGACCCGCCGTCGAAGAGTTCCTCGGTGCGCTTCGGCGACTGGTAGGTCGAGTGAAAAAGCTGTCCGGGGCCGTTCTGGTCCTTTTTTATTTCCGCCAGGCGGCCGGCCTGCCATTGCGCCAGATCCTCGATGGACTGGGCGCCGACGCAAAGCTTGACGAGGTGGAGGGCCATGAAGATCGTTTCGTTGCTTCTCGGAGGACGTCCCGCCCGGTGATGGGGCTCGGGCCAATTACGGACGCCGATAGAAGACCGGCCACCGCGCGAGTGCAAGTCGATACGATGCAAGAAGCGTGGATGATGTGGCGCCGCCGCCGCTGTGCAGTCGTCGCCAGGTCCGATAGAGCCCGAAGTCGGCCTGGCGTAACTATTGAAGGCAATCCTGTTCCAGGCCGGTTCCAGGCCGGTTCCAGGCCGGTTCCAGGCCGGTTCCAGGCCGGTTCCAGGCCGGTTCCAGGGCGATCTATTGCGGGGGCTTCACCCCGCAAGCAACGCCGCCGCCGCACCCACGTCGGGGCACGGCGGCAGATCGCATCTTTTTGCTCACGATCACCTCGCCAAATGGGGAACTCTCCACAAGCAAAGGTGTCGCCACGCCCATTTTCGGACGCGTAGTGACACCTGCCAGATTGACGGAATCAGCGTTCACATCCAAACGACAAGTCTGTGATTTGCACGGTCGCGGCTCATCGACTACCGCGGCAACTGGAAAGTCGTCGCCTCACAACAGCCTGTATTCCCCGGTTTTGTTGGTTTGTGAGGGGGGGCGAAAGTTGGTTTTGAAAAGGGATTTGGCGATCGTTGCGGGCAATCAATCAATATTCGCGCATGGCTCTTCTGGCTGGGTTGGCCGCAACTGCACTGACTGGCTGCGCAGGGACGGCCGGCCCGGCACTTGAGCAGGCCGCCCAGGCCGGAGCTGAACAACCCGAGACGGATTGCGCCCGGATCACCGGCCGCGCTCAGATTAGAATTCTCTCTCTGCGTAGTTCCGGAGCACGCTCAAGGACCACGTCTTTGTCGCGCGGCCTGAATTCGGTTACCTCGACAATCGGATTGAGCGATGGCAAGCTCGAAGCCCCCGATTCCCGGCAGCCCCGCGAGCTGGCAGAACTTCAGGAAATGAATGCGCGGCTGAAATCGCTCGGCTGCAAGTCGTTCGATATCGACGCTGCCCTGGCAGACACGAACGGCCCAACACCCAGGCCCACGCTCTGACACTGGCCGCGATGCAGGCAGCTGCCGCCTGCGGTCGGCTTGTACCGAACGCGTCTGCGGCCGCAGTCTGGACAGATCAGAAATAAAGCAGAACGATTGCGAAGCCGAGCGAAAGGCCGACATAGCTTAACCGCGAACCGTTCGATGAGAACCATTCGGCGGTGCGCAGCGGCACACTTTCCCAGCGGATTCCCAGAACGGCGTAAAGGATCGCTCCGGCCACCATGCCGAGCGCAAACGACGGCCAATGCACGTCGAAGGGAAGATGTGGTGTCGGCAGGCTGCCAAGCGTATGCAGGATCGCCATCACATCGAAGCTGCCGTCGGCGACGACACGCACACCCAGAATGATGCCGACCAGGATTAAGATATCGGTTACGAAACGAGACATCGCCAACTCATAGCTGCAACGCAAGACGCCTTCCGGCGCGGCCAGCCGCTAAAATACAACCCGTTTGGTCAAGCTTTCGTAAACTCTGATTGCCGATTGCACGCCCGCGCGGCCTCCGGGGCGCGCCGCAGCCGTTGGCCGGCGAAGCTGCGCGCGTCGCAGCGCATGCAGGCGGCCGGTAGGCCCGCTCCCTTGAGCGACAGGTGCGGCGTTCAAAATAATCGCGCGCAATTCGTAGACTGAAAAAATACGACTGCAATCGAAACGCAAAACGATGCAGTGCAAAAACGATTCGGCGTTGACATGGATACGTCATGGGAGCACAATTCATATTAACGTTCGACAAAGGAGGTTTACGAAAATGACCCCACCTGGTCGCATATAATTGGACTGAGAAATCGTTTGTGAAAACAGCACGGCGTTTGCAGTCCGTAAAATCCAGAATCGAAACATGCGCAGGCAGAGTGACGCGTGAACTGGCGGTCTCGTTGGCCGTTACAGCGTATACTCCACGGCACGAAGCAGCGTTATATATTGCGAAACCTGCTGCTCCGGGATGGCTTGGGAAAGCGGAGCAAAGCCTGATAACGACCTTGAGCGATAGGTCGGCGTACTGAATGGTGAGAAAACGACAGCGCGAATGGTTCTTTGAATTTGTGTCCTATTGAATAGGCGAATTCACAAAAGAACCGACTGCGCAAAGAAACTCTCCAAAAATGTAGACACGCCAAAGCGTATCGCAATGACGGAGCCCGGGAGATCGAAAGATCTCCGCGGGCTCTTGATTTTTGAATTCGGCTCGTCCGTTTTTTTCGGGCGCCCCGGGTCCGATTATCAGGCGCCGGACACCGCCGGTTCGCACGCCCCCGGGACATTCCTATCCCGTTAGAACCATTTCGAAACCGCATGGGCTTTGCAAGCGTTTGAGATACCATCCACCTCAAACGCCATGGCCGGGACCATGCTGGAAGCATGTCTGCGACATGACCCGGCCATGGAGTTGGTGGTTCAAGCGGGTTTCCGGTACTAACGGGGTAGGCATGCGCTTGCACAGTGTTGACGTACGACGGCGGCAACTAAGGCCTGTCGTCAGTTGAACCGAGTCTGTCGTGCCACGCCGCGACAGAATTCGTGCGCGGCCGGGGTTGCCGTCGTCAGTCCAGGGATTCCCAAATCAGTTTTTCTCTGACTCATGAGTTGTCGGTAACGGGGAGGCCGACAGATGCAACGCTATGCCTTGCGCGACGACCAGTGGCTGAAGATCAAGGACTTCCTGCCGGGGCGGGAGGGCCACGTCGGCGGCACTGCACCGGACAACCGGCTGTTCGTCGATGCCGTCATCTATCGCTACCGAACCGGCATTCCGTGGCGTGACTTGCCAGAGCGCTACGGTGACTGGAAAGCCACGCACAAACGCTTCCGGCGATGGTGCGAAAGTGGCGTTTTTGCTCGCGTTCTCGGCATTCTGGCGCTCGATGCCGACGCAGAGTACATGTCGATCGACTCGACCAGCGTTCGCGCCCATCAGCACAGCGCCGGCGCCCAAAAAAAGTCGGCGAGGATCAAGCCATCGGCAGATCGCGCGGCG
>JAHJSN010000103.1 GCA_018830445.1 Alphaproteobacteria bacterium | reverse complement strand
CTGGCCGCAACCGCTGACGATTTAGGCGAGACATGAAGGCCACTAGCGAAAACAATGGCTTAGTGTGGCGTTCAGCGCGCCTCAATTGACAACTCCTGTGCGGCACCAACAGGTCAATTAAGGCGCGACGCCACACTAGCGGGCCGCCAGCCGAACCGCGCTGCGTTGATCAATCCGGTCGGTCGGCAGGCAAGCAGGTCGGTAGGGCGGCCGGCCCTGCGCGCGTCCGATGGGGCCACCAAGGCCATGCCTACACTCAACCTTGAAATGATTTGCCGCCATCTCGAAGCGGGCGCGGCGCGAGACTGCTCAGGACGAAATTCCCGGCACGCTTCAGCCTGTTGCGAACATAGCGACCCGGAAACGTATCAACAAAATACGTGAGCAAGATCGAGTCTCTCGCGTCGACTTCCTGACCGATCGTGTCCGCAGAATGCCAAGTCTCCTCTCCGACCGCAAAGGCGTAGCCGGAATTCGGCACAAACGACATGCGCTTGGTTACAGGGAATTCACCGGCCGGCGTTCGCTCGTGGAAGATCGTACCTACGTGGCGAGCGCTGTCATTTGATGGCAGATAGATCTGAACCGTTATACCCTTCCAGTGGGTGTCCTGATGAGGATGGATGCTATAGCCGGGCCGATCGCGCGTGAGAATCGGGATCGGATACATGCCTGTTTGGGACAGCTCCTTGCCAAAGCGTCGCGACAATCCGGGTTCGAGCCGGCGGACAATGGCCGATTTGACAACATCGCTTCGCAATGCGCCTCCGATCATGCCCCACAAATCCCGCTGGCGTAGCGGTAAACGACGTGTGTATTCGGGCAATAGATCGAGCTTCACCCGGGTTGGCTCGCCATTCGGGCCCAGTTCGCTTTTCGCCCTGCCGGACATTGCCCGGAAGCCCGAAGGATCGGGCCAGTTGCAAAGCAGCGCATGGTATATCTCGTCGGGAAATACCTGCTGCAGTTCGAGATGATGGAATGGGGCGGGATGGTCCCGAGCCTGGCTGATCGATCGGGCAACGAAGTCCGAGAGCCGGTCCAGCGTCCAGCGTTCCGTGCCATTGTGTTTATCGATTTCGATCATGACATCACACTGCCTGGGTTTCTGGATCGACTGAGGGGCAATCGACCGCGAGGCTGCGCAAAGGCCGCCATATGCTCTATACCAGCTTGGAACCTGCTGCCTCAACGGCGATATTGCAGACCGGTTCGCGGACGAAAGAAACGGCTCGGACGGACCCTTTCGCAAGCTCCATGTCGAAAATCCGCCTTGAAAGCCGCAGAGTGGTTCCGTCTCGGTCGTCTCGTCATCGTTTGCTCCTGATTCGCTTACACAATCCTGCCCGCGGTCAGGCAGACAATCCACCTACCCTTCTGTCCGAATTTATGGAGCCACTTCTCTGCCTGACCATTCCGCTTCACCTAACCTGACCTGAGCCCCGCAAATTCCTCCAGATTTGAGTATAGTCCGATCAGCCTTGAGAAAGGAGACCGACGGTGCGGACGAGCAGGTTTTCAGAAGAACAGGTCACCGCGATTTTTCGCGAGCAGGAACACGGTCACGCGACCGAGAATCTCTGCCGCCGGCAGGGCATCATCGATGGCGATTGCGCCGTCGGCATTGTCGTCGTAGGTGGCAAGGTCATCGAAGGCAGCAACAAACGCTCCCCCGACATCTCTAAACGTATCGACCGGACACTATTCCGACGACGGATCGGCGATCAATCACCGCATGCATAGGGGGCCTTTTGCTTTGCACATCACTTCTGGATTCTTGACACCGCGCAGGCTCGTGTCGGATGCAGGCCTGTGTTGACGAACGAAAGTTGTGTTGGGCTGGCTCTTTCTTTGCCAACACTCGGCAAGCCGGTGTTGGGCTGGTTTCTTAGTGGCCAACACTTCCTTTGCTCAACACAAGCTGGCGCAGTGCTGACGAACTGAAGTCGTGTTGGGCTGGTTTCTTAGTGGCCAACACTTCCTGAAGTCGTGTTGGGCTGGTACGTCCAGCTTTTAGGATCTCGCAGGCGCAACTTCCACCAAGGCCGACGATTTGACCGACACCCGACCAACCATAGTGCAGATCATCCCTGATCTCGATACCGGAGGGGCGGAGCTGTCGGCCGTCGAGATCGCAGGCGCTATCACCGAGGCAGGCGGGCGGGCCATCGTGCTGTCGCGCGGCGGGCGGCTCGAAGCCGATCTGGCGGCGGCAGGCGGCGAACTGGTGCGGTTTCCGGCGGCCACGAAAAACCCCGCAAAGATCATCGGCAACGCGTTATCGATCTCGCGGCTCATCAAAAGCGAAGGTGCCGCCCTCATCCATGCGCGCAGCCGGGCTCCCGCGTGGAGCGCGCTGATCGCGGCGCGACTTGCCGGTGTCCCGTTCGTCACGACCTACCACGGCGCCTATAACGAAAAGGGGGCGGTCAAGCGCAGCTATAACTCGGTGATGGCGCGCGGCGACCTTATCATCGCCAACTCCCGCTACACCGCCGACCTGATCCGCGCACGCTACGGCACGCCCGAACAACGCATCCGGGTGATCCACCGCGGGGTCGACATGGAGCGCTTCGAGCCAACCGCGATCAGCGCCGAACGGATCGCGCAGTTGCGCCAGGCATGGGGTCTCAAAGAGGGCGAGCGGGCGGTACTGCATCCGGCGCGGCTGACGAACTGGAAAGGCCAGTCGACCGTGATCGCGGCAGCCGAACTTTTGAAGAGCCAAGGCCGTCTGGAAAGCGTGGTGTTCATCCTTGCCGGCGATGCACAAGGCCGGGAAAGTTATCTGGAGGCGCTGAGGTCACAGGTCGCCGCCGCCGGCTTGGAACACCTCGTGCGGCTTGTCGGGCACGTCGCCGACATGCCGGCGGCATTTGCTGCCAGTGCGGCGGCGCTTGTCGCCTCGACGGAACCGGAGGCGTTCGGCAGAACAGCTACGGAAGCGCAGGCGCTTGGAATCCCGGTCATCGCGACCGCGATCGGCGCACCGCCGGAAACGGTTCTGGCCGCTCCGGCAGTCGATGCGGGCGAGGCGACAGGGTGGCTGGTGGCGCCCGGCGAGCCATCGGAACTGGCCGATGCGCTCGGCGAACTGCTCGCCATGGCGCCTGCCGAAGCCGTCACAATGGCCGAAAGGGCGCGGCGGCGCGTCGTCGAGCAGTTCTCGCTTGAAGCGATGAAGGCAAAGACGCTCAGCGTCTATGACGAACTCCTCCCCACCCGCTTCAGCGAGGCATTTGCGCGGCGCTATCGTTCATAAATCAACGCAAGACCTTCTCCGCTCTTGACTTGCAGCGGCTTCTTAAAGATTCTCTTGACCACCTGACGATAGAATATGACGAGTTGCAGCTGCGCTGATGCGAATTCTCGGTTGCGCATGCTGACTAAACGGCCTATCGCGGGGTTGTATCGAGGCCATTAAAGGAGAACTGCCATCCGCCGCCCACACCGTTCCGCGCTGCCGCGCGAACCATCCGGACCGAAGATGAACGACGCGATCCGCTCGCGTGAAGTGAGGCTCATCGACGAAAACGGAGACAACGTCGGGGTCGTCAACACCGACGATGCGCTTCAACGCGCTGCCAATGCCGATCTCGATCTGGTCGAGATTTCACCCGACGCCGAGCCGCCGGTCTGCAAGATCATGGACTACGGAAAGTTCAAGTTTGAACAGCAGAAAAAGGCCGCCGAGGCGCGCAAGAAGCAAAAAACCGTCGAACTCAAAGAAATCAAGATGCGCCCGTCGATCGACGATCACGACTATGACGTGAAGGTGCGCGCGATCCGACGGTTCTTCGACGACGGCGACAAGGTGAAAGTAACCCTGCGGTTCCGTGGCCGCGAGATGGCTCACCAGGAACTCGGCCGCAAGGTTCTCGAGCGCGTCAAGGCCGAACTCGAGACGATCGCCAAGGTCGAAAGCGAACCGCGCATGGAAGGCCGTCAGATGGTGATGGTTCTGGCGCCGAGGTAAACATCAGCCCCACTCGAAAGCTAGACGAAATGCCTACGGCCCGTGCAGTTGCTGCCGGGCCGTCGTCGTATGTCGTGTGGATTCAGGCAACCTGGCGGTGTCGGCGTTAGAGATTTCAAGCCGAACCGCCGGCAGCCTTATTGTTGAACACTTAGCAAGCTGGTGTTGAGCGTCCGGTCCGGTTTGCCTTGTTGAGCTGGGCAATTCACCAGGGCAGCGAGCCGGTGGTCAGATACATCATGCCCAGGATAAACGGGACCATGAAGATCACCGCCGTCACAAGCGCGTTTACGACGCTGCTGGAAAAGGTCAGCACGTTGCCAAGATAGGCCACCGCAAACATCAGTGCGGCGGCGAGGGCAAGCGGCTGCCAGAGGATCTCTTCGCCCATTGCAAACAGCGTTGCCGCGATGACCGCCACAAGAATTACCGCGGTCGTGATGGCACTGTTGAAGCGGCTGCTGGACGACATAACGTTGGCGAAGTAATCGATCACGAAAACCGCGACGAAGACGGTCCCCATCAGTCCGGCGTTGCTCTGTACGTATTCGACAATGTTCATAAGCTATCCCCCTCGTGCGATTTCGATTGGTGCACCGCTCCGGCCGGATCGGCCGGATCACTGTTCCGGCGCACCTTATAACCCCCATTGCTGGGCGTTTCGACCCATTTCAACAATGCCAACTGCCGGTTGCGTTCCTCCAGCAGGCACTGTATAAGGCCTGCTTCCCAAGTCGCCCGGCGGGGCATGCCGTGGCGGCTTTTTATGCTTCAAAACATCGGCTCGTCCGGGGTTTTCAAGGCTTTGCGGCGGAAATTCCGCTCCTAATGCCTTCTCCCGGCACGTTCGAGCCTCTCAGGAGAACAGCGAAATGCCCAAGTTGAAAACCAAATCCAGCGCCAAGAAACGTTTCAGGTTCACGGCGACGGGTAAAGTGAAGGTCGCCCAGGCGGGCAAACGTCACGGCATGATCAAGCGGCACGCCAAGTTCATCCGCAACGCGCGGGGAACCATGGTGCTGTGCGATTCGGATGAGAAGATCGTCAAGAAGTACATGCCGTACAACCGCTAAAGCGGTTGTCGTTTGTTATTGGGTCCACACTGGGCAGGCCCGTGTGGAGCTAGTTTGGTCCACACTGGGCAAGCCCGTGTGGAGCTACGTTTTTACTTGGTTCACACTGGGCAAGCCCGTGTGAAGCCCGGCCAAAACCAACGGTCCCTGTGCCGCAATAGCCGCCATACTCCACTCCGAAATGGAATTGGCTAGACGCGCCAACACTTGGACCGCAGACCTTTCACCGATCGAAAAGATCGCCCGAACAGAAGTGAGCAGAGACAATGGCACGCGTTAAACGTGGTGTAACCGCCCACGCCAAGCACAAGAAAGTCCTGGACGCCGCAAAGGGCTACCGGGGCCGCCGCAAGAACACCATCCGCATCGCCAAGCAGGCCGTCGAAAAGGCGATGCAGTACCAGTACCGCGACCGCAAGCGCCGCAAGCGCACGTTCCGCGCACTGTGGATCCAGCGCATCAACGCCGCCGTGCGCGAGGCCAGCGAAAACCAGATGACCTATGCGCGCTTCATCGACGGCCTTGCGAAAGCGGGCATCGAAGTCGACCGCAAGGTGCTTGCCGACATCGCCGTGCATGACGCAGCCGCCTTCAAGGCGCTCGTCGGCCAGGCGCAGGTTGCCGTGGCAAAAGCTTCGGCTTAAGGTTTCCGGGCGGCACGCCTTGGGATATACGTCACGATCAGTGGTGCGCTCGAGCTTGCGTTCGGGCGCATTTCCTTTTCCGACAAGAGCCAATTCATGACCGACACCAACGACCTTTCCCAACTCGAAGCCGACATCCTCAAGGCGATCGACGCGGCCGCCGATCTTGCCGCCCTAGAAGCGGTGCGGATCGGCACGCTCGGCAAGAAGGGCAGCGTCTCGCAGCAGATGGCGGCGCTCGGCAAGATGGCGCCGGAAGAGCGAAAAGAGTTCGGGCAGGCGGTCAATCTGGTGAAGACGCGGGTCAGCGATGCGCTGGAGTCTCGCAAGGCCTTGCTCGAAGGCGCGGCGCTGGAAGCGCGGCTTCGCTCGGAGACCGCAGACATCACGCTGCCGGTGCGGCTGGGGCCGCTCAGCGAGGGGCGCATCCACCCGGTTTCGCAAGTGATGGATGAACTGATCGAGATCTTCGCCGATCTTGGTTTCGCTGTGGCCGAGGGGCCGGATATCGAAACCGACGACTACAACTTCACCAAGCTCAACATCCCCGAAGAACACCCGGCGCGGCAGGAACACGACACGTTCTATTTCAATCCTGGCGAGGACGGTTCCAGGCTGGTGCTACGGACGCACACATCGCCGGTGCAGATCCGCACGATGCTGAAACAGAAGCCGCCGATCCGGATCATCGCGCCCGGTCGCGTCTACCGCTGCGACTCGGACCAGACGCACACGCCGATGTTCCACCAGATCGAGGCGCTCGTCATCGACGAGGAAACGCACATGGGCCACCTGAAATGGGTGCTCGAAGAAATGTGCAAGGCGTTCTTCGAAGTCGATCAGGTGACGATGCGGTTCCGCGCGTCGCATTTCCCCTTCACCGAACCATCGGCGGAAATCGACATCGACAAGGCGGCGCTTGGGAAACCCGGCGAGTGGCTGGAGATTGGCGGCTGCGGCATGGTGCATCCGAACGTCCTGCGCAACTGCGGGCTCGATCCAGACAAGTACCAGGGCTTCGCTTTCGGCATGGGCATCGACCGCATGGCAATGCTGAAATACGGCATCCCGGACCTGCGCGCCTTCTTCGGCGCCGACCTTCGCTGGCTGAAGCACTACGGCTTCTCGGTCCTCGATCAGCCGACGCTCTCTGGCGGGCTGTCGGGATAGCCGGCACCCAGCCGCCTACCGCCGCCTGCATCATAATTCTTGCGCTTCATCCTGATTTGATTTGTGCTTGGTTTCGCTTTCGTCGGCGGGTGTTGCGGCCCTGCGGAGGAGGGCTGGCAAAGCTTTGAGACAAACCGGACGGCGCGCCATGTATGCGAATTCGATCAAGAAAAAGTTGCAGTTGCCGTTGTTGCTGGCGGCGGCCATATGGGTCTTTACTGGCGGGTTGCCAGACGCTGCCGTGGCGGCGGATGATGCCGAGGTGCGGACGAAGCTGGAGGCCATAATCGCCGGCGATCACCGAGCGCCAGACAACGCCGCCCGCGACCAATACCGGAATCCGCTGGAGACGCTGCTGTTCTTTGGCGTTCGCCCGGACATGACGGTCGTCGAGATCTGGCCGGGCGGTGGCTGGTACACGGAAATCCTGGCACCGCTGCTGAACGACAAGGGCAAGTACTACGCCGCCCACCGCAACCGCGACACGACCGACGAGCGTATCCTTGCCGGTATAAAGCGCTACGAGGCAAAGCTTGCCGAACGCCCCCAGATATATTCGGGGGTTGTCATTACGGAACTATCGCAGAAGAAGGGCGAGATCGCGCCTGCGGGTTCCGCCGATATGGTGCTGACGTTCCGCAACGTTCACAACTGGATGAAATTCGGATTCGAACGGCATGTGTTCAACGCCATGTTCACGGCCTTGAAACCGGGTGGCATCCTGGGCGTGGTCGAACACCGCGCCGACCCTAACGAGTTTCCCGACCCGCAGGCGCTTTCGGGTTACGTGCAGGAAGAGCAACTCGTTGCAATGGCGCAGGCAGCCGGGTTCAAATTCGCCGGCAAGTCAGAGGTCAATGCCAACCCGAAAGATACCCGAAATCACCCAAAAGGCGTTTGGACGCTGCCGCCTTCACTCAGGCTGAAAGACCAGGACCGGGAGAAGTACATCGGCATCGGTGAAAGCGACCGGATGACGATGAAGTTCGTGAAGCCGTGACATGGCCCGGAGCGACGGGGCGACGGAGCGAACCTTTGATTTTTCCTGCTGAACCTCAGGTGGCCGGCTGGTCCTTGTCGGCCGCCTTATTCAACTCAAGCTGGATGACCGACATGCGCCATTCCCCGGACACATCCTCGAACTGAAGTTCGAAACCCAACCGCAGCCCATTATCGTCGATATACCCCTTGGCGCCCAACGCACCTTGTTCGCTGTTGATGTCGAATTTGGTGAGCGTCAATTCCTGCAGGAGAAAGCGGCGCAGGTTCAAGGCTCGCGGACCGCAATGCGGGAACATTTCATTGAGCGCGGCCTCGGAATACTTGCGCTGGAAGCTTGGCGATGCCTTCGCCCGCAGCACCGAGAAGTTCTTCGACTGGCAGGCATCGTTCAGCGTCGCGAGATGATCAAAAACCAACAGGCGAACCAGCCGCAGATGGCTCTCGGTCATGGCTCCAACCGATTGCGGGGAAGCCGCGAGAGCTGTCGACGGCGATGCATTTCGCGACGCCATGACGCCCGCGAGAAGCAGCGCTGTAGCGATGGTGAGCTTCATCAATGCGGCCCGTGTCTGCCGGATCATCGCCTAGCCGCACTTTCTGCTGGCATGAGGTCAGGAACGTTCGCGGGCGGGCTTCTACCACCTGCCTTCTCGCCACCGACACTCAGCGTTACGGATTTTTCTTCGTGAGCACGAATCGCGTGCTGAACAACAAGCTGGGGGTTATCCTGGGGATAATCGGGGGACAGCGCCAGCCGGTTGCAGGGCCGGCCCACTGACGCCTACACATGTTTCACAGGTTTTGCACAGCCCGCAACGCTGAATCGCCGTGCATCACAACAGGTTATGGAGTTGCCCAAATTGTCTGGAAAAGTGCCGAAGGGCATGTCGTCGCGCCGGGTGGACATGCCTCCTGCAGTTATACAGTCGGCGCGGCATCCGCGCTGGATCACCGGCCGGGCATAGCGCTGCATTCGCTGGACCTTTTGAAGTCGATTCCAGCGCGCGTGCCGATAACGACCCCGGGCGAAATCAAACGCGCAGGACGGAGCGGATCTGCTCCTCGTATTGCTCCACTGCCTCAAGGGCGCGCCTGGTCATAGCCGGATCGGAATTGTTCTGCTCGCTGAAAGCCTTGATGCCTTCGCGGGCGTTGTCCATGATGCGGCCTGCCGTGCCCTGGGGGTCGAGTTCGCGCTTGCAGGTGGTCTGCAACAGCTGCGTGAGGATCACGCCGGTTGCCAGAGCCAATCCCGAAAGCACCGAAATTTCGCGCTTGAGAGCCGCGATTTCCTCGCTCGTGTCTTTTTCAACCGCCATGACCTGTTGTCTCCTTGCCGAGGGGCCTGCCTATCTCGCTAATACGACGAAAGACGAAGTGCAAGGCGGGCGCGCCGCAATGCCCCAGAGGCCCTGACCGAAGTGCGATCGGTCAGGAGCACCTCGTAACCCCGGCTACGGGTGGACCTTTGGCGCGTTGTGGCAACAATGGCTCGTGCACCTGGATGCTCGATAGCCGCCCGCCTACTAACCAATTGTTTTCAGGGGCATCGAAGCCTAACAATGGAGCATAGATTTCCAAAGTTGCTTTGAGTGGGGAATTTTGCAATGGCGACGGCTATCACAGAACCGCAACCCGCCACGAACGGTGGTCAGGCGGGCAAAAATCCCACGACCAGTTCCACATCGGGTTCCGGCGCGGGCAGAAGCAACACCGCGACGGAGGCGGCAAAGCCCAGACTTTATCTGAAACCGGCGCCCTGGTTCGGGTCCTATCAACTGCCGAAGGCTGTGCAGTCGCACCCCTACGAGCCGCAGACAATAACGGCCACCAACGGGAACGGCCCCTACACGTTCGCGATTACCACAGATTGGGAAATCGAGAAGCTGTTCGACTTGTCCCACCGGCTGCCTACGGGCCTCAAACTTTCACCCGACGGCACGATCAGCGGAACGCCGACACAGGGCGGCACCTATGAATTCAAGGTCGAGGCCACCGATGCGAACGGCCTAAAAGGTACCTGCTACTACACCATCGCAGTCGAACTCGACCTCAATCACTATCTGGCCTATTTCGACGTGCTCTCGGAGGGTTCCTCGGCGGACGGTAAACCCAAGATCTGCCGGTTCGACAGCGCCGCCGACGGCGCCGACAGCAAACCGAGATTCCCGTTGTCGCTGTGCGAATTCCTCGCCTACAAGGCAGCGCAGGCCTACATCGACGAAGACCCAAAGAAACCGAATGAAAGCCTCAGCGGCGTGCTGAAGCTTGCCCACCCAGATGGCGAAATCAACAAGCACTTCTGCTTCTTCGACAGCAGGACGCCGTTGACGCGCTACACGGACGAAAAACTCAAGGAGCTCGGCAAGACGCCGGCCGACAAGGCGCCCGACCACTGGCAGGCATTCGATAAGGCGCTGGTCGACAGCCTCAACGCACGGCGGAAGTCGCTCGATACGCAGGCGTTCGGCTTTCTGTTCGAGGGGCGCACGTTCATCGTCTGCCGGGGGACATCGTCGATCGAAGACGCACGCGTCGACATCGACAACGGCCTGACGACGGACGAAGCTTTGAAGACCACGCGTTTGCTGCGCCTGAAACACGCGATCGGGCTTAGAACCAAAAAAGTCATCATGACCGAAGAGGAGCAGATCCTGATCGGCGGGCCGAACCCGGAGGCCTACCTCAGGCCGGCGCGGGCGGTAGGATTTGCTGCCGCCTGGGCTGCGATCCGCGACCAGGTGGAGAACTGGCTCGATACGCTGCCTGCCGATTACAAGAAAGAGTTCATCTTCTCCGGCCACTCGCTGGGCGGTGCTTTGGCCTTCGTCGGCGCGCACGAGTTCGCCGAAAAGCGTAACCGGCCGATCTATGCCGTCGTCACCTTCGGCGCGCCGTGTGTGGGGATGTCATCGGAGACTGCCAGCGACAAGTCGATACCGCACTTCGTCGACAGCTACCGGCAATTGCAGGACGGCAGGCTGGAAGACCGCACGATCCGCCTCGAATCGAGCAGCGATGCGGTACCCAAGCTGATGCAGGTGAAGAACTTCAGCCATGTCGGACGCGCCTGGGAAGTCGAATTCCCGCCGCTTCCAGCAACCTTCACGCTAATCCGGCGCAAGTTCGTCACCGGTCCTTTGATGTATGTGGCGAAGGCCATGCTGAGCGGCAGTTCGAATTCCTGGTCGGCGTTACCCAAAAAGGCGTTCGGCTATTCCATCGTCTACGGCCTGCCGCTTGCGAAGAAAGTTCTCGCCGCGCACAGCGCCGACAGCCGCTATGCGCTGTTCCTGAGTACGCTGGCCTATCGCAAGATCAGAAGCACCCATATCGGCGACCTGACGAACCTCGATCCCAAGAACGACAAGACGCTCGCAGAGAAGTACGTGACGGCCAACATGGCCTTCCAGGATCATCTCGGGCTGATCGTGGGGCAGTCGCTCAACGGTATCAAGCGGCCGCGAACCATCGACTGCCCGAAGACGGAATTGAGCTACGGCCGCAAATACTACGGGCGCGCAAATGCGCAATATCTGTTCTAGCGTTCTGGATCAAACATTTGATTCCCGGGTGGAGGTCGTCAAATGTTTGTGAATCCAGAACACGATCAAAAGGTTGCCTAGTGTTCCGGGCTGACATTCAGGTTCCCGGCAGGGAACCATATGTCAGAGTCGGAACACTAGCGATTGACAATGCCCGACGCGAAAGAAAGGCTGGCAGGAAAGCTCAAGTCGCTCTGGATCGCAGCGCTTTGCGGTGGAGCAGGCGCGTTTCTTGCCGGCCTGGCGTGGGTCAACTCAACCGGCGGACCGGGCTTCGACTGGATTTGGGCGGTGGCGGCGTTCGGGTTTGGCGCCGTCATATATAACGCCGTATTCTTTGCCTTGTGCTCGGCGTTCGTTCCGGGCCTGTCGGCGCTGGTGGAAGACGATACGCAAGTGCATGGCGATGACGTCACGCATGTCGTCAAGCACGCCGAAACAGGCGACGAGAGGATCGACTTCTATATCCGTGCCTACGCGACGTCGCGGGGCGTCAGTGCTGCGGCGATCGTATCGGCCATCATGGCCACAATTGCGCTGACTTTCTTCTGACGTTTCGGTTTATGTGCCGCCGAGTTCGGATCTCGTGTGGTCGGGTCGCGATCGCGATGCTTCGATTTCCTCGCCGTCATCCCTCAATCAAGGTAAACTTCCATGAGACATACCGCTGCCGCTGCCGTTGCCTTCGGGCTCTTCATATCGGCGAACAATTTCGCGCTTGCCGCGGAGCCAGCCTACGTCGGCACCTGGGGAACCGACGCCGCCCAATGCAGTGTTCCGCAGGACCAGCAAGGCGCACCGATGGCGATATCGGCAGCCGGGTACGATCAGCACGAAGCGCACTGCGAATTCAAGACGGTAAGCGGCCAGGCTCCGACGTGGAAGGTCAGCGCGTTGTGCAGCGTCGAGGGGGACCGGCAGGAGGCAGCCTTCACGCTAACGGTCGATGGAAACCAGCTGATGGTTGCCGACGCGTACGGATCGCAGACATTGATGAAGTGCGAATAGCCTTTTCCCAGGGCTTAGGGTTGCTGTGGAAGCTTCCATTTGCCCACAATTCAGACTCCCGGCACCGCGTAAACAATGGGGGAATAAACCGTCATCCAGCATTGACGCCTGCGATTTCGCCGGGAGACCATGTTGCCAAACTCGTTTCCGAGTTCAGCAGCAGATTGCAGCCATGCCACCGGTCGGACAACGCACAGATATAAGCCAACCAGCAAACGCGGTTCTCGTCACGCTGGTCCACGGAACGTTCGCGCGTGGCACGTCCTGGACACAGGACGGCTCGACCCTGCGCCAGCGCATCGCGGAGGCGCTTCAGGTTGCAGCCGACGGCATCATCTTCGATGTTTTCGAGTGGAGCGGACGGAACACGCACAGGGCCCGGATCAAGGCTGGGCACGAACTTGCCGCGCACATCGAAGCCGTCCGGAAGATTTTGCCGGCGTCATGCCGCCATTTCATCATTGCTCACAGCCATGGCGGCAATGTTGCGCTGTTGGCTCACAAGCATCTGCCCGAAGAGCTGCACGCGCTCGGTATCGCCACGCTCGGCACCCCGTTCGTATATGCGCGCCTCGAAGACGGTGTGAAGGGCAAATCGCTGGAGCAACTCCTTGAGGAAGCGCCGCGGCACAAAGACCACATCAACTGGGTCTTCGCCTGGGCCGCCGGCATCTTCAGCGCGATCTTCGCAGACGGCGTGCTGGAAGGCACGGCATTCGACGAATTCTATTGGGCCATCGGATCGGGGGTTCTTTCCGGTTTGCTCGCGTCGTATCTGTTCGAGGTGATCTACCCCTTGCTCGCGCGGGCATGGCACATGGTCGGCGGAAGGCGGGCGGCAGCAATACTCGCTGACAAAGTCAGATTTCCAGATATCCCCAATACCCATGTCCTGAGTTTCATCTACCCGCGCGACGAAGCGCGCCTGCTGCTCGATACGCTGGAGGCGACAACTTCGCTGCCGTCGCGCCCGATCCGCTGGATCAGGTCGATTGCGCAGCCTGCCGCCAAGACCGCCTTCTTCGGACTGATCGCTTTGGGGTTCGCAACGGCGGTGGCCGAGGAATTCGTTTCGTTCGACCAGGATGCGGTGGGCGACATGATCGGTCACTGGTTCTCCGTCATCGCCGTCGGCACCTTCTTCATCTGGGTGGCGCTCGTCACTGTGCGCTATGTCCTGAGTTTCCTGAGAGGGCATCCGTGGGGGTTCGGGTGGGAGCGCCCATCACTGCATGCGCACGTGGAAATCGGCATCGCGCCGACAGCCGACCTCCCGACAGCGAAATCCTACCTGCATCAAGAAGTGCCTTTTTCCGCCCACGCCCCGCAAAGCGGCATGCGCCATGTCGGCCTTTATGAAGACGTGCGCATCCTGCAGGCGCTGTCCTACTGGATGACACACGTGAGGTAGCGGCGCCCAATTCTGCAAGACCGTTCTGAGCAATTGCACAGGTGCGCCGACAGCCGTGAAACCCTTTTCGGGGAAATATACGTTTAAGGAGAATTTCAATCGCGTAACGACGGTCTTTGTGTCAAAACTTCCCAGTAGACAGGCCCAATTCTTCGTCTACCCTGAGGGGTATGGGCGCATGCTCGTCAATGTCGAAGAATGGAATGGGCACCTAACGCAGTCCCGCCAATTGGAGGAAATAATGCGAAACACTTTTGTCGTGATGGCAGCTGCCGCTTCTATCGCAATGGCTGCCTCACCGGCACTCGCCGCGTGCGAAGACGGTGAAATCGTTATCAAGTTCAGCCACGTCGTAAAGGCCACCGGGCATCCGAAGGGCGACGCGGCGACGCTGCTCGCCGAACGCGTCAACAGCGAGATGAACGGCAAGGCCTGCATGGAGGTCTTCGCAAACTCGACCTTGTTCGACGACGACAAGGTCATGGAGGCGCTGCTTCTCGGCGACGTTCAACTCGCCGCGCCCTCACTGTCGAAATTCGAGGCCTATACCAAGAAATACCGTTTGTTCGACCTTCCGTTCCTGTTCTCGAGTCTCGATGCGGTGGAAAAATTCCGCACGTCGGAGGCCGCGAAGAACCTGCTCGGCGCCATCAAGGACAAGGGTTACGTCGGTCTTGGATACTGGAGCTCGGGCTTGAAGCAATTCTCGGCCAAGGTGCCGTTGATGCTGCCGGGCGACGCCAAGGGACTGAAGTTCCGAGTGCAAACCTCTGACGTTGCCGTAGCGATGATCGAAGCAATGGGCGCCAACGCCCAGAAGCTGGCGTTCAAGGAAGTCTACGGCGCGCTGCAGACCGGAGTCGTCGATGGTCAGGAAAACACCTGGTCGAACATCTACACGCAGAAGTTCTTCGAAGTGCAGGATGGCGTGACCGAAACAAACCACCAGTTGCTCGCCTATCTGCTCGTCTCGTCGACAGAGTTCCTGGACGGGCTCAAGCCGGATGTCCGCGACCAGTTCCTGCAGATCGTCGAGGAAGTCACCAAGACGGCCAATGACAACGTCGGCAAGCAGGAATCGACGAACCGCGCGAATATCCTGAAGGCGGGCGGAAAGATCAGGGAACTGACGCCTGAGCAGCGGAAGGCCTGGGTGGATACGATGAAGCCGGTCTGGTCCAAGTTCGAAGGCGACATCGGCAAGGACAACATCGACGCTGCCGTCGCCGCCAATAACTGAAGCTCCAAAAAACACAACAGCGGGGCGTCCGGCCAGGGCGCCCCGATTTACCGAAACGGCCGGAAACAAACGGCCGGCGGTAGCCTCAATCCCGGAGGAAACAATGCAATCGGCAGCGCGACCCCGCACGGGGCTATCGGCTTTCATCACGCGGTTCGAAGAGAACACGCTGGCGTTGCTACTGGCATCGATAACGCTGATCTCGTTCACCCAGGTCATCATGCGGTATGTGTTCAACTCCGGTTGGGGCGGGGCGCTTGAATTGACCCGCATCCTGTTCGCCTGGATGATCCTGTTCGGGATGAGCTACGGCATCAAGATGGGCTCCCACCTGGGCGTCGATGCTTTCGTGCGGTTGTTCCCCAAGCCGGTTTTCCGCTTCACCGCACTCATCGGGGCACTCGCGTGCGTGGCCTACGGCGTCATTCTCTTGTCAGCGGATTGGTTGAACTATCTGGGAGCTTCCACGAAGGGCGGGGCCATCGATTACTGGATGAAGATGCACAAGATCGGCATCGGTCTCGACGACCTCAAATATCCGGAGTGGGCACAAGAGCAGTTCGGGATTCAGGAGCGGGTGCACCGCTGGCTGGCCTACTTGATGCTGCCGATCGGACTTGCGCTCTTAGCGTTTCGTTCCGTGGAAGCCTTCATTCAGATCCTCATGGGAACGCGCGAAACGATCGTCGCCAGCCATGAAGCAGAAGAACTGGTGGCGGCCAACAAAGACGCCTTGAAAGAATAACGGTTGGGCGCCGGAACGGCGCGGCAAGGGAGCGCCGGTCGATGGAAGCTGGTATACTTTTCGTGCTCGTCATGGTGATGCTGTTCCTGGGCGTCCCCATTGCAGTTTCCCTTGGGCTCTCCAGCGTCCTGGTTATCGCGTTCTTCTCGAACGACTCGATGTCGTCGGTCGCCCTGCAGCTTTTCACAAGTTCGCAAAACTACACGCTGCTGGCGATCCCGTTCTTCATCCTGGCATCATCCTTCATGTCGACCGGCGGGGTGGCGCGGCGCATCATCCGGTTCGCGATTGCATCCGTCGGCCACTTCAAGGGCGGACTGGCGATTGCCAGCGTGCTGGCCTGCATGCTGTTTGCAGCATTGTCTGGGTCGTCGCCTGCGACAGTCGTGGCAATCGGCACGATCGCCATCGCCGGCATGCGCCAGGTCGGTTACACGCGGGACTTCGCAGCAGGGGTGATCTGCAATGCGGGCACGCTCGGCATCCTCATTCCACCTTCGATCGTCATGGTGGTCTATGCCGCCGCGACCGACGTCTCGGTCGGCCGAATGTTCCTGGCCGGTGTCATTCCGGGGATCGTCGCGGGACTGATGCTGATGGTGACGATCTACATCATGGCGCGCATCCGCAACCTGCCGGCGGAGGACTGGAAGGGTTGGGGCGAGGTCGTTGCCGCGGGCAAGGATGCCGGATGGGGCCTGTTCCTGATCGTCATCATCATCGGCGGCATCTACGGCGGCGTTTTCACGCCGACGGAAGCCGCCGCGGTGGCTGCCGTCTACTCGGGGTTCGTAGCGCTGTTCGTCTATCGCGACATGGGGCCGCTGAAGGGCATCGACTGGATACCCGAGGGCGTTTCGGATCGTGCCCGCATCGGCTTCTCGGCTTCGGTCTATGCCGTATCGTTCCTGCTCGTTTGGCTGATGCTGTCGTTTTTCTTCATTCCCGGCGTCAGTCTTTCGACACGCTCGCAGATCGGCTTCGGCATCGCCTTGGCGATGTTCATCCTCTACCCGATACTGCGGCACGGCATAGGCCCTGGGAGCCTGCCAGGGGTGCTGCTCGCGGGGCTGCCGATCTGGGGGCGTAATCTTGGACTAATGATTTCCAGGTTCGTTCCGGCGCTGATCCACCACGACACCCACAAGGTTCTGGTGGACTCTTCGCGAACGATCATCATGCTCATGTTCATTATCGTGAACGCGCTGCTGTTCGCCCATGTGCTGACATCGGAGCGAATCCCAGATGCCATCACAGAATGGATGCTGTCCATGGGATTCAACTGGTTCACGTTCCTGATCGCGGTGAACCTTTTGTTGCTGCTCGGCGGCCAGTTCATGGAGCCGTCGGGCCTCCTGCTTATCGTTGCCCCGGTGGTGTTTCCGATCGCAATGCAGCTCGGCATCGATCCGATCCACCTGGGAATCATCATGGTGGTCAACATGGAGATCGGCATGATCACGCCGCCGATCGGCCTCAACTTGTTCGTGACTTCCGGCATTACCGGCATGACCCTCGTGCAAGTCGTGATCGCCGCGGCGCCGTTCGTCGCGGTGCTGTTCTTGTTCCTTATCATCGTCACGTACGTGCCGTGGCTTTCGACGGCGCTTCCCTACGCCCTGATGGGGCCGGAGATCATCACCAGGTAGTGAGATCCGCTTGACCCGATCGCTGGGGCTGTTCGCGGGCCAGCATGGCAACGAAGCCAATACTGTCGCAAACTTGAATCGGTTTTCGACGAATAGTGGGGCGGCTCCATTGAAATTGCCCGGCTCGGCGCGTGCGGGATCGTTTCTCCGCGAATTGAATTGCTTTTCGCATCGCATTCGGGTTGCATCATCGCGATAAGTTCAAGTGCTTCGAAGCGCTCTTGGGCGGTTGAGCGTACTGCGCACGTTCGCGGCCCAAGAGCCTGGAACACATTCAAAAACTCCAGACCTCGTGAGCTGAACATGAATACATGCCGCAATCTCTTGATCGCAGTCCTGGCGCTGGCGGAGGTTGCTTTCAGCTCCGCACTTGCCAAGCCGGTCAACCATGCGGAATGGTCGGGCGACCTTGATCCGATTGCGCAGTCCGAGTGGAGCGAGCAGACCGCCACGCACCTTCTCGAGCGTGCAGGGTTCGGCGGCACACCCGCCGAGATTGCCGAGTTCGCCAAGCTCGATCCGGCTGCGGCGGTGCGCAGGCTGGTTTATTTCGAAGGAGCCCCGGTAGCAGATCTCCCGGACTTCGATCATTCCGGCGTACACGACCCCGGGATTGAGCCGTTTCCGGCGAGCCGGCCGGCGACGACCAACCTTGCCAGCAAGTCCGGCGAGGCGCTCGGTATCAAAGTCAAAGCGACCGGCAACCGGCGTCTGCAGCCGGTGGTCAACAAATTCTTCTACTGGTTGCGCGCAAGCCGGCTGGAAACCGACCGCGTCGCCTACTGGTGGGCAGACCGGATGCTGCGCACGCCGCGTCCGCTGCAGGAGAAAATGGCTCTGTTCTGGCACGGCCACTTCGCGGTCAATGAAGACAAGGTCCGCGACTACCGCAAGCATCTGCAGCTGTTGGGGATCTTCCACGAGCACGGGCTCGGAGATTTCCGCGAGTTGCTGGTCGCAACCGCCAAAAGCCCGGCCATGCTGTCGTTTCTCGATGCGGGCGTGAACGTCAAAGGGGCGCCCAACGAGAATTTCGCGCGTGAGATCATGGAGCTTTTCACGCTCGGCGTCGGCCACTACTCGGAACATGACATTCGCGAAGCGGCGCGTGCGTTCACAGGCTGGAACTACAAGGACTTGGCCTTTGTGGTGAATGAGAAAGAGCACGACGAAGGTCCGAAAACGGTGCTCGGCGAAACCGGCAACTTCAGCGGCGAAGACATCGTCGACATTCTCTTGAGCCAACCCGCCGACGAGTTCCTGGCCGCAAAGGTCTACCGCTATTTCGTGCACGACAACCCGTCGCCGGCGCTTACCAAGAAGCTTGCCAAAGTGCTGCGCGACAACGGCTTCAAAATGGCAGCACTGATGGAGGCGATCTTCCTGTCGCGGGATTTCTACAGCCCCGAAAGCGTCGGCGCACTTATCAAGAGCCCGGTGCAGCTTGCTGTCAGCACCTACCGGAAACTCGAACTCGACCGCGTTCCCGGCGTACCTGATTTCAACTCCGCGACAAGCACGCTGGGTCAGCACCTGTTCAATCCGCCAACGGTCGCCGGATGGGCGCAGGGGCGAGCCTGGATCACCCCCGGCTTGCTGATCGCGCGCAACAATTTCGCCTACGACGTGATGTTCCCGGACATCAACTTCATTCCAGGCGACCGCTATCCGGACGATCACCTGATCCGTTCGGTATCGAAGCGGCTGGCGGAAGGCGCCAACATATCCCAGGCGACCAAGCCGCCAGGGGTCGAGGACACCGCGAACATGTCCATGGCCAATCTGATGGCCGACATGGACCAGGACTTCAACACACGCTACGGCAGCTATCGCGGCTGGCAAATGGCACTCGAACGGGTCAAGCCGATTCCGCGGCACACGGCCGGGTTCGATCTGGCAGGGATTGTCGAGCGGGAAAGGCTCAGCAGTATCGAAGCAATCGTCGACCACTTCCTCGGCCGCCTGATGAGCGTGCCGGCAACGAAAGAGCAACGCGGGCAACTCGTCGCGGTGCTCAAAGGCGAGCTTGGAACGGACGATATCGAAGCCGCGCGGACCTATCTGGAAGATCCTCTGCGTGTCCTGGTGCACCGGATCATGTGCCTGCCTGAATACCAGCTGGGTTAGCGCTTCTCGCCGAGTCCAAAGTTCCGCGCCGTCAGGGCCTAGGAGATTGAGATGAAACATATCGACGTTTTCGACACACAGCGGCGCAATCTTCTGCGGCTCGGCGCGTTCGGCTCGGCCTATGGTCTGCTGGCACCGTTCATGGGCGGGTTCGCGTTCGCGCGCGAAGCAATGGCGGACAACCGGATTCTCGTCGTTCTGGAACTGTCGGGGGGCAACGACGGGCTCAATACGGTGGTGCCGTTCCGAAACGACGACTACTACAAGCTGCGCCCCAGCATCGGCCTGAAAGAAAACGAACTGCGCAAAATCGATGCGGACTACGGTCTCAACTCGAACATGGCCGGGATGGAGAAGCTGTACAAGGATGGGCGCATGGCGATCATCCATGGCGTGGGCTATCCGCAGCCGTCGTTCTCGCACTTCAACTCGATGGCCTATTGGCACACTGCCGAACCCAACAGCGGCGCAACATACGGCTGGGTGGGGCGGCTCGCGGACGTGCTGCTGCCAAAGGGTACGCCTTATCCGATCGTCAATGTCGACGCTACCCAATCGCTGGCCGTGCGCAGCCGCCAGCATGTTCCAGTTGTCTTCGACGACCCTGCACGCTTCGTTCCGAAGGGCACGCCGTTCGATGCTACCGAGGGCATCAGCGAGGCGGCAATGAACGAATCGCAGAGCTTCCTGCGCGACGTTGCCCGCAGCGCCAAGGAGGCTTCCGGGAAGGTCCGCGATGCCTGGCAGAAGTACAAATCGCCGATCGATTACGGGCTCGTCAATCTCGACCTTCCGAAGGTCGCATCGCTGATCGAAGCGCGCATGCCGACGCGGCTCTACTACACCTCGTTCCGCAACAACGCCTTCGATACGCACGTGCAGCAGGCCAACCTGCACGCACGGCTGCTGACCTACTTTTCCGACGCGGTCCATGCGTTCATGCAGGACATGGAGCGGATCGGCCGCGCGGACGATGTCATGGTGCTCGTCTTCAGCGAATTCGGACGGCGTGCGGCGGAGAATTCCAACAGCGGCACCGACCACGGCACGGCCAACGTGATGTTCGCCATCGGCAACGGCGTCAAGGGCGGCCACTACGGCACACCGCCGAGCCTCACCAACCTCGATGACACGGATAACCTGATCTACACCACCGATTTCCGGCGGGTGATATCGAGCGTCGTCGAAGACTGGCTCAAATACCCCAGCGCCCAGGATGTGCTGAACGAGAAATTCGAAAAGATCGGTTTGTTCGCCTAGTCGCCGGAGTTGTAACGAGTTCGGCGCCGAAGCGTCATTGCTGGTGCTGGATGGCGGTAATTCATGTATGATCGGCGCGGTTTCGACGCATCGATGAATGCGGCCTCCCCGGCTTGACCGACGATCCTAGTGTTCCGACTCTGACATATGGTTCCCTGCCGGGAACCTGAATGTCAGCCCGGAACACTAGGCAACCTTTTGATTGTGTTCTGGATTCACAAACATTTGACGACCTCCACCCGGGAATCAAATGTTTGATCCAGAACAATAGTGGCCTGTCTCGCCTAAATCGGTGTGCTGGCCGCAACCGCTGACGATTTCGGCGAGACATGAAGGCCACTAGCGAAAACAATGGTTTAGTGTGGCGTTCAGCGCGCCTCAATTGACAACTCCTGTGCGGCACCAACAGGTCAATT
>JAHJSN010000008.1 GCA_018830445.1 Alphaproteobacteria bacterium | reverse complement strand
GCTGCCGGAAGGTACGGAAATGGTGATGCCGGGCGACAACATCGCGATGGACGTGGAACTGATCCAGCCGATCGCGATGGAAGAAAAGCTGCGCTTTGCGATCCGCGAAGGCGGCCGCACCGTCGGTGCCGGCGTCGTCTCGGCGATTACGGACTAGTTGAATTTGGCCAGCGCCGGGTGACATCCACCCGGCGCTGGCCGTTCCTGCCTGGCGCGGTCTTGCAAGATTGGCCGGCAGGCTGGGTGGGAAGAGGTCGGTCTGGCAGCGGTACTGGCGCGTGGTGCGCCAAGTCCGGTTGTCGAATTCATCTGTGGGCGGCACCTGCCTCGATGGGTGCTGCTTGCGTTAGAGGTTAGGCGAAGACGATGAACGGTCAGAATATCCGCATCAGGCTCAAAGCCTTCGATCATCGAATACTCGATGCGTCGACGCGCGAGATCGTGAACACGGCGAAACGTACTGGTGCAGAAGTGCGCGGGCCAATCCCGCTGCCGACCCGCATCGAGCGTTACACCGTGAACCGGTCGCCGCATATCGACAAGAAGAGCCGCGAACAGTTCGAAATGCGCACCCACAAGCGCATGCTCGATATCGTCGATCCGACACCGCAAACCGTCGATGCTTTGATGAAGCTCGACCTTGCGGCCGGTGTCGACGTCGAGATCAAACTTTAATCCGGCCGGTTCGCTTTGGTGCGAACCGTCGGCTAGTCGAAGAGGTCCAGGTCCTCCAGCCGTTCGATAGCGGTGGATGAGGAGACTGGGGAACCGAGAAGGGAAGGAATGCACCCATGCGTTCCGGAGTGATCGCTCAGAAGTTGGGGATGACCCGCATCTTCACGGATGCCGGGGAGCACATCCCTGTGACGGTGCTGCGACTGGAAAACTGCCAGGTACTGGCGCAGCGCACCGAAGAGAAGAATGGCTACACCGCGCTGCAGCTCGGTGCAGGTTCGCGCCGGCCCAGCCGTGTCACGCAACCCGAGCGGGGCAACTTCGCTGTTGCCAACGTGGAAGCCAAGCGCAAGCTTGCCGAGTTCCGCGTCAGCCCGGAAAACCTGATCGAAGTCGGCGCGGAGATCACCGCGGACCATTTCGTGCCAGGGCAGTTCGTCGATGTGACCGGCACCAGCGTCGGCAAGGGTTTCCAGGGTGCGATGAAGCGCTGGAACTTCGGCGGCCTCAGGGCGACGCACGGCGTCTCGGTTTCTCACCGAAGCCACGGTTCGACCGGTCAGCGTCAGGACCCCGGCAAGGTGTTCAAGGGCAAGAAGATGGCCGGCCACATGGGTTCGGACCGGATCACGACGCAGAATCTCGTGGTCGTGCGCACCGATACCGAGCGCGGGCTGGTGATGGTCCGCGGCGCCGTGCCCGGTCACAAGGGCGGCTGGGTTCTGGTGCGCGATGCGGTGAAGCGGAAGCTTCCCGATGACGCTCCCAAGCCCGGCGGATTCAAGACGCGTAATGGCGATGCTGCCGCAGCGGCTGGCGCTCAAGAGGAGCAGCAGTGATGAAACTCGACGTCACAACGCTTGGTTCCGGAACTGCCGGCAGCGTGGAGCTGTCCGAGCATGTGTTCGGCCTCGACCCGCGCCCGGACCTGATTCACCGGATGGTGCGCTACCAGACGCTGAAGCGGATGGCCGGCACGCACCATGCACAGGACCGTTCGGAAGTCACGGTCACGGGCAAGAAGGTCTACAAGCAAAAAGGTACCGGTGGCGCGCGTCACGGCGACAAATCGGTTCCGCAATGGCGCGGCGGCGGCAAGGCGCTTGGGCCAAAGCCCAGAAGCCATGCGATCGACATGCCCAAGAAGGTGCGTGCACTGGCGCTGCGTCATGCGCTTTCGGCGAAGGCCCAGGCCGGGGACATCATCGTGCTCGACAAGGCCCAGTCCGAAGACGGCAAGACGGCGGCCCTTCGCGAAGCGTTCGGCAAGCTGGAACTCAGCAATGCGTTGATCATCGATGGTTCCAGCCTTGATGCGACGTTTGTGCGGGCGGCGCGCAACATTCCGAACATCGACGTCCTGCCGGTGCAGGGCCTCAACGTTTACGACATCCTGCGACGCAAGAAGCTGGTGCTGACGAAGGCGGCTCTCGAAGCCATCGACCAGCGCTTCGCCGATGCGGCGCAAAAGGGCAAGAGGGCCTGACGATGCAGAAACTCAAAGCCTACGACATCATCCGTTCGCCGGTGATCACCGAGAAGGCAACGCTTCTTTCGGAAGCCAACCAGGTTGTCTTCAACGTGGCCGGTACGGCGACCAAGCCGGACATCAAGCAGGCTGTCGAAGCCCTGTTCGACGTCAAGGTGAAGGCGGTGAACACGTTCGTGCGCAAGGGCAAGACGAAGGTTTTCCGCGGCCGCCGCGGTACCCAGAGCGACGTCAAGAAAGCGGTCGTGACCCTCGAAGACGGTCAGACCATCGATATCACTACCGGTTTGTAAGGGGCTGAAGAGAATGGCACTCAAGACATATCGTCCGACGTCGCCGGGCCTTCGTCAGCTGGTGATCGTCGATCGCAAGGAACTGTGGAAGGGCGGCCCGGTCAAGATGCTGACCGAGGGCAAGAACAAGACGGGTGGTCGCAACAAGCATGGCCGCATCACGACGCGGCACATCGGCGGCGGTCACAAGCAGACCTATCGCCTGGTCGATTTCAAACGCCGCAAGTTCGACGTCGCCGGGACTGTCGAGCGGATCGAATACGATCCGAACCGCACGGCGTTCATCGCGCTGATCAAGTACGAAGACGGCGAACTGAGCTATATCCTGGCGCCGCAGCGGCTGTCGCCGGGCGACCATGTGATCGCCGGCGAGAAGGTCGACGTGAAGCCGGGCAACGCGATGCCGCTGTCGAGCATGCCGATCGGAACGATCATTCACAACGTCGAGATGAAGCCGGGCAAGGGCGGGCAGATCGCACGTTCGGCGGGGGCTTTCGTGCAGCTGGTCGGCCGTGATGCCGGCTGGGCGGTCCTGAAGCTCAGTTCAGGCGAAACGCGCCGCGTGCGTGCAGACTGCATGGCAAGCGTCGGGGCTGTTTCGAACCCGGACCATGGCAATACGGTCGACTCGAAAGCCGGTCGTACCCGCTGGAAGGGCACCCGCCCGACCGTTCGCGGTATCACCATGAACCCGATCGATCACCCCAACGGCGGCCGTACCAACGGCGGCAAGCACTGGGCGACGCCCTGGGGCAAGCCGACCAAGGGCTACAGAACGCGTAAGAACAAGACGACGGACAAGTTCATCGTCCGTAGCCGTCACCTGAAGAAGAAATAAGAGCGGGAAACCGCGTCGATACGCTTAAGGAGAAACAGTCGTGGCACGCTCAGTCTGGAAGGGTCCGTTCGTAGACGGCTACCTCCTGAAGAAGGCCGACAAGGTGCGCGCTTCGGGACGCAACGAGATCATCAAGATCTGGAGCCGTCGTTCGACGATCCTGCCCCAGTTCGTTGGTCTCACCTTCGGCGTCTATAACGGGCACAAGCACATCCCCGTGAACGTGACCGAAGACATGATCGGTCACAAGTTCGGTGAGTTCTCGCCAACGCGGAACTACACCGGTCACGGCGGCGACAAGAAGGCGAAACGATAATGGGTAAGCCGAGCCGGGAGCGCGCTCTCCCTGAAAACGAGGCGAAGGCGGTTGCGCGCAACTTGCGTATCTCGCCGCAGAAGCTGAACCTGGTCGCTGGTCTCATCCGCGGCAAGCCCGTCGAGCAGGCGCTCGCCGATCTCGAGTTCTCGCGCAAGCGGATCTCGGACGACGTGCGCAAGTGCCTGATGAGCGCCATCGCGAATGCCGAAAACAACCATCAGCTGAGCATCGATCAGTTGATTGTTGCGGAAGCCTACGTCGGCAAGAACCTGATCATGAAGCGGTTCCATGCACGTGGACGCGGCCGGTCGTCGGTCGTGATGAAGCCATTCTCGCAGATCACCGTCGTGGTGCGCGAAGTCGAAGAAGAAGAACTTGAAAATTCCCGCAAGCGCGGCAACGGCGGCAAGGTCAAGAAAGCCGCGGCCAAGTCTCGTTCGGAAGAAGCAGCTGTGGAGGCCGACTGATGGGTCATAAAGTCAATCCAGTCGGCCTGCGCGTCGGCATCAACCGGACCTGGGACAGCCGCTGGTTCGCGCGTACCGGCGAGTACGGCAAGCTGCTGCACGAGGACTACGCAATCCGTAACCACATCATGAAGATGCAGCGCCCGGCGAGCATCTCGAAGGTGGTCATCGAGCGTCCGCACAAGAAATGCCGCGTCACGGTGCACACCGGACGCCCCGGCGTGCTGATCGGCAAGAAGGGGTCGGACATCGACAAGCTGCGGGGTGAACTCGCCAGGTTGACCGACAGCGAAGTCCATCTCAACGTGCTCGAGATCCGCAAGCCGGACATCGACGCGACGCTGATCGCCGAAAACATCGCACAGCAGCTGGAGCGCCGCATCGCGTTCCGCCGCGCGATGAAGCGGTCCGTGCAGACTGCTCTGCGGGCTGGTGCGCAAGGCATCCGCATCAACGTTGCAGGACGCCTCGGCGGCGCGGAAATCGCGCGGACGGAATGGTATCGCGAAGGACGGGTGCCGCTGCACACACTGCGCGCGGACATCGATTTCGGCCGGGCGGAAGCCAAGACGGCCTACGGCATCATCGGCATCAAGGTCTGGGTGTTCAAGGGCGAGATCATCGATCACGATCCGATGGCATCCGAAAAGAAGGCCTTCGAGGGTGGTGACGGCGGGCGGCCGCGGCGTGACCGTGGCGGTCAGAGCGATACGCCGCGCGACAGGTAGGAATTTGAAAGCGGGTGCGACCGCCTTGGAAAAGGTGATTACGGGCGCACCGGGCCAGAGACGTTAAGGATCTGAAGTCATGAAGCAACCGAAACGGACAAAGTTTCGCAAGCAGTTCAAGGGGCGCATCAAGGGCACCGCCAAGGGCGGGACCGCCTTGAACTTCGGCTCGCACGGGCTCAAGGCGGTCGAGCCCGAACGCATCACGGCGCGTCAGATCGAGGCGGCTCGCCGGGCGATCACGCGTCACATGAAGCGCGCAGGCCGCGTCTGGATCCGGATCTTCCCGGACCTGCCGGTGACATCGAAGCCTGCCGAAGTGCGCATGGGCTCGGGCAAGGGTTCGGTCGACCGCTGGGTTGCCCGCGTGCATCCAGGCCGCATCATGTTCGAACTCGACGGGGTAACCGATGTGGTGGCGCGCGAGGCGCTGGAACTTGGTGCACAGAAGCTGCCGATCAAGACACGTATCGTGACCCGCATCGGCTGAGGTCGATGGCTGGCAAGGTTCAAGAATTTCGAGGACGGTAAGACAAAATGAAAGTCGCCGAGATCAGAGACAAGTCCGTCGACCAGCTCGACGACGAGCTTTTGAAGCTCAAGAAGGAGCAGTTCAACCTGCGCTTTCAGAAAGCTTCCGGACAGCTCGAAAACACATCGCGGATGCGTGAGGTGCGCCGGACTATCGCGCGTGTTCTGACGGTCCGCAAACAGAAGCAAGCACAGGGCTGACCCAGGCCTGCCAGGGTTCTGCCCTCCCAAGGCGAGGCGAACCGTCCGGGCCGGTCTGAAGAGGATTTCGAATTATGCCAAAGCGCATTCTAAGTGGTGTCGTGGTCTCCGACAAAAGCGACAAGACCGTTGTCGTCCAAGTCGAGCGCCGCTTTACGCACCCGCTGTTCAAGAAGACCGTGCGCCGGTCGAAGAAGTACAAGGCGCACGACGAAACGAACCGCTGCAAGATCGGCGACCGCGTCCAGATCGTGGAAAGCGCGCCGATATCGAAGCACAAGCGTTGGACGGTTCTGGAGCAGGGCGGCGCCTGAGGGCAGCCGCGCAGCATCCGGTGATCGGGCTGACGTGACACAAGACGCGCCGGGCGAACTGCGAAGCGCGAAATGGAATTTTGATAACGGGCCGCTTACGGGCGGCTGGAGAAGGAGCGAGAGCGATGATCCAGATGGAGACGAATCTCGACGTCGCCGATAACTCGGGCGCCCGTCGCGTGCAGTGCATCAAGGTGCTGGGCGGCTCCAAGCGCCGGTACGCGACCGTCGGCGATATCATCGTCGTGTCGGTCAAGGAAGCGATTCCGCGCGGCCGCGTGAAAAAGGGCCAGGTGATGAAGGCTGTCGTGGTTCGCACCGCCAAGGGCGTGCGGCGTCCGGACGGTTCGCTGATCCGTTTCGACCGGAATGCAGCCGTGCTCGTCAACGCCCAGGGTGAGCCGATCGGCACGCGCATCTTCGGGCCGGTGACGCGCGAACTCAGAGCGAAGAAGCACATGAAGATCATTTCCCTTGCGCCGGAGGTGCTGTGATGGCTTTGGCCAAGATCAAGAAGGGCGACCGGGTCATCGTTTTGACCGGACGCGACAAGGGCAAGCACGGCGAAGTCATTGAGGTGCGTCCCAAGGAATCGCGTGCGCTCGTGCGCGGCGTCAACATGGTCCGCCGGCATCAGCGCCAGACGGCGCAGGAAGAGGGCGGCATCATCTCGAAAGAGGCGCCGATCCACCTGTCGAACCTGGCGATCGAGGATCCTCGCGACGGCAAGCCGACGCGGGTCGGGATCAAGGTCCTGGAAGACGGAACCAAGGTGCGCGTCGCCAAGCGTTCCGGCGAAGTGATTGCGGAGAAGGCATAAGCGATGGCCGACAAACAGCAGGCCCAGGACGGGGCCAAGAAAAAGAAGAAGAGCAAGGCGGTTGCGGCCGGCGATATGGCGCCACCGGCTCCGCGTCCGGCCGACTACAAGCCGCGCCTCAAGGCCTACTACGAGGATGTGGTCCGGGCGAAGCTCAAGGAGCAGTTCGCCTACGGCAACCCGATGCAGATCCCGAGGATCGACAAGATCGTCCTCAACATGGGCGTCGGCGAAGCGGTTGCCGACAAGAAGAAGGTCGAGAGCGCGGCCGGTGACCTTGCCATGATTTCCGGGCAGCGTCCGGTAATCACGCGGGCGCGCAAGTCGATTGCCGGCTTCAAGGTGCGCGAGGGCATGGCGCTCGGCACCAAGGTGACGCTGCGCGGCGACCGCATGTACGAATTCCTCGACCGCCTCGTGACGATCGCGATGCCGCGGATCAAGGACTTCCGCGGCCTCAACCCGAAGAGCTTCGATGGCCGCGGCAACTATGCACTCGGTATCAAAGAACACATCGTGTTCCCGGAAATCGACTACGACAAGGTCGACGAAGTCTGGGGCATGGATGTCGTGGTCTGCACCACTGCGGCCAAGGATGATGAAGCACGTGAACTGTTGAGCGCCATGAACTTCCCGTTCCGCAAGCCCTGATCAAGGGACGTGCGAAAAGTGGGTTGGATGGGCGCAGACGACAACTGAAACTTAGAGACCGCGCGGCACTATAGTCAGCGCGGGATCTAAAGGACCTCGGGAAATCCGAAAGGCCTTTGGAGAAAGACAAGAGATGGCGAAGACCGGCAAGAAGCAGAATAATCAGAAGCGGCGCAAACTCGTCGAGCAGTACGCAGAGAAACGCAAGGCGCTGAAAGCCGTCGCGCGCGACCTGTCGAAGCCGACCGAAGAGCGGTTCGCGGCGAGCCTGAAGCTCGCTGAACTGCCGCGCAATTCGGCCAAGGTGCGTATCCGCAACCGTTGCGAGATCACCGGGCGACCGCGCGGCTACTACCGGAAACTCAGGATGTGCCGGAATATGCTTCGTGAACTGGCGAGCCAGGGTCGTATCCCCGGCCTCGTCAAGTCAAGCTGGTGAGGAAGGACAACGCTGATGCCAATGAATGATGCTCTCGGCGATATGCTCACCCGTATCCGCAATGCTCAGATGCGCCGCCGCCCGAAGGTTTCGACGCCGGCTTCGAAGTTGCGTGGACGCGTACTTGAAGTACTGCAGTCGGAAGGTTTCATCCGCGGTTTTGCGCTGATCGAGCAGAAGGGTGAACACCCCGAGTACGAGATCGAGCTCAAGTATTTCAACGGTCAGCCGGCAATCAAGGAGATCAAGCGCGTCTCCAAGCCCGGTCGCCGAGTCTACTCTCCGGTCAAGGATCTGCCGACGGTCGCCAACGGCCTGGGCGTGTCGATCCTGTCGACGCCGCGCGGGGTCATGTCGGATGCGCGGGCTCGTGAAGAGAACGTCGGCGGCGAGATCCTCTGCAACGTATTCTAATTTGTGGGACCGGCTGCGAGGCCGGGTTAACAGGTCATGTCACGTATCGGAAAAAAACCAGTCGCGGTGCCTTCGGGTGTAACTGCGACGATCGACGGGCAGACGGTCAAGGTCAAGGGATCGAAGGGCGAACTGGAGTTCACCGTTCCCGAGGTCTGCTCGGTCGAAATGACGGATGACGGCATCGTCGTCAAGCCGCTCGACGATTCGAAAGAAGCGCGTTCCATGTGGGGGATGTCGCGGACGCAGGTTTCCAACCTGGTCGAAGGCGTCACCAGCGGCTTCACGAGGACCTTGGAGATTCAGGGTGTCGGTTATCGCGCGGCCATGAAGGGCAAGGACTTGCAGTTGAGCCTCGGCTTCAGCCACGAAGTGGTGCATCCGATCCCGCAGGGCGTGCAGGTGGCAGTTTCCGGCGCCAAGCAGGAAATCGTCATCGTCAGCGGCATCAACAAGCAGCTCGTCGGTCAGGTCGCTTCGGAAATCCGCGGCTATCGTCCGCCCGAACCCTACCAGGGCAAGGGCGTGCGTTATCAGGGCGAGTACATCTTCCGCAAGGAAGGCAAGAAGAAATAAGGACGGACGAGATGGCTTCGCTTTCGCAGAATTTCATCAAGCGGCGCAACCGCGTTCGCCGCGCTTTGAGGAAGAAGTCCGATGGGCGCCCGCGCCTTTCGGTGCATCGTTCTTCGAAGAATATCTATGCCCAGGTCATCGACGATACGGCAGGCAAGACGCTTGCCTCGGCGTCGACGCTCGATAAGGACCTGCGCGGCAGCCTGAAGACGGGTGCCGACAAGGATGCGGCAAGCGCCGTCGGCAAGCTGCTTGCCGAACGTGCTAAAGCCGCTGGCGTCAAGGCGGTCGTGTTCGACCGTGGTGGCTTCCTGTTTCATGGGCGCGTGAAAGCGCTCGCCGATGCCGCCCGCGAGGGCGGCCTGGAATTCTAGAATAGAAGGATACGGACAGTGGCACGTTCTCCAGAAGGTGGTGGCCGCCGGGGCCGTGATCGCGATCGCGAAGAGCGTGACAGCGAGTTCTCCGACAAGCTGGTTCACATCAACCGCGTCGCGAAGGTGGTGAAGGGCGGCAAGCGCTTCGGTTTCGCTGCTCTCGTGGTGGTCGGCGACCTGAAAGGCCGGGTTGGCTTCGGTCATGGCAAAGCCCGCGAAGTTCCTGAAGCGATCCGCAAGGCGACCGAGGCGGCCAAGCGCGATCTGGTGCGCGTGCCGCTGCGCGATGGCCGTACGCTGCACCATGACAGCGTCGGGCGTCACGGCTCGGGCCGCGTCGTGCTTCGTTCGGCACCTCCGGGCACCGGCATCATCGCCGGCGGCGCGATGCGCGCCGTGTTCGAGATGCTGGGCGTGCATGATGTCGTCGCCAAGTCGCTTGGTTCGACCAATCCCTACAACGTCGTTCGGGCAACGATCGAGGCGCTGAAGGAGCAGGAAAACCCCCGCACCATCGCAGCCCGCCGCGGCCTCAAGGTTTCCGATATCGTCGCGCGACGCCGCGATGCGTCATCGGCAGCCGAAACGGCAACTGCGGACGCCTGACAATCGCCGACATTCGAGATGGTCCGGCAGGAGCGCCGGCTTTGATATGGGCGCTCTCGAAGCCAGATTTGCTGAGGTAGTGAGATAATGACCGATACAGCGAAGAAGACGATCACGGTCCAGCAGATCCGCAGTGCGATCCGCCGGCCGGAAATCCAGACCAAGACCTTGAAAGGTCTGGGGCTGAACAAGCTGAACCGTACGCGCACGCTGGAGGAT
The DNA here is from genome assembly GCA_018830445.1 of Alphaproteobacteria bacterium. Lineage (GTDB taxonomy): Bacteria > Pseudomonadota > Alphaproteobacteria > Rhizobiales > Hyphomicrobiaceae > Filomicrobium. The sequence goes on along the minus strand of JAHJSN010000008.1, from coordinate 39,210 downwards.
ACGCCTTCGGTGCGCGGCATGATCGCGAAAGTGCAGCATCTGGTGCGCATCGTCGAGTGATCGTGCCGGTTCGTTGAAGGTTGAAGACACGTTGCCCGGGTGGCGGTCGTCTTGCAAGGCTGCAATCGGCAGCCAGGGTCCCGGCCAAATATTGAGGAGCTCGAAGTCGCATGCGGCTCAATGAGATCAAAGACAATGCCGGCGCTTCGAAAAAGCGCGTGCGCGTCGGCCGCGGTATCGGTTCAGGTCTGGGCAAGACCGCCGGTCGCGGCCACAAGGGTCAGAAGGCACGCAACGGGGTCGCCATCGGCGGTTTCGAAGGCGGCCAGATGCCGCTGTTCCGGCGGTTGCCGAAGCGTGGCTTCTCGAAATGGCGGCGCAAGTCGTTCAACGAGGTCAGCCTGCAGCGTCTGCAGGAGGCCGTTGAGGCCGGCGTGCTCGACACAGGCAGTGAAATCGATGTCGACGCGCTGGTCGCCGCCGGTGTGTTGCGCCGTCCGCTCGACGGGGTGCGCATTCTTGGCGTCGGCGAGTTGAAGTCCGGCTTGAAGCTGACAGTCGATCACGCGACCGCATCGGCGAAGGCTGCCATTGAAAAGGCCGGTGGTTCGGTTACGCTCATCGAAAAGAAAGTGCTGGCCGACGACGAAAGAAAGCGCGCCAAGACGGCGGCCAAGAAGGCAGCCAAGGTGAAAGCCTAATCCTGGGTACGGCTCACAATTCGCTTCGGCGCCGCATCAATTGCGGAGTTGCCGAAGCGCGGAGCGATGGCCATATGGCCAGTGTCGCCTGAAAATGCGGATTTCGGGCATTCCGGGCGACGGGACACGGTCAGCGCAGGGCAATTGAAGGCGAAGACCGCGCCGCCGCCGCCGCTGGACAAAGGTCGGGAGACACACACGCCATGGTATCCGCTGCCGAGCAGCTCGCCCAGAACATCAACTTTTCCGCCTTTGGCAAGGCTCAGGATCTGCAACGGCGCATCTGGTTCACGCTGGGTGCGTTGATCATTTACAGGCTCGGCACTTTCATTCCGATCCCGGGCGTCAATCCTGAAGCTTTCGCGGAAACCTTCAACCGGGCATCGACCGGCATTCTGGGCCTGTTCAATACGTTCGCCGGCGGCGCAGTTGAGCGCATGGCGATCTTCGCGCTCAACATCATGCCGTATATTTCCGCCTCTATCATCATGCAGCTGATGTCGAGCGTTAACAAACAGCTCGAGCAGCTGAAGAAGGAAGGCGAGCAGGGCCGTAAAACGATCAACCAGTACACCCGGTATCTGACGGTGCTGCTGGCAACGGTGCAGGCCTATGGTATTTCCGTCGGACTTGAAAGCATGCAGGCCGGCTCGCTGAGCGTGGTCAGCGATCCGGGCTGGTTCTTCCGGGTTTCGACGGTGATTACGCTGGTCGGCGGCACGGTGTTCCTGATGTGGCTTGGCGAGCAGATCACGCAGCGCGGCATCGGCAACGGCATTTCGCTGATCATCTTCGCCGGCATCGTGGCGGGCATGCCCTCGGCGCTTGCCGGTCTGTTCGAGCTTTCGCGGCAGGGTTCGATCTCGATCATCCTGGTGTTCGGCGTGCTGCTGCTGATGGCGGTCGTGGTGTTGTGCATCGTGTTCATGGAACGCGCGCAGCGGCGTCTTCTGATCCAGTATCCGAAGCGCCAGGTCGGCAATCAGATGATGCAGGGGAATGCCTCGCACCTGCCGCTGAAGCTGAATTCGGCAGGCGTGATTCCGCCGATCTTCGCTTCCTCGCTGCTGTTGCTGCCGACCACGGCGGCGCAATTCTCGGCCGGCCAGACCGGGTCGGGTGGACCTGACTGGCTCACCTACATCACGGCATTGCTGGGTTACGGGCAGCCGCTGCACATGGCGATCTACGCGGCGCTGATCATCTTCTTCGCGTTCTTCTATACGGCGGTGGTGTTCAACCCGCAGGAGACAGCCGACAACCTGCGCAAGTATGGTGGATACATTCCGGGCATCCGTCCCGGTGCCAAAACGGCCGAATATATCGACTACGTGCTGACCCGCGTTACGGTCGTCGGAGCAATCTATCTGGCCGCGGTCTGCCTATTACCGGAATTGATGATTGCGAATTCACCCATCCCGTCTACGTTTGCTGCGGTGCTTGGCGGAACCTCGCTGCTGATCGCAGTCAGCGTGACCATGGATACTGTCGCTCAGATCCAGAGTCACCTGCTGGCGCACCAGTACGAAGGACTGATCAAGAAGGCGCAGCTCAAGGGAGCCTCGCCGACGTCGTCGAGAAGAGGAAGACGTAGATGAACTTGATCCTGCTGGGTCCGCCGGGTGCGGGGAAAGGCACGCAAGCCGACATCATCTCCAAAAAGCACCGTATTGTTCAACTCTCAACCGGTGAGATGTTGCGTCAGGCAGTGAAGGCAGGAACAGAGACGGGCCGTAAGGCGAAGGAACTCATCGAAGCGGGGAAGCTGGTGCCCGACGAAGTCGTGGTCGGGATCGTCGCGGAACGGATCGAGGAACCAGATTGCGCCAACGGCTTCATTCTCGACGGGTTTCCTCGCACCCTTCCGCAGGCGGCGGCGCTGGAAAAACTGCTGGACGAAAAGGGCAAGACCCTTGATGTCGTGATCGAGTTGAAGGTCGACGACGAGGCAATGGTGGAGCGTATCACCGGGCGATATTCCTGTGCGTCGTGCGGCATGGGGTATCACGACCGGCACAAAAAACCGAAGACGCCCGGGGTTTGCGATGAGTGCGGCAATAAGGGCTTTATGCGTCGGGCAGACGACAACGAAGAGACCGTACGGGCCAGGCTGCTGGCCTATTACCGGTCGACGGCACCGTTAATCGGTTACTATTTCGCCAAGGACCGGTACTCATCGGTGGATGGCATGGCCGATATCGACGAGGTGGCAGAGCAGATCGAGAAGCTGCTGGTCTGACCGGTGCGGGTGACGGGGTGCTGCGAAGTTGCGGCTTTCCCCGGAAAAAGGAGAAATCGGGAATGCAGGCGGACGAAATTGCTTGCATTCAGGTGAACTTCGGCGATTGACGGTCGCTGAAGCTGCGTATAGAACAATCGGATTTTCGGATCCAAGAGGCGGGGAGTGGTTCGCAAGCCAAGGCGCTGCGGGCGTGACCTGCTTTTGTAACGACAACCCAATCAGCGCGGCCGGCGCACCAAGTTCGTGCGCCGTGCTGTGCTTTCGCTGTTTGACCAGGCATCAGGAGAACCGCACGTGGCCCGTATCGCTGGCGTGAACATTCCCACCCAGAAGCGCGTACCCATCGCGCTGACCTACATTCATGGCATCGGGGCGAAGTTCGCCCAGGACATCTGCACGAAGGTGGGAATTCCGCCGGAGCGCCGGGTCAACGAGCTGACTGACGCCGAAGTGCTTCAGATCCGTGAAACGATCGACCGAGACTTTCTCGTTGAAGGTGACCTGCGTCGCGAAACAGCGATGAATATCAAGCGGCTGATGGATCTCGGCTGCTATCGGGGGTTGCGCCATCGCCGCGGGCTTCCGGTGCGCGGCCAGCGTACGCACACCAACGCGCGTACCCGCAAGGGTCCGGCGAAAGCGATTGCCGGCAAGAAGAAATAACTGACCGCCTTCCAGGGGGTCCCTATTACCCGGATGACGGGTCGTTCGCCGGCAGCAGTTTTTGTGCAGCCGGCTTCAGCGCAGACAAGAGAGTGACGTTCAAATGGCCAAGGAACAGCAGCGTGGCAAGGTTCGCCGCCGCGAGAAAAAGAACATCTCGTCGGGGGTGGCGCACGTCAATGCCAGCTTCAACAATACGATGATCACGATCACGGATGCCCAGGGCAATACGATTTCGTGGTCGTCGGCAGGCACCATGGGCTTCAAGGGCTCGCGGAAGTCGACCCCGTTCGCAGCGCAGATGGCAGCCGAAGATGCTGGCCGCAAGGCCCAGGACCACGGCATGAAGGTGCTTGAAGTTGAAGTCACCGGGCCGGGTTCGGGCCGTGAATCGGCACTTCGCGCGCTGCAGTCGCTGGGCCTCCAGATCACGTCGATCCGCGACGTGACGCCAATTCCGCACAACGGTTGCCGCCCGCGCAAGCGCCGCCGCGTTTGAGTGCGATGGCCGGGGGCGGCGATCGTCGCCCTTCGGCGTTATCAGCGTTCGTAATGAGGACGCTCCGGCCCCGGGGGTTTTCCGGGTTTTTCGATTCCTAAGAATGGTGTGCGAGCGCTGAACTGAGCGACGCCCATTCGCAAATGAAACGAGGCAGCCCATGACGATGACATCGACAGTGCAGAAGAATTGGCAGGATCTCATCAAGCCGGCCAAGCTGGAGGTTTCGGCCGGCCGGGACGGCGCGCGCAGCGCGACAATGGTTGCCGAGCCTCTGGAACGCGGTTTCGGCATGACGTTGGGCAACGCACTTCGCCGCGTGCTGCTGTCGTCGCTGCAAGGGGCGGCGATCAAGAGCGTTCAGATCGATGGCGTGCAACATGAGTTCTTCTCGATTCCCGGTGTCCGCGAGGACGTCACGCAGATCGTGCTCAACCTGAAGGAAGTGGCGCTGAAGCTGCATTCGGAAGGGCCGAAGCGCATGCAGTTGCGCAAGGAAGGTCCAGGTCCGGTCACCGCCGGAGATATCGAGGCTGGTTCGGATGTCGACGTCCTCAATCCCGGCCACGTGATCTGCCATCTCGACCAGGGCGCTTCAATTCGCATGGAGCTGACGGCAGATCTCGGCAAGGGCTATGTGCTCGCCGAGCGCAACCGGCCCGACGATGCGCCGATTGGCCTTATTCCGATCGACAGCCTCTACAGCCCGGTCAAGAAGGTTTCCTACAAGGTCGAGCACACCCGCGAGGGGCAGGATCTCGATAAAGACAAGCTGACGATGCAGATCGAAACCGACGGCTCGGTGACGCCGGAAGATGCGGTGGCGTTCGCTGCACGCATTCTGCAGGATCAGCTGTCGGTGTTCATCAACTTCGAAGAGCCCAAAAAGCCGGAAGAAGAACAGCGCCATCCGGAGCTGTCGTTCAACGCCGCACTGTTGAAGAAGGTCGACGAACTGGAGCTTTCGGTGCGTTCGGCAAACTGCCTGAAGAACGACAACATAGTGTACATCGGCGATCTCATTCAGAAGTCGGAAGCCGAAATGCTGCGCACGCCGAACTTCGGGCGCAAGTCGCTCAACGAGATCAAGGAAGTTCTGGCCGCGATGGGACTGCATCTGGGCATGGAAGTGCCCAACTGGCCGCCCGACAATATCGAAGAGCTGGCAAAGCGCTTCGAGGATCAGTACTGAGAACTAAGTGATTAGTGCGCGGCGCAACGTCTACGTTGGCCGCTGCGCATGACAGGTTCCACACCGGCCTGCCGAGTGTGGAGCAAAGCAAAGACCGGCTTCCACACCGGCCTGCCGAGTGTGGAGCAAAGCAAAGACCGGCTTCCACACCGGCCTGCCGAGTGTGGAGCAAAGCAAGGACCAACGAGGCGAGGCCGAAGAACCTCCCCGTAACAACCGAAGAGAAAAAGGCAAAACGAAATGCGACACAAGAAACTCGGCCGGCGCTTCTCGCGCGATTCGGCTCACCGCCAGGCGATGCTGTCGAACATGGCCGCTTCGCTGATCCGTCACGAACAGATCGTTACGACGCTGCCGAAGGCGAAAGATCTGCGCCGCGTCGTCGACAAGTACATCACGCTTGCCAAGCGCGGCGATCTCAATTCGCGCCGTATAGCCGCTTCGCGGATGCGTGACGAAGACATGGTGAAGAAACTGTTCGATGTGCTCGCCGAGCGCTACAAGGACCGCAACGGCGGCTATACCCGCGTCCTTAAGGCCGGCTTCCGCTATGGCGACAGCGCGCCGCGTGCGGTCATCGAACTGGTCGACCGCGACGAGAGCGTGAAGGGCAAGGAAGACCGCGAGCGTCACGAGGCTATGCTCGAAGAAGAGGCCCAGGCGCAGAACGCTTAACGGCCTGGGAAAGCCTCGCATTCCCTGAGCGGTTCAGGAATTCAGACGGCTCCGGCGGCGAACGCCCCGGGGCCGTTTCCGTTGCGGCACGTTCCTTCAAAAACATGAAAAACCGGTCATCGGGGACCCATGCGTTTGCGTGGGCGGCGGATTGGCTTATCTATCGTGTGACGAAGTGAAACCGACGAACGGTGAGGCGATGCAGATCTTGAAGAATAGAGCCTACCTCATTGCGGTAACGAGCGCTGTTGCGGTTGTCGGGCTGGCGTTGATGGTAGTGGCTGTCGTTCCCGGCGGTTCTCCAGCCGAAGCGCAAAAGAAGGCGCCGCCGCCGTCGCGGGAGGCGGTGCAGTATTCGTTCGCTCCGATCGTCAAGCGCGCAGCTCCAGCGGTGGTCAATGTCTACGTGTCTTCGCGCGTGAGACAGTCGCGTTCGCCGTTCGCGGACGATCCCTTCTTCGGGCGTTTTTTCGGCGATGAGTTCGATTTCGGGATGCCGCGCGAAAGGGTGCAATCGTCGCTGGGCTCGGGTGTGATCGTCAGCGCGGACGGCTTTATCGTGACGAACACGCACGTCATCAAGGCGCGCGGCAAGACCGAAGTCCGCGTGGCGCTGTCCGACCAGCGCGAGTTCGATGCAACGATCGTCGCCCAGGATGAGAAGACCGACATCGCCATCCTTAAAATCGATGGCGACGGCGAGGACTTCCCATCGATGCAGTTCGCCAACTCCGATGCGCTGGAGGTCGGTGATCTGGTGCTGGCGATCGGCAACCCATTCGGTGTCGGGCAGACGGTGACGAGCGGTATCGTTTCGGCGCTGGCGCGCTCGCAGATCGCTTCGGAGGCTGTCTTCGTACAGACCGATGCGGCGATCAATCCAGGCAACTCGGGCGGTGCGCTGATCGATATCAACGGCCAGCTGGTCGGTATCAATACGGCGATCTTTTCGCGATCGGGCGGTTCCAACGGCATCGGCTTCGCGATTCCCTCGAACCTCGTCCGGCTGCACGTCGATGCGGTTCGCGAGGGGCGTACCGTGGAGCGCCCGTGGCTGGGGGCGCGGTTGCAGTCGATGGACCGGGATATGGCCGAGGCGCTTGGAGTTTCGCGCATTTCGGGTGCCGTGGTGATGCGCGTCTATGACGGCGGGCCGGCAGCGGCTGCGGGTCTGGAGCCCGGCGACCTCATCATCAAGGCAGATGGGTTCGATGTCGCCGATGCGCGCGGGGTCAACTACCGGCTGACGACGCGCGGCATCGGAAACGTGTCACGGCTCAGCATTCTCAGGGACGGGCAGGAGCGTGAAATCAAGGTGCGGCTGCAGGCGCCGCCCGAACCTTCGGAAGCGGACTTCCGCAATCTTTCCGGTGCGCATCCACTCGACGGGGTGCGTGTCGCCAACCTGGTACCGAGGATTGCGGAGGAAATGGAGGTCGATCTGGAGGAAGGTGTGGTCGTCGTTTCGGTGCGGCGGCGGTCGATCGCAATGCAGTATGGCTTCAGGCCCGGCGATGTGATCGTTGAGGTGAGCGGGCAGAAGGTTCAATCCCTCGACGACCTGCTGGCGCATCTGGAGAAACGCAAGCGGGTCTGGCAGATACTCGTCAACCGCGGCGGGCGGGATCTTGAATTGCGTGTGCCGGGATGATGGCGGTGTTGCGGGCCGGGGCTGTGAAATGAGCGATCTGTTCAAGGCGGCTGGGCTGGAGAAAAGCGCACCGCGCCCGCTGGCCGACCGGTTGCGGCCGCAGAAGCTCGAAGATGTCGTCGGGCAGCCGCAGATCGTTGGGCCCGAGGGGACGCTGACGCGGATGCTGCGCTCGGGGCGGCTATCGAGCATGATCCTGTGGGGGCCGCCGGGATGCGGAAAGACCACGGTTGCGCGTCTCATAGCGGAAGAAACGCAGCTCGCCTTTGAACAGATTTCGGCGATATTCTCGGGCGTTCAGGACTTGCGGAAAGTGTTCGAGCGGGCCAAGGCGCATCGCGAACAGGGCAAGGGGACGCTATTGTTCGTCGACGAGATCCACCGGTTCAACCGGGCGCAGCAGGATTCCTTTCTGCCGCACATGGAAGACGGCACGATCACGCTGATCGGCGCGACGACGGAAAATCCATCCTTCGAATTGAACGCGGCGTTGCTGTCCCGGGCCGTTGTTCTGACTTTCGAGCGTCACGACGATCCAGCGCTCGAGACGTTGCTTCTACGCGCCGAAGCCGAGGAAGGCCGCCAGCTGCCGTTGGCGGAGGAGGCGCGCGAAGCGATCAAGGCGATGGCCGATGGCGACGGGCGCACGATCATCAATCTGGCCGAAGAGGTTTTTTCGGCAACGCAGGCCGGTGAAGCGGATCTCGACCGGGTCAAGCTGATGAAGCTGGTGCAACGGCGCGCGCCGCTTTACGACAAGGGTCGCGATGGGCATTACAACCTGATTTCGGCGCTGCATAAATCAGTGCGCGGCTCGGATCCCGATGCGGCTCTCTACTGGTTGTGCCGGATGCTCGACGGAGGAGAGGACCGCCTGTTCATCGCGCGCCGTCTGGTGCGGATGGCGGTCGAGGATATCGGGCTGGCCGACCCGCAGGCGTTGACGCAGGCATTGGCCGCCAAGGATACGTTCGATTTTCTGGGTTCGCCCGAAGGCGAGTTGGCGTTGGCGCAGGCGACGGTTTATCTGGCGACGGCGCCAAAGTCCAACGGTGCCTATGTCGCCTACAAGGCGGCGATGCGCGCCGCCAAGCAGCATGGCTCGCTAAGTCCGCCCAAGCACATCCTCAATGCTCCCACCAAGCTGATGGAGGATGAGGGATATGGATCGGGGTACGCTTACGATCACGATGCGCCGGAAGGGTTTTCGGGACAGAACTACTTTCCCGATGAGATGGGCGCACGTCCGACCTTCTACGATCCGCCCGAACGGGGTTTCGAGCGCGAGATCAGGAAGCGGCTCATCTATTGGGATGGACTGCGCAAAAAACGCGGCGGGGCGTGACGGGGCGACGGCCGATCGCCTTTGCCGGTCCCGGCGACGGCAATGCCGGCAGGCTTGTCGGGGTCGATGATGCTGGTCAGTCGATGATGCTGGCGAAGGGATTGAACGGCTTCTTCGTGGGCTTCGACTTCTTCTTGCGCGCGTAGGTGCGCCGCGAGCTCTTCTTGCGCTTGGTCTTGGCTATGGCCGGTCCACCGAGGCGAACGCTTTTGCCTTCGAGTTTGGAAGCGAGGCGATTGTCGAGACCGTAGATGTCGCGATGCACATCGATCTTGCCGTCGTCATCGACTTCGATCGTGAAGTAAGTGACGTGGACCGGAATGGGCTTCTCGAGGTCGATGTTTTCGCCGCGGCTCTTGGCCTGCTGCACGCGCTCGGTATCCCATCCCTTGTCCTGCTTCAGGAGAACTTCTGCAAACTTCACCGGGTTCTGGACGCGCATGCAGCCATGACTGTAGGTGCGGTCCTTGTTGCTGTTGAACAGGTGGCGCTCAGGCGTATCGTGCATGTAGACGTTGTGCCGGTTCGGAAACAGGAATTTTACGATTCCGAGGACGTTGGTGCGTCCTGGCGGTTGAGTGAAGTGGTATTCGGAAATGTTGGCGCTCGACCAGTCGATGGAATCGGGATTGATCCGTTGCCCGTTGCGGGTGACCTGGAGGCCGTGCGACTGGAGCACCGCGGAGGCCAGAGGCTTCGATGAAAACCAACCTCCGCCGGTGTTGCGCAATTGCGGCAGGAGTTCGTTTTTCTTCATCCCCGGTGGCACGCCCCAGGACGGGTGAAAAATTACGTGGCGCATCGGGGAAGAGAACATCGGGGTCGGCGTATTGGGTTTGCCGACGACCATCTTCTCCTTCAGAACGACCTTGCCGTTGTCGATGATGCTCGTGTACTGGGCCGGGACGGCGTCCCAGACGTAGAAGTCGCCAAGTTCGCGCGGCAGCCAGCGCCAGCGTTCCATATTGACGATGAGTTTGAGTTCCGAAACCGGGGACTTGGAATTGGCGTGCTTCTGCTTGGTCTTGGCTGAAGCCTTTTGTGTCTTATCCGGCTTATCGGCCTCGACTGCTGGCCGCTGGGCAGCGTCGTCAGCATCCGCCGAGCTGGCGGCGGCTTCCTTTTCCTTGCGGCGCAATTCGAGGAGCGCCTGGCGGAGGCGTTCGAATTGCGGATGCTTGGGATGATGGGCGCGCAGATCCCGGGCGATGTCCGTGCTGCGAGCAAGAAAGAGCAGAACAGGAAACGGCTCGGCGGTTTCCGGGGATTGATCGAACAGGCGGCTGACGGACGATGGGTCGAAGCGTCCGCCGCGGGCGAAGCGGGCATATTTCAGAACGGCAATCGCGGTTTTCAGTTCGGCTTCGGCCAATTGTTCTGCAGTGAAGCTCAATCCGGTGAGTGCGGGCAGATCGAAATCCGAAGCCCTGAGGCCCCAATCGCCGGCCTTGGCGATTTCCTCGATGGCGTCCTTGCCGAGTTGACTTAGACCGTTCTGGCTGGTCCAGACCGGTTTTTCGAGATCACCGGTATAGAACGTTTCGATGGCGGAAAGGTCGTCATTATCGATGGTGCGGCGCAACTCAGTCGTGTCCGTGAGCTTTGTGCGCACGGCGGCGATAACCGGATTGGGGGCAATCGGTGGGGGTGTTTCCGTCGCCTGCGATGCGGGGGGAGTGCCGGGCGTGCCGGGGACGATGGCAGTTGGCGATGGCGATGGCTCGATTTCGACATCATCGTCTGCGGCTGGTGCAACTTCGATCGCGGCAGGGGATGGCGAAACGGGCTCCTGCGGGGGCGTGATGGCTGCGCTTCGTGTTGCGGGAACAGCTTCGGCCCGTGGCGTCTGCGCGGAAGCCGTCAACATCGAGGCACCGACAAGCACCACAGTCAGTAGAATAAGCGCAGGGTTGCGATAGTCGAAATTCACGATTGTTTCCCCGTTTTTTCGGAGACACCATAATCAACGATTGCGGCATTAGGGCGTTATCCGGGCCCGGGACGGCGGATTAGCGCGTGTGTGTCGTTCAAGTCAACGATGCCGGGCCGCATTCGGCCTATACATGCCACGGCAGCGGCGTGATGTCGATGGCGGCGGCGCAGGTGAGAAGAGGAGCGCAGCTCTTCTGTGTTTTGTGTCAACGTGTTGCGAGCTTGAGGGGGGCCGCAAGGGTGGCAGTCGCGGCGCTGCATTCGTGAGCGCCGTTCATGGCTACGGCTTCTCGAATGCCTCAATGCGCTTGTCGAGTTCCTCCATGACGAATTCGACGGAGGCGCGCTGTTCCTCCGTGGCAAGCAGGCCCGGTGTCCTGACCAGCAATTGAAGTGCTTCCCTGGCCTTATTTATAGCTTTGGAATATTCGGCCCCGGTCAGCGTTCCGCGGCGGGCTTCGGTGGCGAAGATCTGGCAGGTCGCATAGACGTGGTGGGCGTGCCAGACGGCGTTCGGCTGGCGTCGTGCCTTGTCGGCCAGTTCTGCGCATTCGGCGTGGCGGCCTTCGACAGCGGCAATGCGTGCCAGACTGAGCGTATCGAGATCTGCATGTGCGTTCGCAGCTGAGAAACTGGCGGCCAAGCCAAGGGAAATGATCTGTATAGCCCGCATCCTGTTGTCCTTGGGGGTGTTCGTTACGCGAAAGTTCCGGGTTAATGTCTAACGATGCCGGCAGGTAAAACGATCGCATGCAGGGGGTTGCGTTCGCAGGGCGGTGGTGAATAGTGGGGTCGATGAGCTAAAGTCCGCAAGGCGTTGATAAACTATCTTCCAGTTTGTCGTCCAAGATTAACATGGTCTTTGTCCTGGAATCGTTCGAGGCGAACCGCATGAGCGTTGAATTCAAGAAGCTGTGGTATGGTCACCCGATCAACGAGAGCATCATGGCTCCGTGCATTGCATCCAGGGAAGTTGTGAACCTCGAAGGCAGGACCGTGCTTCCCGGCTTCCCAGTCTATGCCAATCAGTGCGCCATCCGGATGAGCGTAGCATTGCGGCGCGCAGGCGTCACCGCAAGCCAGATGGGCGGGATAGCGACCTGCGGCGCGCATGACCGGGAAGAGATGCATTACATCAATGCCTCACAACTCGCCAACGCGATCAATAGCGCCAACCTGCCGGGTTTCGCGCCGCGCCAGGTGATCAGCGGCGAAGACACCGCGAAATTCTATCCGACCTTGTTCGGGCGTACCGGGGTGCTTTTCATCAAAGACTACTGGCACCGTTCGACCGATAGTCCCGGCAGCCCTACGGGCGATCATATCGACGTGTGGAATGGCTACCGTTCCAGCGCCAAATGCCTGATGGAGTGGTTCTCGTGGCTCGGGTACTACTCCAACTACGCCGAAGCGCGCGAGATCTGGTTCTGGGAAGTCAAATAAAGACCTGAAACAACGCCGAGCGCGTGCGGGAGAATGGCGATGCGGTATCTTGTGGCGATGGTTCTGGGGGCGCTGGCCGCACTTGCTGCGACGTTGACGATCAGTGCCCCGCTGGCCTCCTTTGTGGTGAACATGTTTACCTTCGAAAGCCCCGATCAGGTGTCGAACCTGGAGGACGCGGTGTTCATGGCGACCGGAATTGCCGCCTTGATCCTCGGTTTCGGGCTCGGATGGGCGTTCGCCGGGCGGTTCGATGACGACGACGAAACCGTCTGAACCTAATGTCCCAGGCTACTATTGCCGGCCGTCCGAGAACTCGGCATGCGGCGCGTTGACGTCGCGACGGCTCGGCGTTTGCGAGGCGGGTCGGCCTGCTTTAAGACAAGCGGTTGCTGCCTAATTCTGGATTGAAACGGAAATGCAACATCTGCTGCTTGCTTGCGCAGGCGGAGCCGTCGGCGCCGGGGCGCGTTATCTCGTGGGGACCGGGTTCGCGCGGTTCGTGGGAGTGAGCGCCGGGTTCCCCTGGGCAACGTTATTCGTCAATGTCGTTGGATCGTTCCTGATGGGAGCGTTCATCGAGGCGCTGGCGCTCAGGTACTCAGGATCGCCCGAATTGCGCGTGCTGGTCGCGACCGGTATCCTGGGGGGCTTCACCACGTTTTCGGCATTCTCTCTCGACTTCGTCACGCTGATGGCGCGCAAGCAGGAATTGCTGGCGGCGGCCTATGTGATTTCGTCGGTGGCATTGTCGCTTGCTGCGATCTATGCCGGCATGGCGCTGGTACGGCAGGTGATGGCATGAATGAGCGCGTCGAAACGATCAAGGTGGCAACAGACGAAGACGGTCTCAGACTCGACCGTTGGTTCAAGGTGCATTTCCCTTACGTCACCTATGGCTATCTGCAAAAGCTGCTGAGGTCCGGGCAAGTCCGCGTCGATTCAAAGCGGGTGCTGGCCAATGCGCGGCTCGATGCGGGTGCGCAGGTGCGGGTGCCCAAGGTGGTGCGCGAGCCGCCCAAGGCAGCGCCGTCGGTGAAGCCGCCGCCGGGGCTGTCGAAAGCCGACCGCCAGTTCATCGAGAACTTGATCATCTACGAGGACGATCATCTTTTCGTTTTGAACAAGCCGTTCGGAATTGCGGTTCAGGGCGGTACGAAAACCAGCCGGCATATCGATGGACTGCTCGAAGGGATGGCCGACCGGTTCGGCGACCGGCCACGGCTGGTGCATCGTCTCGACAAGGATACGACCGGCGTGCTCCTGGTCGCGAAATCCCGCAATGCGGCCGCCAAACTCGGCAACATCTTCCGGACCCGCTCGGCGGCGAAGACCTACTGGGCGCTGGTCGGCGGCGTGCCGAAACCGCCGCAGGGCAAAATCGAGGCCGCGCTGGTCAAGGCGGCGGGTCCCGACGGCGATCGCATCCGCAAATCACTGCCCGGCGAACAGAAAGAAGCCATGCATGCGACGACCCACTATTCGATCATCGACAGGGTGGGGCAGAAGGCGGCGTGGGTTTCGCTGAAACCGGTGACCGGGCGCCAGCATCAGCTGCGCGCGCATATGTCGATCATCGGGCATCCGATCGCCGGCGACGAGAAATACGACGGGCATCTGAACCTGCCGGCAGAGAACATGGAGAACAAGCTGCATCTGCATTCGCGCAGGCTCATTCTGCCGCATCCCTTCGAGCCGGGTAATAAGCTCGACGTGACCGCGCCGCTGCCGCCGCACATGCTGACCACCTGGGAACTCCTGGGGCTCGATCCGGACAAGTTCGAGGCGCGGGAGTAGGGGTTAGGTTCCAGGGGTTAGGTTCCAGGAACCATGTTCCGTGGCTCTGTTCGGGGACTGACGGGATGTGCGTGTTGCTTCTCCAGAATGATTGGGTGAGACCATGAAACTCATCATTTTCGATTGCGACGGCACCATCGTCGACAGCCAGCATGCGATTGCAGCGGCCATGTCGGCGGCGTTCGACGATCATGGCCTGGTGCAGCCGGAGCGCAGCGACGTCATCGGCGTCGTCGGGCTGTCGCTTGTCGAAGCGGTTTCACGATTGCTGCCGGACGGGGCGGACGCGGGCCTCGCCGATCCGGTCGCGCAGACTTATAAACGCGCGTTTGCCGATCTGCGCCAGCGCTCGCATCACCATGAGCCGCTGTTTCCGGGGGCGGCCGAGACGATTGCGGCGCTGGCTGCGCGTGAGGATTATCTTCTCGGCGTTGCGACGGGGAAATCCCGCCGCGGGGTCGATGCGCTGTTCGAGCGGGAAGGGCTGGCGAAGTATTTCGTGACCATCCAGACCGCCGACGATCATCCTTCCAAACCGCATCCCTCGATGATCGAGCGGGCGATGAGCGAGTGTGGCACCGAGCGCCCGCAGACGATCATGATCGGGGACACCAGCTACGATATCGAGATGGCGTGCGCCGCCGACGTCGCCGGGATCGGAGTCGGCTGGGGATATCATCCACGCGACGTTCTCCAGCGGGCGGGTGCACGCGCCATCGTTTCGGACTACTCAGGGTTGCCGGCCACGATCGCGCGGTTGTTTGAGACAAGCGGCGGAGTTGCGGCGTGACCAATAGCAAGAAGAACGACGCGCGGTCGTTGCCGAAGCGGTTCTACAAGGACGTCAGCGTCGCGGAAGCCGGCGGCCCGGATGACCCGCGCGGGTATCAGCTGCTGCTCGACGGGCGCCCAGTCAAAACGCCGGGGAAATTGCTGATTTCGGTGCCGGCACGCCAGCTTGCCGATGCGTTGGCAGAGGAATGGCGGGCGCAGGCGGAGACGATCGATCCGGCCACCATGGCGATGACACGGATCGTCAACTCCTCACTCGATGGCGTCAGCGGACGCGAAGTCGAAGTTGCAGCCGACATTGCGGCCTTCGCCGGATCCGATCTGACGTGTTACCGTGCGGACGGGCCGGAGGATCTGGTTGCCCTTCAGGCGGCTGCGTGGGATCCCGTATTGGCATGGGCGCGCGAAGCGTTCGGCGGGCGGTTCGTGGTCGCGCAGGGCGTGATGCCGGTGGAGCAGCCGCCGGAATCAATTGCCGTGTTCGCCGGGGAGCTTGCCGGATACGAGGCACTGCAACTTGGTGCGCTGCACGTGATGACGACGCTGACGGGTTCGGCGCTCATCGCGCTGGCTCACGCGCACGGTGTGTTATCGACCGAGGAAGCCTGGGCGGTGGCGCATGTCGACGAGGATTTCCAGATCGCGCGATGGGGCGCGGACGAGGACGCCGCCGAGCGCCGGACGAAGCGCTGGGCGGAATTCCGGGCGGCGAGCCGGATCTTCATGTATTCGGCTGCGGCGCTGAACGCTGATTGCGGCTGAAAAATCCGTTCTTCAAAGCTGTCGGAAGCCTTTCGGGACCGCTTTCAAGGAAGCGTTAACGATGGTGCGGATACAATGTCGATCCATTTGTTAACGATCCGGATCATTGACCCATGCTTGATATCGCCAGCGAAGTTGGAACTTCACCTGCAGATCTGTTCGTGCAGCGCGCAACAGCTTCTATGACGGTCTATGCCGTTGCAGGTGAATCCGGGCTGGCGCGCGTGCCTTCGCGTTTCCAAGACGGACGGGAGGTCACTTTCCTGTGGTCGGAACGCTCGGAAGCCGAAAAGTGGGCGTCGTGCATTGCCGAAAATCCGCGCATCAAGGAGTTGCCGCTCGGGGAAGTTCTTTCCTCGCTGCTCGCCGCGCTCGATCAGCACGACCGCCGTGTGGCAACAGACTGGTCGGACGGACCGGACGAGCCGGAACTCGAACCGCTCGATCTGGCTGTCAGTCTCAGGAAAGGCGTCGTGTCGTCGTTCGTGAGCCGTGCCGTTGAAGATGGCAAGGTGTTCGTCGTCTCCGGCATGTACGGGCCTTCGATGATGGTCTCCAGAATCAAGCCGGGGGCGCAGGTGCTGCCGTGCTGGTCGGTGCGCGAGCGTGCCGAGATGCGCATCGAGGGGCCATGGGGAGAGTCGCTGGTCAGCGAAATTCCTGTCGAGGTTTTCTTGAATAGGACGCTGCCGGGTCTTCAGGAAACCGGGGCTCTGGTTTGCCCGGACAACATTCTTGGCGTCGACACCCTGGAGGTGTTGCCCGATGCGCTGGCCAAACGGTTGCGGGCCGTGGGTGTGTAGCGCTTCGGTTGGCTGCCTGGCTGCCTGGCTGCCTGGCTGTCTGGCTGGCGGGATCGGAGTCGCAGGAAATCGCGGCGCGGAGGCAGGCGCTTTCAGGCGGGTGACGGCGGCGGGCTTGAATGTGGCAGCGACCATTGCGGTGGATCGGAGAGTGGCGGTGGGGACGGCGGCGGTGACGAAGCCGACGGGGTCGACAGGGCCGATGCCGGCCGTGCCAAATCATTCTACCGCTTGATTTTTCCCTAATTTCGCGTCGCGCAACCGGTTGGTGTCCGCGGTGCTGCGCCCTCTCCCAATGTTGCGTTTGCGCTGCAGCAGGAGCGTGCTATTTGATGGGCCTTCCTTCCCCGAAATGCCGAAATACACAAAAAGCCTAGACCAACAGGGGCGCTCCTACATGAAACCTGTCATCGCCGAACTCGAAAAACGCCGTGCCAACGCCCGTCTCGGTGGCGGCCAGAAACGCATCGATGCGCAGCATAAACGCGGCAAGCTGACGGCGCGGGAACGCATCGAACTGTTGATGGACGAGGGTTCGTTCGAAGAATTCGACATGTACGTTGAACACCGCTGCACCGAATTCGGAATGGAGAACTCCAAGATTTCCGGCGACGGCGTGGTGACCGGCTGGGGTACGATCAACGGGCGCGTCGTCTATGTGTTCGCAAAGGACTTCACGGTGTTCGGCGGATCGCTTTCGGAAACGCATGCGCGGAAAATCACCAAGATCCAGGACATGGCGCTGAAGAACCGGGCGCCGATCGTCGGGTTGTTCGATGCCGGCGGCGCGCGCATCCAGGAGGGCGTCGATGCGCTTGGCGGATATGGCGAGGTGTTCCAGCGCAACGTGCTATCATCCGGCGTCATTCCGCAGATTTCGGTGATCATGGGGCCGTGCGCGGGCGGCGACGTGTATTCGCCGGCGATGACGGACTTCATCTTCATGGTGCGGGACACGAGCTACATGTTCGTCACCGGGCCGGACGTGGTGAAGACGGTGACGAATGAGACGGTGACGGCAGAAGAACTCGGCGGCGCGAAGGTTCACACGTCCAAATCTTCGGTTGCCGACCGGGCCTACGACAACGACGTCGAAGCGCTTTTGCAGATGCGGCGGCTGATGGACTTCCTGCCGTCCAACAACACCGACGGCGTGCCGGTGCTGCCGACCATGGACGGTTCGGACCGGGTCGAGATTTCCCTCGACACGCTCATTCCCGACAATCCCAACACGCCCTACGACATGCACGAACTGATCGCCAAGGTGGCGGACGAGGGAGATTTCTTCGAAATCCAGGGGGCGTTCGCGAAAAACATATTGACCGGTTTCGCGCGCATGGAGGGCCACACCGTCGGCATCGTCGCCAACCAGCCGATGGTGCTGGCCGGCGTGCTCGATTCAGACGCTTCGCGCAAAGCCGCCCGTTTCGTGCGGTTCTGCGACTGCTTCGATATTCCGATCCTGACGCTGGTTGATGTTCCGGGCTTCCTGCCGGGCACGGCGCAGGAATACGGCGGGCTCATCAAGCACGGCGCCAAGCTTTTGTTCGCCTACGCGGAGGCGACCGTGCCGAAGGTGACGGTGATCACGCGCAAGGCCTACGGCGGGGCCTACGACGTGATGAGTTCCAAGCACATCCGCGGCGACGTCAACTATGCCTGGCCGACCGCCGAGATCGCGGTGATGGGTGCCAAGGGGGCGGTCGAGATCATCTACCGTTCGGAACTCGACGACCCCGACAAGATCGCAGGGCGCATCAAGGACTACGAAAAGCGTTTTGCCAATCCGTTCGTCGCCGCCGAGCGCGGTTACATCGACGAGGTGATCCTGCCGCGCAATACCCGCATCCGCATCTGCCGGGCGCTCAACATGCTGCGCAACAAGACGCTGGAAAACCCCTGGAAAAAGCACGACAACATTCCGTTGTGATGTGTGTGTCGGCCAAACTGAGCCGGTCAGGGGCACCTTGACGCTCAACCCAACATCAAGGAAGCCGCTGATGGATGAGAAGTCGATCGACCGGGCGGCAATGGGGCGGCTGGCGCAGGCGCTGTTCTTCATCTGCGGGGCCAAACACCCGACCGCGGTCGCCCTGAAGGCGGCCTGCGACAGCGGGCTGGAGAAGGATATCAAGGCGGCGCGTGCGCTGTTTCTCAAGCTGAAGCCGAGCGAACGCCGCGCGGCGCTAACCATGCTTGAAGACTGAAGCCGAGTTTTCTGTCTGGGCATTGCAGCGGGCAATCGGCGATATTTTCAAATCTGCTCTTGTAAGTTGGGCCGACAAGGCGTACATGCAGCTTAGATTTTCGCCGGAAAACTTGGCCGCGACGCTTTGAGCTTTTCAGGCGCACGTTCAGACACCCCAACAAAATCGACAAACTTGGATTGCAGTTCGCCTTGCGCGTGCCGGTCCGCATCGACGTATATACAAACGAAGGAATGGTTTCTTGGAAACTGGTACAGTCAAATTCTACAACGATCAAAAGGGCTTCGGCTTCATCGCTCCCGACAACGGCCAGAAGGACGTTTTCGTGCACGCGACCGCTCTTGAGCGCGCCGGCATCCGTGGCCTTTCGGAAGGCCAGAAGGTGTCCTTCAATACCGCCGCCGACAAGCGTAGCGGTAAGATCGCTGTCGACACGATCGAACTCGCATAAGCGGTCGTTCGCTGAAGCGACTGAATGAGCGGGCATGATTCGTCTGGCCCGCAGGACAGGAGCCGTTCTCAATCGAGGACGGCTTCTTCTTTTTTTAGCCCGGCTATCGTGATTTATCGGGTGCCGCGGCCTGGCGGAAAAGCCAAGCCGATTGCATGCATGCGACGAACCGGGCTAAAGAGCCCGCTCGCCAAGATCTTTGGAACCAATGGAGTGACTGTGGAAATGCGATTCGTACGTCCTATACCTGGATTTGTAGTCACGTTCCTTGCAATGGCGCTGTTGACCGCCTTCGCGGTCGGCTTTCCATTCCTCAAAACGGCTGAGGCCGCTGGAGAAACGATGACAACAGCTTCCGGACTGCAAATCACCGATACCGTCGAAGGCACAGGCGCCAGCCCGGCCAAAGGCCAGACCTGCGTCATGCATTACACCGGCTGGCTCTACAAGGACGGCGAGAAGGGTGCGAAGTTCGACAGCTCGGTCGATCGCGGCGAGCCGTTCGAGTTCACCATCGGCGTCGGTCAGGTGATCGGCGGATGGGACGAAGGCGTCGCCTCGATGAAGGTCGGCGGCAAGCGGACGCTCATCATTCCGCCAGCGCTCGGATACGGTGCGCGCGGCGCCGGCGGGGTGATTCCTCCGAACGCGACCTTGATGTTCGACGTCGAACTGCTCGACGTGAAGGGCTAATCGAAAAGAGGCCGGCTCGAGCACATCGAGCCGGCCCTTCGATATTATTTGTTTCGGAAGCTTTTAGTTATTCCGCGTTGATCTTCTGATCAATCGGCAAGGAATTATCGGCTGACCATTCGAGCATCGAGCCGTCGTACATCAAGGCGTCCTTGTTGCCCATCAGCTCATGGGAAACGAACCAGCCGAGCGATGCCCAATGGCCGGTATTGCAGAAGCTGATCTGCTTGCCGGTGGTGGCGATTTTCTGGGTCGAATAGAGTTTGGCGAGCGACGACGTCGGTCGGAACTTGCCGCCGCCGCCGAGCGTCAACCAGTTCTCGGGCAAGCTGACCGCGCCTGGAATGGTGCCCATGCGCTTGGCCTTATCGTGCTTGTTGAGGCCGAGAAATTGATCGTAGGGACGGTTGTCGATGAGCGTGATGTTGCTCTTCTGGGCCTCGATGATATCGGCCTTGGAGGCGAGCATTTCGGGGCGGAAGGTTGCCTTGAAGGTTTTCGCCTGAGGCTTGTTCTCTCCGGATTCAAGCGGGTTCAAGGGCTTCTTGGTCTTTTCATCGACGGCGGAGAGGTAGTCCATCATCCCTCCGTTCAGAAGCGAGACGTTGTCGTGGCCGAGGACCTTGAAGGTCCAATAGATGCGCGTGCCGGTGCCCATGTCGAGGGCAGTGCCGCCATTGGGGATGACGACGACGTGGGTGTCGTTGTCGATGCCCAAATCGCCGATCAACTTTTCAAGCTTGTCGATGGGGGCGAGTTGGCCCGGTGTGCCGCCGGCATCCTTGCCGCGCCAGCCGCCTTTCAGGTAGTCGGTGTAGACGGCGCCGGGGATGTGGGCTTCGAGATAGTCCTTTTGAGACTTGTTGGCGAGGCCGCCACGGACGTCAAGGAAGACGATTCCCGGCTTGCCGAGATTGCTTTTCACCCATTCGGTATCGATGAGCGGTCCGGCGGCGTTGGCATGGCCTGTCGCAAGTAACAGCAGTCCGGTGAGGACGATTCCCAAAATTCTAGTCATGCGTTGCTCCCTTTCAAGCCGAATTCCATGGACGGAGTTGAACCATTGCGAACAGCTTCCATGGTGCGGCTTATTCTTGGTTTTTGATCACGTCGCTGTGTAATCGCCGGAGTATAGCAACTGGAGATAAGGACGTCGCGGGTTGTTCGGACAGAAAAATTTTGCGGTTTGCGGAGACTGGGCCTGCGGCCAGAAATCCCGCGACGGCAGGAGAAAATAGCAGTATTGGGCTGCGGGCGGCGTCGGGAACGGCATAGCGCCCTTTTGGCCGCCGCATGGATCATTCGCGGCGATGCTGCATCCCCTTGAATTCGAGCATGTTTTTACGCCGGGCGAATGCCTTGGCATTATACAATCGGTAGTCAGCCGGCCGTCGGCGGAGGCGGGGCTTGTCGGCGGACTGCGCTCTGCCAACACGCGCCGCTCGGAGATCTGCTGGCTTGATGAAGACGGCGAGAGCGCCTGGGTGTTCAAGCGCCTGCTCGATACGTTTGCCGAGGCAAATCGCCGGCACTTCGCGTTCGCCCTGGAAGAATTCGGCGAGCGAATGCAGGTGGCGCTCTACAGGGCCGACACCGGCGGGTTCTTCGACTGGCATGTCGATTTCGGCGATGGCCCGGTGGCGCAACGGCGCAAACTGACGATGGTGGTGCAGTTGTCGGAGGCGGACAGCTATGCGGGGGGCGAACTGGAGACGAATTGCGACGGTGTCGTCCGGCAGGCCTCGCGGATTATCGGCTCGGCGCTGTTCATACCGAGCTTCGTGCTGCACCGCGTCGCGCCGGTGCGGGAAGGCGAACGGTATTCCCTGACGCTGTGGTCGCACGGACCGGCATTCCGCTGATCCGGACCGGTGCCGGCGCGTAGAACATTCGAACCGGTGCTGACGAACTAATCTGCGCAGGCGTAGTGCGCTTCGAGCGTGAAGCCGGCGGGGAGTTCGGGCGTTGAGCCGCCAACGAGGCGAAGCGCGGCTCCGGCCATTTTGTGGGCGATACCGAAGGAGATCTTGTAGCCGCCGGTGCATGCGATGACGTGGGGTGCCTCAGGCAGTCGGCCGATCATGGGATGGCGGCCGATCGCATTGGGGCGGACCGCCGCCCATCGTTCCACCATTCGTGACCCTTCGAGAGCGGGGCACAGCTCGGTTGCCCGAGAGATCAGATCATCGAGTTTGTGATCGGTGGAGTCGGGTGATGAAAAGTCGGATTCGGAAGTCGAGCCCACGGCGATCCGGCCGCTGTCGTGGGCGATGACATAAACGCCGCCGAAGTAGATGATCGGCGAAGAGGGGTCGATCTGGCAGGCGGGTTGTAACAGGGCTGCCTGCCCCTTGACGCCTCGGCCGAGCCGGCGGACCGAAAGCGGGCGCAGCAAATCGAAGCTTCGATGTCCGGCGGTCACGATGACGTGGCCGGGTGAAAGTCTGGTGCCGTCATCGAGGATAAGGCTTCTGCCGCCGTCTTCGAAGCGCTCGACGAGTGAGTTCTCGCGAAGGTAAACCTGCTGTTGCAGGCTTCGGCGCAATGCCGCGATCGTCTTGCGCGGATGGAGCCGCGCGCTCAGGGTGTCGAATTCGCACCCCAGCGGGGCCGCACCCGGCAACAGCCAAGTGGGATCGGGCGTAGCCTCAAGCAGCCGCCATTCGAGGGCAAGGCCTGCGGCTGTGCGCGCCGGCCAGTTCTCGATCGCCGCTGCCTGCCAGGTTTCGCGCTGCTTGCGCTTTTTTTCGGTGCGAGTCGGGATGAGGCGGCCGCACCTGAGATAGCCGCAGCTCATACCGGTTTGATTTTGCAGCTGTGCAATTTCGGTTTCCAATGACAAAAGGGCGTCAAGCTGGAATGCTTTGACGGGCGACCAGGCAATTGGCTGGTGGGGCATCAGCGCGCCAAGAAAGCCGCCGCTGGCACCTTGCCCGATGCCGCCTTTTTCGATGAGAACGGTTGAGAGGCCAAGATCCGCAGCGTACCGCGCGCACCAAAGCCCGACGATGCCGCCTCCGATGATGGCAAGATCAGGTGTCAGGGGAAACGGTGGGTTTGGCGAAGCAGGTGCGTCTTTAAGAGATGGCGGCATCGATACCCAAGTGCTTGGCGAATTTTAAAGGCGTTGAAGTCAGATGAGCCCAGTGGTGAGCCACACACTAACTTGGGAGGAGGGAGAAGTCCCTGTCTCCGAGCGGTTCGCCGATACGTTCTACTCGCGCAGCGACGGGCGGGCCGAGGCAGCGCATGTGTTTCTTGGCGGCAATGAACTTCCTTCGCGCTTGTCGCAAAATTCAAATTTCATGATCGCTGAGCTTGGCTTTGGGACGGGGCTCAATTTCCTGGAGACCTGGAGGGGCTGGAGCGATGTGCGGCGGCCGGGGCAAATGCTCAGGTTCGTTTCCTTCGAAGCCTTTCCGATTGATGCCGACGACATGCAAAGGGCGCTTCTGCGATGGCCCGAGTTGACGTTTCTTTCAAGTCGATTGGTCGACAGGTGGCGACAAGACGGGAAACAGGATGGCTCGGCCTGCGGCTGGTTAATGGATCAACAGACCGAACTATGTGTGCATTTCGGGGATGCTGGACAACAGCTGCCGAGTTGGGCGGGGCGAGCTGATGCCTGGTTCCTCGATGGATTTGCGCCATCGCGGAATGCTGACATGTGGTCGCCGGGGCTGATGGCGGAGGTATTCTCCCACACATTGCCCGGCGGCAGTTTCGCGACCTACACGGCGGCGGGATGGGTTCGGCGGAATCTCATCGCTGCCGGTTTCGCGGTCGAGAAGCGTCCGGGATTTGCGGGCAAAAGGGAAATGATGCGAGGAGTGCGGCCCGGGCAGTGAACCCGGGCCGCCGACATTTGCGAGGGATGAAAGTTATTTGTCCTTGTACGTCTTGACCGGCTTGTCGCCCCACTTCTCGCGCTGCGCGATGAGTTCTTTGGTCGACTTCGTGGTCAAGGCTTCGCGGCCTGCGACCATATGATTGTCAGCGTAGGCGGCTACCGGGCCGAGGGCGGCCATTGCGCCGATAGCAAGAGCAAGAGCAAGTCTCATAACGTTATTCCTCCTAGCGATTTCTTGCAGTTTCGGGTCGGGCAGACGCGCATGCTGTAGGAGCGGCTGGCTGCCCTGCAGTAGAACTTAAGTCGAGGAAGTTCAAAATCAACCCTCGAACAAGATGCAGCGTTTCTGCTGCTGCGGCCGCGTGCTAACAATATGAAAACCAAGAGCCAATCGCTGTACGGGAGTTCGCGAATGGGGAAGACCGCAATCGCGCGCGGCGGAAAAAAAACCGGGCGGTTTCACACCGCCCGGTCAGCTAGCTTACAGCGATCGTGTCAAAAGACGTCATTTGCCGATGGCTGCATTGATTTCGTCGGCGGCCTTGGCTGCATCAGCGAATTTCTCCGACGTGCAGGCGTCTTCCATCTTCGCCAGAAGTTCATCGACCTGACCGGCTTTATCGTCGGACAATTTCTTCTCCTGGGCGGTCCCGGCCAAGGCGAAAGCCTGTTCCATGCATTCGGCTGTCGATTTGGGTGCGTCGGCGGCGAGTGCGGCGCTTGTTGCGGCCAGGGCCAGCGCGGAGGCCAGGATTAGACGTGTGATCATTCTCAATGCTCCGTTCAGCTAATGTACCAGCAGATCCGATCTGTCCGGTGTTTGTCTGGTGATTGTGGCTGTTCGACGACTTGGGTCCAATGCGAACAGGTAAAAATCAGAGTGCCGAGGAATTTGCAATCGGTTTATCTAACGCCATGATTTGCAATATTCATTTCGAAGTGTGCGATTGACGGGTGTTCACAAAAGCTGGCCGATGGTGGTGATGAGTTGGCTGTGGCAGTCGATGACGCGGTCGGCTCCAAGCTCGGCGGCGGGAATATCCGAATATCCGAATGATACCGCGATGACGGGGATGCCGGCGGCCTTTGCGGTGGCAACATCGGTGGCGCTGTCACCGATCATGATGGCGCGTTCAGGTTGGCCCGCGGCAAGGCGAATTGCACCCAACAGGTGGTCCGGGTGGGGTTTGCACACGGCAAACGTATCGCGGCCTGCGATCCCGGCAAACCTCGAGGTCAGCCCCAGTGCGTCGAGGAGACGCAGGGTCAGCTCCTCGCGCTTGTTGGTGCAGATGGCGAGCCTGGCGCCGCGCTCTTGAAGTTCATCGAGCGCCTGCAGCACCCCCTTGTAGGGCCGGCTGCGGTTGGCGATGTTGCCGGCATAGTAATCGAGGAATATTCCCAGCAGATTGTCGACCTCGGCTTCGGGTAGATCGCGGCCGTGGATGGCAAGGGCTTCGGCCAGCATGCGGCGGGCGCCAAAGCTGATCCAGTCGCGCAGTTGCCCTCCAGTGACCGCTGGCAGGCGGAGGCCGGCGAGTGCGAAGTTGGTTGCGTCGATGAGATCGGGGGCGGTATCGACAAGTGTACCGTCGAGATCGAATACGATTGTTGCGTCGCGCATTTCCTGGACCTTCCGCCGGATTCGAAGCTTTGATACGCCGATTGCTTGAATGGCCTGCGTCTGCTCCTTACACATGGAGAACGTCAACACCAGTCCGCCTTTTGGGATCCATGTGGAACCATCGGGCCGGAGCCATATCCTGAAAGGACCGATCATGGGCGAAGCAACTTTTAGGCTCATCAAGCAGCACGCCTATATCGACGGCAAGTGGGTCGGCGAGCCCGGTATGGCGGTGACCGACAAGGCCACGGGTGAAGAAATCGCCCGGGTGCCCGACATGGGGGCGGCCGAAACGCGCCTGGCGATCGAGGCCGCGCACCGTGCGTTTCCGGAATGGTCGCAGCGGCTTGCCAAGGAGCGTTCGCAAATTCTGCGGCGCTGGTATGATCTGATCATCGAGAACGCCGACGAACTGGCGATGATCCTCAGCCTGGAGCAGGGCAAGCCGCTGGCGGAGGCCAAGGGCGAGATCGTCTACGGTTCGGGGTTCGTCGAATTCTTTGCCGAACAGGCCAAGCGCATCTATGGCGAGACGATCCCGACGTTCAAGGCGGACGCGCGCATCGTGGTCGTGAAGCAGCCCATCGGCGTGGTCGCGGCGGTGACGCCGTGGAATTTTCCCAACGCGATGATCACGCGAAAGGTTACGCCGGCATTGGCGGCTGGCTGCACGGCTGTGGTCAAGCCTGCCGAAGACACGCCGCTGTCCGCTCTGGCGCTGGCCGCACTCGCGGAAGAAGCCGGTATTCCTCCCGGCGTTCTCAATATCATAACGACGTCGAATCCGGTTCCGGTCGGGAGCGAATTCACGTCGAACGAAAAGGTCAGGCTGGTCACGTTCACCGGCTCGACGGAGGTCGGGCGTATCTTGATGCGGCAGTCGGCCGATACGATCAAGAAGGTGTCGCTTGAACTTGGCGGAAACGCACCGTTCATCGTGTTCGACGATGCGGATCTCGACAAGGCGGTGCAGGGGGCGATGGCTTCCAAATACCGCAATGCCGGGCAGACCTGCGTGTGTGCCAACCGTATCTATGTGCAGGCCGGCGTCTATGAGGCGTTCACCGAAAAGCTTGCCGCCGCTGCGGGCGATCTCAAGGTGGGGCCGGGGCGCGAAGCCGGCGTGACGATTGGGCCGCTGATCAATGTCGATGGCCTCGCAAAGGTCGAAGAGCATGTTGCTGACGCCATTGCGAAGGGCGCAACGGTGGTAATCGGGGGCAAGCAGCATGCGCTGGGCGGGACATTCTACGAGCCGACGGTGCTGACCGGGGTGACGGCGGACATGAAGGTTGCGCGCGAAGAAACCTTCGGGCCGGTGGCGCCGTTGTTCCGCTTCGCGGATGAGGCTGACGTCATTGCCCAGGCCAATAACACGCCTTTCGGGCTCGCCGCGTATTTCTACGCCCGCGATATCGGCCGCGTCTGGCGGGTGGCGGAGGCGCTCGAGTTCGGCATGGTCGGGATCAACGAGGGCATGATGTCGACGGAAATGGCGCCGTTTGGAGGGGTCAAGCAATCCGGTCTCGGCCGCGAAGGCTCACACCACGGCATCGAAGAATTCGTGGAGCAGAAATATCTGCTGATGGGCGGGCTTTGAGATTCGCGCCAGAGCGGAACTTCAGGTAAGGCTTCGCGCTGATCCGCGCCAGTACAGGTTTTGACCTGCCCGGTCGCGGCGCATTTTTGCATTCAACTGACGAGGAACCAGCATGTCAGCGGACGAACACAAGAAGATGGCGGCGATGCGCGCCGTCGAGATGGTTGAGCCGGGCATGCGCATCGGGCTGGGGACAGGTTCCACGGCGGCGCATTTCGTGGCTCTGCTCGGGGCGCGGGTGAATGCCGGCCTCTCCGTCATCTGCGTGCCGACTTCCGAGGAGACCCGCAAGTTCGGGGAAAGCCGCGGGATAAAAATGTCGACACTCGAAGACGAGCCGGAACTGGACATCACGTTCGATGGCGCGGACGAGATCGACGGCGACCTCAATATGATCAAGGGCGGCGGCGGAGCATTGCTTCGCGAGAAGATCGTCGCGATGGCTTCCGACCGGGTCGTCATCATGGTCGATGAAAGCAAGCTGGTCGATACGCTGGGCGCGTTCAAGCTGCCGGTGGAAGTCGTGCAGTTCGGCCTCGCCGTCACGATCGACATGATCGAGGCGCTGGCGGCGGACTGCGGATGCGAAGGGGAAATCGCCCTGCGCAAAACGGCCGGCGGGGAACCGTTCGTCACCGACAACGGCAATTTCATTCTCGATTGCGACTTCGGGCAGATCGAGGATGCCGAGGAACTCGAGGATGCACTGCGCTATGTGCCCGGTGTGGTCGAGAGCGGACTGTTCGTCGATATCTGCGATGTTGCAATCGTTTCGGGCGACGACGGCGTGCGGCTGATCGAATCCGAGCGCGAAGATCGTGGTGATGACGAGGCTTGAGTAGGCGGCCGGTTTTGCAGGCCGGCAGGAATGACAGCTGCGGCGTCCGGCGAACCTGATACGTGCCGGACCGCATGGCGTGGAGATGCTTTGTAAGATGGCCGAATTCGATTTCGACCTGTTTGTGATTGGTGGCGGCTCGGGCGGCGTCAGGGCCGCGCGTATCGCTGCCGGACACGGCGCGCGGGTTGGGCTTGCGGAAGAATACCGCTTCGGCGGCACCTGCGTTATCCGCGGCTGTGTGCCGAAAAAACTGATGGTTTACGCTTCGCGTTATGCCGATGCCTTCGAGGATGCGGGCGGGTTCGGCTGGAGCTTGGAACAGCCGACATTCGACTGGGGCACGCTGATTTCGGCGAAGGACAAGGAGATCGGCAGGCTGGAGGGGCTCTATCGAAAGGGTCTCGAGACAGCGCGGGTTTCGCTGTTCGAAGAACGCGCCGTGCTGGAAGGCCGCAACACGCTGCGGCTTTCTTCCGGACGGCTGGTGACGGCCGACAAGATCCTGATTGCGACCGGCGGTGCGCCGAACGTCGATGAGAAGCTGGTTGGCCGCGAACACGTCATCACCTCGAACGAGGCGTTTCACCTCGACAAGCTGCCCGAGCGGGTGGTGGTGGTCGGCGGCGGTTATATCGCCGTCGAGTTTGCTGGAATTTTCGCCGGGCTCGGTGCGGACACCACACTCGTCTACCGGGGCGAAAAGATCCTGCGCGGGTTCGACGAGGATTTGCGCGATGCGGTCAGCGAGGCCTACGCCAAGCGCGGCATACGGCTGGTGCTCGGGCAGGTATTCGCGAAAATCGAGAGGGCCGGCAACGGTCTTGTCGGGCAGCTCGATAACGGCGCGCATCTGGAGGCCAACCAGATCATGTACGCCATCGGGCGTTCACCGAACGTCAAGGGACTGGGTCTTGAAGCGCTCGGTATCGAGCAGGGTTGGAACGGGCACATCGTGGTCGATGGCGAGAGCCGGACAAACGTCGACAACATCTTCGCGGTGGGTGATGTCTGCGACCGCTTCAACCTGACGCCGGTGGCGATCCGCGAGGGGCATGCCTTTGCCGATACCCAGTTCGGCAGCAAGCCGTGGCGGATCGATCACCAGTTGATCCCGACGGCGGTGTTCTCGACGCCGGAAATCGGCACCGTCGGCCTGTCCGAGCATCAGGCAAGTGAACACTGCAAAGTTCTCGATATCTACAAGTCCAGCTTCCGGCCGATGCGGGCGACGCTTTCGGGGCGCGACGAGAAGATGCTGATGAAGCTGCTCGTGGACGGTGAAAGCGACAAAATCGTCGGTTGCCACGTGGTCGGCGACGATGCCGCCGAGATCGTGCAGATGGCGGCGATTGCCATGCGGATGGGGGCGAAAAAAGAGGACTTCGACAGGACGATGGCGTTGCATCCTTCGGCTGCCGAGGAACTGGTGACGATGCGAACGAAGTCCGAGACGCGACTGCAGGCCGCGCGGTAAGCCCTTGTTCAACACCCCGAAAAAGGGTTTGACATCGGGGGTCGAATGAATTTTTGAGCCGGAGAAGTTCCGTGGGCCAGCCGCAACGCCTCGAAAACAAGATCGCCGTCATAACCGGGGCGGCTGCCGGGATAGGGCTCGCGATGGCGCGGCGGTTTGCCGGGGAAGGCGCGCATGTCTATCTGGCCGACATCGACGGTGCGGGAGCCGAGCGGGAGGCCGAAGCGCTGAAGGCGATTGGCCTGATGGCGACCGCCAGGGCCGTCGATGTTTCCAAGGGACAGGATGTCACCGCGCTGTTCCGTTCGATCGATCAGGACCAGGGGCGCATCGACATCCTTGTCAACAACGCCGGGCTCAACGTGCGCGAGGATTTCCGTCACCTTTCGGATGCCGACTGGGTGAAAATCCGGGAAGTGAATCTCGACGGGGTGGTAAGGATTGCACGCGACGGGTTCAACCTGCTCAAGGCATCCGGAAAGGGTTCGCTGATCAATGTCGCCTCGATCATGGGGCATCGCGGGTTGCGGCAGCTTGCCGGCTACTCGGCGACGAAGGGAGCGGTTTCGGCGCTGAGCCGGGCGCTTGCGGTCGAATACGCGCCATACGGCATCCGGGTGAATGCGTTGGCGCCCGGCTTCGTCGAGACCGCGCTTACCGAGCGGGTGCTGCGCAATCCGATGATCAACAAGGCGCTGATCGATCAGACACCGATGCGCCGGTTCGGGACCGGAGAGGACATCGCGGCCGCGGCGCTGTTTTTTGCTTCTGATGACTCCGCGTTCGTGACGGGTGCCGAACTTGCCGTCGACGGGGGTATGTCGGCGGGGCTGTAGCAGTGCCCGTAAATGACAAGATGCTTCGAGCTATTGGTTATGCGAGGGATGCGATGAAGGGTTTATTGATCGCGCTTGCAGCTACCGCGCTGGTAACCGGGTTCAGTTGTCTTGGCTGCCTGCCGATACATGCCGCCGAGGGTGGCGTATTCGTCATCGACAAGGACCACACCAGCGTTCGCTTCAACTACAATCATCTCGGGATGTCGTGGCAGTCGGGGAACTTCCGGGACGTGATCGGGCGGCTGGCATTCGATCCCGAGCGGCCGGAGCAAAGTGAGCTCGGCGTGACGATCAAGGTGCAATCGGTGATGACCGGTGTACCGGCTCTCGACCGGATCCTGGGGTCGACCAACGACTACCTCGATGCGGCGGCTCACCCCGACATCACCTTTACCAGCACCTCGGTCACGGTGACGGGCGCCAAGACGGCCAGCGTTGTGGGCGATCTGACCATCAACGGCATTACCAAACCGGTGACACTGGCGGTCGTCTGGAATTTTATCGGCGAGCACCCGCTGTCGAACGTCAATCCCATCTATCAAGGGGTGATCGCTGCCGGATTTTCGGCGCGGGCCCAGATTCTCAGGTCCGAATGGGGGATCTCACGGGGTGTTCCGCTCATTTCGGACGAGATCGGGATTACCATCGAGGCCGAGTTGCACCGGCTGAACTAGGCGTTCCGGCTGCAAGTCGATAGAGCCTGTGTGCCTTCCCGCTTGGTTTCTGGGCAGGCGATGGCCTATAAGGCTCGCCAGAAGCACTTGCGCGATGCCGACCGGCCGCTGATCCATGCGGCCCAGGCGTCTTCCCGCCATGATCGAAAGGGTGTCACCGCGATCGTCTTGGCGGGCGTGAGATAACGAGAATCTTAGGAGTTGAAAAACATGCCGGCAAAAAGAGCCGACTGGTCGCCCGATAGCTGGAGCACATTGCCGATCATGCAGGTGCCGGACTATCCCGATCCGCAGGCGCTGAAGGATGTCGAAGCAAAGCTTGCGACGTTCCCGCCGCTGTTGTTTGCCGGTGAAGCGCGCGACCTGAAGAAGCGGCTCGCCGAAGTTGCCGAGGGGCGCCGGTTCCTCCTGCAGGGCGGGGACTGCGCGGAAAGCTTCGCCGAGCACGGGCCGGATCATATCCGCGACTTCCTGCGGATCTTCCTGCAGATGGCGGTCGTCTTGACGTATGCGGGCGGTTCGCCGGTCGTTAAAGTCGGCAGGCTCGCGGGCCAGTTCGCCAAGCCGCGTTCGAAGCCGACCGAGAAGATCGGCGACGTCGAGTTGCCGAGCTATCGTGGCGACATCATCAACGGCATGGAGTTCACGCCTGAAGACCGCACGCCTGACCCGCAGCGCATGTTGCAGGCCTACCGGCAATCGGCGGCAACGGCCAACCTGGTCCGGGCCTTCGTGCAGGGCGGCTACGCCGACCTTGAGCGCGTGCATCAGTGGAACATGAGCTTCGTTGCGGGTTCACCGCAGGGGCACCGCTACGAGGAACTTGCAAACCGCATCACCGAAAGTCTGTCGTTCATGCGGGCGATCGGGATCACGGCGGAAAATACCCCGCAACTGCGCCAGACCAACTTCTTCACGAGTCATGAAGCGTTGTTGCTTGGATATGAGCAGGCGCTGACGCGGCTCGATTCGACGACCGGTGAATGGTACGCGACGTCGGGGCACATGGTGTGGGTCGGCGACCGGACGCGGCAGCCCGATCACGCGCATATCGAATACGTTCGCGGCATCCGCAACCCGATCGGGCTCAAATGCGGCCCGAGCCTCGACCCGGCGGAGCTACTGCAACTCATCGACATCATCAACCCGGAGAACGAGGCGGGCCGTTTGACGCTGATCAGCCGTTTCGGGGCGGGAAAGGTCGGCGAGCATCTGCCCAAGCTTATTCAGGCCGTCGAGCGCGAAGGCCGCAAGGTGGTGTGGGTTTGCGATCCGATGCACGGCAATACGATCTCCTCGGACAGCGGTTACAAGACGCGCCCGTTCGAGCGGATTTTGAGCGAAGTGCAGGACTTCTTCGACGTTCACCGGGCGGAAGGCACGCATCCGGGCGGCATTCACGTCGAGATGACCGGGGACAACGTCACCGAATGCACCGGCGGGGCGGTTGCCATCTCGGATGCCGAGCTTTCCGACCGCTATCACACGCATTGCGATCCACGCCTCAATGCCGACCAATCGCTGGAATTGGCGTTCCTTGTCGCGCAGCTCATCCAGAAGCAACGGATTTCGAATGGTGGATTGGCGGCCACGGCGACGGCCTGATCGGCAGGCAAGATGTGGCGCGCCGGGAGTGAAGCAATTCCTGGCTGGCACGGTCCGTCCAGGCGGGTGCGTAGCTGCGAACGGGTGCGTCGGCGGCAGGAGATCAGGCACTGATGGAATCGGTTGATTCAACTGCTCAGAAGGTCGACGGCGACGTATCGAAACCCGCCGTCTGGCCGATGCCGGCCGGCGAGTTCCTGCGCGGGCCCTATCTCAATCGTGCCGACATCATCCTGACCCGCAAGCATCGCGATTTCAGGTCCTGGCTGATCCGGTGGGCGACGCAGGGCTCGTTTTCACACGCCGCGCTGATTTTCCTGGTTCCGCATCAGGAGCAGGGTTTCAACAATACCTTCGTCATCGAGAGTTCCTCGAAGGGCGTCGATCTCAGTAATCTTGCCGGCTATCTCAATGACAAGCGGCAGGTCGTCGGCATCAAAAGATTGCGCGGCACCTGGTTCGACAAGCGTGCGCAGTCGCTGGTTCGCGGGCGGATGCTGAACTCGATCGAGTCGGCTTATTCCTACGCCACCGTGTTCCGGCTCGGCTGGGCGTTCTTCAACGAACTGGTGTTCGGGATCAAGGCGAGGATCTGGGGGGCGAGCCGGGCCATCAAGGGGCATCGCCGCAGGCGGCTGAAGCCGCCGAATGCCTATATATGTTCGGGGCTCGTCCAACTCGGCTATCTCAATGCGATCGCCGAACAGGTCTCGATGGGCTACCTGCTGCCGCAGCGGGTCGGCAGTGTCGTGTTCCAGAAGGAAGTGGCTGGACTGTTGCCGGATGATTGGTCGCAATTCTCCGATGCCGAGCAGTACGAGATCATGTGGGATTTCGTGACGGGCTTCCAGGACGTTCTCGAAGCCATTACGCCGGAGGATATTGCAGCTTCGCCGCAACTCGAATGGGTCTACGTGATCCGCGACGGCATGGTGCATCCGGTTCATTCCAACGAGCAGGCGCAGGAGTTGCTGGCCTGGGAGCCGCAGGCGTGAGCGCTCTGGCGCATCGCGGGGCGCGAGGCCAAAGGGCAGTTGCCAGCCGGGCAGGGGCGGCGATAATGCCTGGCTCAATCATCCATTGAAACCGAATGGGCCGAAGCCTTCATGAAAATTGCCATCGCGCAACTCAATCCGACCGTGGGCGATCTCGACGGAAATGCCGCCAAGGCTTTGCAGGCCCGCGAGGATGCCGGCCGGCTTGGCGCAGATCTGATCGTTTTTCCGGAACTGTTTCTGGCCGGCTATCCGCCCGAAGACCTCGTGTTGAAGCCCTCTTTCCAGCGGGCAAGCCGGGATGCGGTCATGGCGCTCGCGAAGGCGACGGCCGCGGGAACCGGACCGGCGATGCTGGTCGGGACGGTGTGGCCGGAGGACGGCAAGGTCTACAACGCGGTGGCGCTGCTCGATGGCGGCGAGGTCGCGGCGCTGCGGTTCAAGGTCGAACTCCCCAATTACGGCGTGTTCGACGAGAAGCGCGTGTTTGCTTCAGGACCGATGCCTGGGCCGATAAATTTCCGGGGCGTCCGGCTCGGAGTGGCAATCTGCGAAGACATCTGGACGGAGGATGTGGTCGAGTGCCTGTCGGAGTGCGGGGCGGAGATCATCGTCGTGCCGAACGGTTCGCCGTTCGACTGGACGAAGCCGGACCTGCGGCTCAACATTGCGGTAGCGCGGGTGACCGAGAGCGAGCTGCCGCTCGTTTACGTCAACCAGGTCGGCGGGCAGGACGAACTGGTTTTCGATGGTGCCTCGTTCGTGCTCAACGCCGACCGGCACCTTGCCGTGCAGCTTCCCGGCTGGTGCGAGACGATCCAGATCACCGAATGGGAGCAGGGGGCGGACGGCTGGCGGTGCCGGCAGGGGGAACGGGCGATGGTGCCCGAGGCGGATGAGGCGGCCTATGCGGCCTGCGTACTCGGGCTTCGCGATTACGTCGACAAGAACGGGTTTGCAGGCGTCGTCATGGGCTTGTCGGGGGGGATCGATTCGGCACTGGTTGCAGCCATGGCGGTCGACGCACTGGGCGCCGAGCGGGTGCATTGCGTGATGCTACCCTACCAGTACACCTCGAAAGAGAGCCTTGGCGATGCCGAAGCCTGTGCGAAGGCTCTCGGCGTTCGCTATGACATCGTACCGATCGGGCCGGCGGTCGAAGGGTTTCATGCGGCGTTGACGGGGCTGTTCGAGGGGCTTGCGTCCGACGTGACTGAAGAAAACATCCAGAGCCGCGCCCGCGGCGTCATCCTGATGGCGCTTTCCAACAAGTTCGGCGCGATGGTGCTGACGACCGGCAACAAGTCGGAGATGTCGGTTGGGTACGCGACGCTTTACGGCGACATGAACGGCGGGTTCAACCCCATCAAGGATCTCTACAAGACGGAGGTCTACCGCATCGCGAAGTGGCGCAACAGCCACGCAATTGCAGATGGAAAGGGTCCGGCGGGTGTCGTGATCCCGCAGCGCATCCTGACCAAGGCGCCGAGTGCGGAATTGCGCGAGAACCAGACCGACCAGGACAGCCTGCCGCCCTACGACGCGCTCGATGATATTCTCGAATGCCTGGTCGAAATGGAGATGCCGGTATCCGACATCGTGGCGCGCGGGCACGACGTCGAGACCGTGAAGAAGGTCGAGAGGCTGCTTTACATTTCAGAATACAAGCGGCGGCAGTCGGCGCCGGGCGTGAAGATTTCGGCGCGCAACTTCGGCCGCGACCGGCGCTATCCGATCACCAATCGCTATCGCGACGCCCACCTTCCCGGCGAACTTCCACCCATAGGCGGTGACGCTCCGAAGATGGTTGCCCCAAGGGAAGAAGGCGAGCCGGGGTAGGGGATTGGGTGTGCGGGGCCGGCAAGCCGATCAAGCGTCTTGTCTGCTTGAGGTCCGGTCATGTTGCGATCGTCCCCGTGCTCCGACTCTGACATATGGTTCCCTGCCGGGAACCTGAATGTCAGCCCGGAACATTAGGCAACCTTTTGATTGTGTTCTGGATTCACAAACTTTTGACGACCTCCACCCGGGGATCAAATGTTTGATCCAGAACACGAGCTTGTCGCCCTTGCGAGGTTATCGCCGTTGCGGCAGATCCAGCGCATTCGGCGTTAGCGAAACAAAAACCAAATCCTGAGAGACTGGTCCATTATGAGCCAGTCCTGCATCGCCCACGAAGCGCCGCCCATGTGGTGGCTTGAAACCGCTGTCGCCGATGACGCTTCGCAAGAGGCGGCCAGCGGGGACGACGTCCTGCGGCTCGGTAGCCATGCGGTGCGTCTTGAAGACATCGTTTCCTACAAGGTCAACGAAGTCGCGGAGCGCGATACGGACGGGTTGATGCTCAGCGCGGCGGTCTTCATTCTTGCCGCGGGCCTCCTTTTGATCGGAGTGCTGCAGTTCGGTTGGCTGGAACGTTTCCTGATCGGGTTCTTCCTCCTGATCATTCTGGGGGTTTCCAGCATGGTGGAAGTCACCGGGCTCAATACGATCCGTTATCTTCAGCTCACCGTCTTCACCCGGTCGGGGCGCGCGGTGGAATTCACCAGCGTCGATCCGCGCGATGTCGGTCGGCTGACGGGCTTTTTATCGCAGGTGGTGCGCAGATAGTCGGGGGATCCCGACTTTATGTCCGCCCGCAAACCGGGTAGCGTCTGCGCCGAAACGAAACCGGCGAAAGAACACCGCTCCATGACACCAATCGTGCGCTTCGCGCCGAGCCCTACCGGGCTAATTCATATCGGCAACGTCCGAACGGCGTTGTTGAACTATCTTTTCGCGAAGAAGTCGGGCGGTAAGTTCATCCTGCGGTTCGACGACACCGATACCGAGCGCTCGCGGGAAGACTACGTTGCCGCCATCCGCGAAGATCTCCGCTGGCTCGGGCTCCACTGGGATGCAGAAGTGCGCCAGTCAGAGCGGCTCGCGCTTTACGATGCGGCCGCCGAAAAGCTGAAGGCCAAGGGGCTGCTTTATGCCTGCTATGAGACCTCCGATGAGCTC
Source organism: Alphaproteobacteria bacterium (assembly GCA_018830445.1). GTDB lineage: Bacteria > Pseudomonadota > Alphaproteobacteria > Rhizobiales > Hyphomicrobiaceae > Filomicrobium. The sequence continues at coordinate 2,857 of JAHJSN010000008.1, read as the reverse complement.
GACCGTCGCCGCCGGCGTCAATTGGCGCGGGGGTTGCCGCCGATCTACGACCGGGCCGGGCTGGCGCTGAGCGATGATGAGCGCGCCTCGCTGGCCGCCGAGGGGCGAACGCCGCACTGGCGCTTCCGCCTGCCGAACACGAAGGATGGCAGCGATCTCACGCCGCAACAGACGCTTGTGCAGTGGGACGACCTCATCCGCGGTCTGGTGACGGTGGATCTGGGATCGCTGTCGGACCCGGTGCTGATCCGCGAGGACGGCAGCTACCTCTACACATTCTGCAGCGTCGTCGACGATGCGGATCTTGCCATCACCCATATCGTGCGCGGCGAAGATCATGTCACCAACACCGGCGTGCAGGTGGCGCTGTTCGAGGCGCTGGGCGCAACGGCGCCGTCGTTCGGGCACCATAGCCTGCTGGTCGGGGCCGACGGCAAGGTTCTGTCAAAGCGGCTCGGGGATCTGTCGATCGCGGGCATGCGGGAATCCGGTATCGAACCGATGGCCGTTGCAAGCCATGCGGCGCTGATCGGGACGTCGGATGCGATCGAGCCGCATCGGGATCTGGCGACGCTGGCTTCGCTCTACGATCCCTCCAAGATTTCCACCGCTCCGGCTCGGTTCGATCCGCAGGAACTGGCGGGGCTCAATGCCAAGCTGCTGCACGGTCTCGATTACGCAGATGTCGCGGCGCGGCTGGAGGCGATGGGGGTCGAAGGCGGCGAAGATTTCTGGAACGCAGTACGGGGCAACCTGGATAAGCTTTCGGATGCGGTTCAGTGGTGGGCGGTCGTCTCCGGCGACATCGAACCGGCAGCGGAGCGGGATGACGGGTTCCTCAAGGCTGCCGCAGAGGATCTTCCCGCAGAGCCGTGGAACGGTGATACCTGGGGGGCGTGGACTGGAGCGGTGAAGGCGCGGACCGGTGCCAAGGGGCGGGCGTTGTTCCATCCGCTCAGGCTGGCATTGACGGGGCGCGACAAAGGGCCGGAACTCAACGTGCTGCTGCCGCTCATCGGGCGCGAGCGCGTTCGCAAGAGACTGGGATAGCCGGCGGTCTCGGCATCGCTGCTTCAGCAATGGCTGGACGTGAAGTCGCAAGAGGTGTTCCCGGTCAGGCCGATGCGGATGATGGGCGGCTGACTTACCGATAGGGCAACGGTTCCTGGCGCGGGCCGACGTCGGCGCGGTCACCGGGCGCGCGTGGGGCTGCGGGCACCGGGGCCGGTGTCTGGGGCAGGAACTCGGCCTGCTTGCAGGAGCAGCCATCGATATACTTCTTGCGGTAGAGGAAGGCTTCCTTGAGCTGGGTGTAGGGCTCGTTGGTCGAGACTGAAATCATCTGCTCGACACCGGCGCCGGGGTTCTGGTGGTAGTAGAGGGCAGCCGGGGCGGCGCATTTCGACTGGCAGGCTTCGGCGTCGCGCTGGAAGTGATTGGGCAATGTCGAGAAGCTCACCGGGAAGTAATAGCCGTCGCACAGCCTGACGCACAGCGTGCGGTAGGTGGCGAATGGCAAAGAGCGGTAGGAATTTGCGTAACCGGAACCGCCTTCCTGGTCTTCCCAGAACGGCCTGAATGCGTTGCGGTCACGCCGGTTGGCTTCGCGGGCGTAGTCGCTGCCGCAGTTGTTGCGGGCCAATTCACGGACGATCTCATCCTGGTAGGAGCGGCCTGACTGGGTATTCAAATCCTGTCGTTCGGCTTCGAGGCCGGCGAGTTGGCGGCGCAATTCGTTGCGTTGGCGGACGAGCCCGGTGCACTTGGGGGTTTGCCGCAAAGTGCGGGTGAACAGGAATTCCTCATAACATCCGCCGCGGTCGAGCCGGGCTTCGAAGGTGTTCACCTGAGTGCGAAGCTGCGCGATGTCCGCCTCGAGTTGCGGGATACGGCTGCGGAATTGGCCGCTGTTCTGGGTTTCCTGGACGAGGCGGCGCTCGAGGTCGAGGCAGATCGACGTCCTGGCGGTCCAGCCGCCGCTTTGCTGGCCCTGCGGCGTATAGGGATCGGGGGCCATTCGGGCTGGAGGCTGCTGGGCGGGACGGCGCGGCTCATCTTCTTCCCATGGCCATTTGAAACCCTGCGCCTGGGCGGCGGGCAGTGCAGCCGGCAGGTAGAGCACGGCCGCGGCGAGTGCCAGCATCAAGGCCCGCACGCGGAAATTGCTCAAATGAATTGCCCAGGTTGCCTGCATTGCTCCGTCACGCGGGATGATCCAATGATTCAATCGAGCTAGCCGCCCAATGCGCCACAAACAAGGCGATGCAGTCCCTGGCTGGCGGGCGCGGCGGCTCGTTTCAGCCGGCAACTTGACGCTTGCCAGCAGGGCCGTCATAACACGCAGCCGTGGTCACATCCATGCGTCCATGTTGCGACTTCGAGGCACGTTTCCCAAGCGCCTTCGCCGTAACACCAGGAGATTCCTTGTTTGTGCTCTGGATACACTAACGCCTGACGACCTTCGCCCGGTATCAAGCGTTGAATCGAGTACACTCGTGGTGCGAACCTGACGTCTGGCCCCCACCTGCGGCTTGGCTCGTTGCCAAACGTTTGGTGCAAAAGCTACACTGGAATCATAGTGTTGCTCGTGCTCCTTATGGCTCCGACAGTTGGTCGATAGCGTGCTGCAAGGGAAACCCAAGTGTCGGAGCCGGATCACCAGGCTGCCGTCTCAACAGGCTGCGACATTGTTTTCCAGGTCGGTTCGTCCGGCAGGGCTAGTGTTCTGGATCAAACATTTGATTCCCGGGTGGAGGTCGTCAAATGTTTGTGAATCCAGAACACAATCAAAAGGTTGCCAAGTGTTCCGGGCTGACAGTGTTCCGGGCTGACATTCAGGTTCCCGGCAGGGAACCAT